>NZ_JBWKUP010000010.1:0-289698 GCF_059420905.1 Janthinobacterium sp. GW821-FHT03C08 | reverse complement strand
ATGCCGGCGCCTGCGTGATGCGGCTGACGTTGCGGCAGATCGTCGGCACGAGGATGCACTGGCCCTGCACGCAATACACGAGTCCCCTTTCCTGCATCTGATCGCTCCAGCCCGAGCGCGTCACGGTGCGGCACACCCTTCCCGGTCCGAAATGCATGTCGCTGATGCGCGCATTGTAATTGCCCTTGCCGCGGATGGCGTCGCGGCTGATCACGACGATCTCATCGTACTGGCGCGCGCGCATGCGCTCCTTCAGCTGTTCGCGCACCGGCGGCGCGATATCCGTATAGCGGTCCACGGCCGCCACCACGTCGCCCATGAACGGGTCGACGCCGGGACGGTTCCAGTTGCAATTGTCCAGCACGTCGGCGCGCGCGGCGGACTTGGCGTGGGCGGGCAGTGGCGCCAGGGACAACATGCAGGATAGGACTGCTGCGCCCAGCATGCAGGCGCCCGCGATCGATGGGCCGTGTTTCATTGGTAGTTTCCTCGTGAAAACAATGTCAAAATTGAACTTTTACGCGAGTTCGAATGTTATCACCGAAGAAACTTCAATATCAACTAATAAATAAAATTATTACAATTAATGTTGTATTTGTTTATATTTAATATCGAGAAATAATTATCATTTTTATCTTGTTTTTTAGCATGCAAGGCTGGGATGGATGGGCGCGCGATGGCGCAGACGCGCGGCTGCGCGCTGCGCAGGCCGTCAGGAAATACGGGGAAGGAGGGAGGCGGCGCCGGGCGGTGGCGCCGGCTTGCGGTGCTAGAAGCGGCCCGGGCAGGCTTGCCCGTCGAACGCGGGATAGCCGGCCGCCGGCAGCTTGCGCAGCCAGTCCAGCATCAGGGCGCGGGCGCCGGGTCCTTGTGGCGCGACGCCGCCCTGCAGTTCCCTGGCAATGGCATCCAGTTCACCGCAGATGGGCTGCTTGCCGGACTGGGCAGCCAGCAGGGAGGCCAGCAGTTCCGGCAGCACGGCAGCCGCTGGCGCCGTCTGGCGCGTGGCGTGGTAATGCTGCCAGTAGCGCCCGGCGCTGGCGGCGTCAAAGCTGGGCACAAAGCCGAAGGTGACGGCATCGCGGTGCAGGCGGTAGACGGTTGGAAAGTAATGGGGACCCGTGAGCTCGCCGGGAAACAGGTCGCGCCGCACGACGTCGATGGCCAGCGCGCCATCGCCTTCCACGCGCACGGGACTGGGAGCGTCGTACTGGTCGACGCTGGCCATGCCTGGTGTGTTGCCTTGCAGCAGGATGATCCTTTGCGTCTAGTGGCGCCCGCCCAGGTGGCCGCACAGGGCCACGAAACTGTCATTGAGGACGGTGATGGCGGGAATGGCGCCGCAGCCGGGCTGCAAGGGCGTGTTTTCCTGCCACACCAGCGCCTCGTCGCCGGCGCGGGTGATGCGGATGCGGCCCACGGCGGCGCCCTGCAGGTCGCCCCCCGGCCGCCTCGATGCGTTCATCGTAGCGTAGCGTATAGCCATTGCGGGTGACGTCGGCGGCATGTGCCGTCATGCTGGCAAGCAAGGCCAGCGCCAGCAGCGGCTGCCGCATCATGTCAGGCCGTGGAACAGCACGACATCGACGAGGTCGCCGGCGGCCACGTGGCCTTGCGCTTCGTGCAGCACGATCATGCAGTTCGCCTGTGTCATGGAACGCAGGATGCCCGAGCCTTGCGCGCCCGTCACGCGCACATGCTGGCGTCCGTCCGCGCCCCGTTCGACGATGCCGCGCTGGTATTCCGTGCGGCCCCGCTTCTTGCGGATCGGTGCCTGCGCCGCCACCTGCAGCAGCGGCAGGGCGGCCGTGTCCGCATCGGCGCCCATCAGGCGCAGCAGGGTCGGGCGGGCGAGGAAATAAAACGTCGCCATCACGGCCACGGGGTTGCCGGGCAAACCTAGCAGCAGGGCCGAATGCCCCTCGCTGGAAATGTTGCCGAAGGCCATGGGGCGGCCCGGGCGCATGTTGATTTGCCAGAAGGCCACGTCACCGAGGCGCGCCAGGATGTCGCGCGTAAAATCGGCCGCGCCGCTGGAGACGCCGCCCGAGGTGATGATGACGTCGGCTTGCGCGCAGGCGCCGCGCAGGGCCGCTTCCAGCGCTGGTGGATTGTCCTTGACGATGCCCATGTCCAGCACCTCGCAGCCGAGGCGGGTCAGCATGCCCAGCAAGGTGTAGCGGTTGCTGTCGTAGATGCAGCCGGCGGCCAGCGGCTCGCCGATCGAGCGCAATTCGTCGCCCGTGGAAAAGAAGGCCACGCGCAGGCGGCGCCGCACGGGCACGGTGGCGATGCCCAGCGAGGCCAGCAAGCCCAGCTCGGCCGGGCCCAGGCGCTTGCCCCGCAGCAGGGCGGGCTGGCCCTGCATCAAGTCCTCGCCCTTGAAGCGGCGGTTATCGCCGGGGCGGATGCAATCCGGCGCCACGGTAATGCCGGCGTCGCTGGCGTGCAGCACCAGTTCCTGCGGCACCACGCTGTCGCAGCCGTCCGGCATGACGGCGCCCGTCATGATGCGTGCGCATTGCCCGCGTCCAACTTTAACCGTGCCGGGACGCCCGGCCAGGATGGTGTCGACCACGGCCAGGGTCACGGGCGTGCCGCCGCCCAGGTCGGCGCCAAGGTCAGCTCCGTAAAGCGCATAGCCATCCATGGCGGAATTGTCGTGCGCGGGCACGCTGATGGGCGAGATGATGTCGGCCGCCAGGATGCGCTCGAGCGCCTGCGGCAACGGCAGTTCCTCGATGTCGGCGACGGGCGCGACGGCATCGGCCAGGATGGCCTGCGCCAGCGGCACGCTCAATCCCCGCGCCTGCAGGGCGGCCAGCTCGTCCGGCGTATTGATGTTGCCGAACGCGGCGCCATCGTCGAACAGCACTTCGGCCAGCTTCAGGGGACCGTGCCAGGTGCGCATGCGGCGTTCGCCGGCGGCCAGGTAGGCCTCCAGC
This sequence comes from Janthinobacterium sp. GW821-FHT03C08, assembly GCF_059420905.1. Classification (NCBI taxonomy): domain Bacteria; kingdom Pseudomonadati; phylum Pseudomonadota; class Betaproteobacteria; order Burkholderiales; family Oxalobacteraceae; genus Janthinobacterium; species Janthinobacterium sp. GW821-FHT03C08. The sequence continues at coordinate 286,753 of NZ_JBWKUP010000010.1, read as the reverse complement.
TGGGGCAGGGCGGAGGTTTTCACCAGGCAAAAGACGGGATGGGGACGGCGCACGGCCGAGCCCGTCGCCGGGTCGCGTTCCTCGGTGACGGCGATGGCCAGGTCGGCATTCTGTTCGACGAGGCCGGCCGCCAGGCGCGCGGCCAGGTCGGGCGGCAGCAATGGTGAATCGCAGGGCACCGTCAGCAGGTAGGGCGTGCCGGCGTGCTGCATGCCGCTGTGCAGGCCGGCCAGGGGGCCGAGCTGGCCCGGCAGAACGTCTGGCCACACGGGCAGGCCGAAGCGGGCGTAGGCGGGCGCATGGGCATTCGCGCTGATGGCCAGCCGGCCCACTTGCGGCGCCAGGCGCTGCAGCACGTGGCGCACCAGGGGCTGGCCGTGCAGGGGCAGCATGCCCTTGTCGCCGTGGCCCATGCGCGTGCCGAGGCCGCCGGCCAGGACGAGGCCGGTAATGTCTTGTGGATTGATCATGTCAGGTAGAAATAATGGTGCATGCGCCATGGTAGCAGCGGCGGGCGGGCGCCGTGCCCGATTCAGCCGCCGATGTACGACATTTCCACTTTCTTTTTACCGCGCTCAAGCGTGCCGCCCGTCAAGTCCGTCTGGCTGGTGCGCAATGCCGAATAGCGGTCGCCGCGGCCGCGCCACAGCTGCGCCACCACGGTGGAAATTTCCAGGTCGCTATTGCCGCCGCGCAGCAGGCTGCGCAGGTCGTGGCCGCTGGTGGCGAACAAACAGGTGTACAGCTTGCCTTCCGTCGACAGGCGGGCACGGCTGCAGTCGCCGCAGAATGCTTGCGTGACGCTGGAAATGAGGCCGATTTCGCCCTGGCCATCCGCGTAGCGCCAGCGCGCCGCCGTCTCGCCCACATAGTTCGGGTCAATGGGCAGCAGGGGCATGTGGGCGGCGATGCGCCGCACGACGTCGGCCGAAGGGATGACTTCCTGCAAGTTCCAGCCGTTCGAGGCGCCCACGTCCATGTATTCGATGAAGCGCAGGATGTAGGGCGTGTCCTTGAAGTGGCGCGCCATGGGCACGATTTCCTGCTCGTTCATGCCGGCCTTGACGACCATGTTGATCTTGATGGGTCCCAGGCCCGCCGCGTGCGCCGCGTCGATGCCGTGCAATACGTCGGCCACGGCAAAATCGACGTCGTTCATGCGCTTGAAGGTGGCGTCGTCGAGCGAATCGAGCGACACGGTGACGCGGTTCAGCCCGGCCTCCTTCAAGGCTTGCGCCTTGCGCGCCAGCAAGGAACCGTTGGTCGTCAGGGTCAGGTCCAGCGGCTGGCCCGATGGCGTGCGCAGGGCGGCCAGCATGGCGATGAGCTTTTCGATATTCTTGCGCAGCAGCGGTTCGCCGCCTGTCAGGCGGATCTTTTCCACGCCGTGGGCGACGAACAGGCGCGCCACGCGCGTGATTTCCTCGAAGGACAGCAGATCCGTGTGCGGCAGGTAGACGTGGTTCTTGTCGAACACGTCTTTCGGCATGCAGTAGACGCAACGGAAATTGCAGCGGTCGGTAATCGAGATGCGCAGGTCGTGCAGGGGCCGGCCCAGGCGGTCGGCGACGCTGCCGCTGGGGCTTTCCAGCCGGTCGGGTATCGCCAGGGCCCCATTGCGGGCCTCGGCGAGGTAGATGATCTTGTCAGCCATAAAAGTGATGCCAGTTACTAGTTACGTTAGGTCGTTCAAGGCAGATACGATAGCACGAGGCCGAAGATGGCACAGGCGAGCAGCAATTTGATGGTGCCCGTTTGATACCGGATCAGCGCCACGCCGGCCGCCAGCGCGATGGCCATGGCCAGCCAGTCCCAGTGCGGCAGCGGGTTTGCCTGCCAGAAGACGTGGCGGCCAAAGAACAGGGCCAGGCTGGCGATGACGCCCACCACGGCGGCCGAAATGGCGTTCAGGGGGCCGCTCAGGCGCAAATTGCCCCGCGTCGCTTCCACCAGCGGCGCGCCGGCCAGGATGAAGATGAACGAGGGCAGGAAGGTGAACCACGCCGTCACCAGGGCGCCGCACACGCCCGCCAGCCACAGGTTGCTGCCCAGCACGGCCTGGCTCCAGCCGCCGACAAAGCCGATGAAGGCGACGATCATGATCAGGGGGCCGGGCGTCGTCTCGCCCAGGGCCAGGCCATCCATCATCTGCGTGCTCGTCAGCCAGTGGTACTGGTCGACGGCGCCCTGCACCAGGTAGGGCAGCACGGCATACGCGCCGCCGAACGTCAGCAGGGCCGCCTTGCTGAAGAACACGCCCATTTGCGCCAGCGGCTGGTCTGCCCCGCCTGCCAGCGCCAGGGCCAGCCAGGCGAGCAAGGCCAGGGCCAGGCCCGTGGCGGCCGTGGCCAGCAGGCGCGTCCATTTGAACTGCGCGTGGGCCGGCGTGGGCGTGTCGTCATCGATCAGGGCGGGCGCGTGCCGGGCGGCGGCGCCGTGTGGCGTGCCGGCGGCCTGGAAGTGGCGGGGCAGCCAGTGGCCGCCCGCCATGCCGAGTACGGCGGCGCCGAGCACGATGAGCGGGAATGGCAGACGTAGCGCGGCGATGGCGACAAATGCGGCCACCGCGATGGCGATCAGGCCGGCACTACGCAAGGTGCGCCTGCCCAGCCGCCAGGCGGCCGCCACCACGATGGCGACGACGGCCGGCTTGATGCCATAGAGCACGGCGGCGATGGCGGCCACGTGGCCGTAGGCCATGTACAGCCAGGACAGGGCAATCAGCAGCAGCAGCGAGGGCAGCAGGAACAGCAGCCCCGCCACGATGCCGCCGCGCGTGCGGTGCAGCAGCCAGCCGATGTAGATGGCCAGCTGGGTCGCTTCCGGCCCCGGCAGCAGCATGCAGTAGTTCAAGGCATGCAGGAAGCGCTGCTCGGAGATCCAGCGCCGCCTTTCCACCAGTTCTGCATGCATCATGGCGATCTGTCCGGCCGGTCCGCCGAAGCTGACGCAGCCCAGCTTGAGCCAGTACCAGAAGGCGCTGCGCAGGCTGACGGGGGCAGGGCGGGGAAGGTTGGTGTTCTCGTGCATGGCGGCGGGCTGGCAAAAGGTGGGGACGTAAAAAAGGGGAAGCCTGAGCTTCCCCTTTCATCATGGACGGCTGGGCGAACCCGGCGCGCTTATGGACGCTGCGTGTTGACCTGGATCAACGGCTCGTCCGATGGCGGCGGCAATGGCTTGCGTTCGCGCGGCTTGCGGACCGGGGCGACAGCCTTGGCGGCAGCTTCCTGCGCCAGGCGCAGTTTTTCCGGATCGGTGGCGGCCAGGGTCAGGCCGGCCGAACCGAGCACCGCGTTCAAGTCCAGCGGCGCGGCCACGGGAGCCGGTGCAGGCGCCGTCACCGGTGCAGGAGCAGCCACGGGGGCGGCTTCGGCAACGGCCGGGGCGGCTGCGGCCGGCGCTGGCGCTGCTTCCACGACGGCAGGCGCCGCTTCAGCCGCCGGTGCGGCCACTGGCGCTGCGTCTTCGATCACGGCGATGGCTTCGACCAGCGGCGCCGCTTCCACCACCGGGGCGGCTTCCACGATGGCGACCGGCACGGCTTCGACGATGATTTCCGCTGGCGCAGCAGCGGGAGCCGGTGCAGGAGCAAGGGCTTCCGGCGCGGCTTTCTCCGCAAAGCTGTACTCGGCGGCTGGTGCCGGCTCGGCAGCGGCTGGTTCAGCTTGCGCTGCAGCAACGACTGCTTCGGCCGGGGCTTCCGGTACGACCACTTCGGCGGCCGGTGCGGCAACTGCTTCCACCTTGGCGATGTCTACCACCTTGGCCACTTCCACCACTTCGACCACTTCCACGACGGCCGCTGGTGCGGCGTCGGCGGCAGCTTCCACCGGCGCGGCGACGGCGACGACCGCGGCGGCTACTACGGCCACAGGCGCGGCAATGCCTTCGGCTTCCGGCGCCGGAGCGACCGTAAAGCTGATGACCGGCGCGTCCTGGCCTTCGTTCTCACCGTTTGCCGATTCGATCAGCTCGCCCGTTTCGCGGTCGCGGCGGTTGCGGTTACGGCCACCGCGGCGGCGGCGGCGGCGCGGTTCTTCGCCTTCGATGTCGTTTTCCGTCTCTTCGCCTTCAGGACCGGCATTCGCCGGCGCTTTCAGCAAGCTCGTTGGCGCGGCGTCGGCGGCAGGACCGCTGGACGGCACGACGACATTGACGGCGGTGGCGGTAGCGCCGACCAATGCCAGCTCTTCCGTTTTCACTTCAGCAACAACAGCCTTGTCGGCGCGTGGTTCGCGCGCTTCGCGTGGCTGGCGTGGCGGACGCTCGGCGCGCTCGGGACGTTCCGCGCGTTCAGGACGCTCGCCCCGTTCGCGTGGTGCTGCCGTGGCGTCGCCGGCTTCGCGCGCTTCACGCGGTTCGCGTGGCGGACGCGGCGGACGTGGCGGACGGGCCGCTTTTTCCAGTGCTTCCGCTTCTTTCGCGGCATCGTCCTGGGCTGGACGGCCCTGGCCAGGTTCGCGCTCTTCGCGGCCAGGCTTGCCGTTGCGGCCACGGCCACGGGGACCACGGCTGTTGCGGTCGCCACGGTCGGCAGTGCCGGCCGGCTTGACGGGCGCGACAGGCGCTGGCGCCGGTGCCACGGGGGCAGGGCCGCCCGTGAAGAAGCTGATGATCTTGGCGATCAGGCCTTGCGGCGCGGCGGGTACGGGCGCCGGGGCGGCCTTCACTTCCACGGGCTTGCGCTCGACCAGCGGTGCCGGCTGGTCAGGGGTGATCGTCTTGACGACGGCTTCCTGGCGCGGCTTGGCTTCTTCCTTCTGGCGCTTGCTGTAAGCCATGTCGGTTTCCGCGTGTTCGGCCAGGTTGTAGCTGGCCTGGCTGTCTTCCAGACGCGGATCGTCGTGCTTGATGCGTTCGAGCTTGTAGTGCGGCGTTTCCAGATGCTTGTTCGGGATCAGGATCACGGCGATGCGGTGGCGGTTCTCGATCTTGAGCACTTCGCCGCGCTTTTCGTTGAGCAGGAAGGCGCCCACGTCCACGGGCACCTGCACGTGGATGGTGGCCGAGTTTTCCTTCATCGCCTCTTCCTGGATGATGCGCAGCACCTGCAGGGCGGACGATTCCGTATCGCGGATGTGGCCCGTGCCGGAGCAGCGCGGGCAGGTCACGTGCGAGCCTTCGGACAGCGAAGGGCGCAGGCGCTGGCGCGACAGTTCCATCAGGCCGAAGCGGGAAATCTTGCCCATTTGTACACGGGCACGGTCATGGTGCAGCGCATCCTTGAGGCGCTGTTCCACTTCGCGCTGGTTCTTCGCCACTTCCATGTCGATGAAGTCGATGACGATCAGGCCGCCCAAGTCGCGCAGGCGCAGCTGGCGGGCCACTTCTTCGGCCGCTTCGCAGTTGGTGTTGAAGGCGGTCGTCTCGATGTCCGAGCCGCGCGTGGCGCGGGCCGAGTTGACGTCGACGGAGACCAGGGCTTCCGTGTGGTCGATGACGATGGCGCCGCCCGATGGCAGCGGCACGGTGCGGCTGTAGGCCGTTTCAATCTGATGTTCGATCTGGAAGCGCGAGAACAGCGGCACGTCGTCGCTGTAGCGTTTCACGCGGTGCACCATGTCGGGCATCACGTGGCTCATGAACTGGTGCGCCTGGTCGTAGATCTCGTCGGTGTCGATCAGGATTTCGCCGATGTCGGGCTGGAAGTAGTCGCGGATGGCGCGGATGACGAGCGACGATTCCTGGTAGATCAGGAAAGCGCCGTTGGCCGACTTGCCGGCGCCTTCGATGGCGCGCCACAGTTGCATCAGGTAATTCAAGTCCCACTGCAGTTCATCGACGTTGCGGCCGATGCCGGCGGTGCGGGCAATGACGGACATGCCAGCAGGCAAGTCCAGTTTATCCATGGTTTCGCGCAATTCCTGACGCTCTTCCCCTTCCACGCGGCGCGATACGCCACCGCCACGCGGGTTGTTCGGCATCAGGACCAGGTAGCGGCCGGCCAGCGAGACGAAGGAGGTCAGGGCGGCGCCCTTGTTGCCGCGCTCTTCCTTTTCCACCTGGACCATGATTTCCTGGCCTTCGCGCAGCGCTTCCTTGACGGAAGCGTTACGCACGTCCACGCCTTCGCGGAAATACGTGCGGGCAACTTCCTTGAAGGGCAGGAAGCCGTGGCGGTCTTCGCCATAGCTGACGAAGCACGCTTCGAGCGATGGCTCGATGCGCGTGATCACGCCCTTGTAGATGTTGGATTTGCGCTGTTCGCGCCCGGCTGTCTCGATATCGATGTCGATCAGTTTTTGTCCGTCGACAATCGCTACGCGCAGTTCTTCTTGCTGCGTGGCATTAAACAACATGCGTTTCATTTTTATAACTCCGCGACCCGTAGGCCATCTCAAAGCCGCTTCCGGGGAAGCGGCGAAGTACAGGGATATATGCGAGAACGGGAGTGCTGGCGGGGGAAATGCCTTAGCGTGCGGAGCAACAACGCGTACGAGGTATACGTTACGGCCGCAACAGGCGCGGTGAGGTCGATCGTCATGCCGAGTGCACAGGACACTTGCAACTCATCTGAAACAGCCCGAATGGGAATGAACTGCATCGGGGGCAGAGAATGCAAGTGGTCAGCAAATTCAGAGCCAAATCGTAAGCCGGCTTATTACAGGGATCGCGATGGCGAGGCTTGGCCTCAGCCTATTCATCGACAACCCTCAGTATTGTGGCCGCATACGGGGTTTGGCGAAAACGGCAAGCGTTATCAACTTCATCAACCCGCGAGCCCGACTCGATAAGTCGCGCTAACGGGTACTTATCCTTATAATCCAATACACTCACTTCAGCATCTCCACGCGTTATCCGATTACAACTACGGTGCAACCTTGATTCGCGCAGGGATGGTGCATATACATTTTTTTCCACCGAATTTGCAATTTGGCGAGGCCGGTGGAGACGCCCCTGTGTAAAATGTGCTTTTATTCTTACACTCGCAGCAGCCAGGGCCGCAGCAAAAACAATTATATATTCAAAATGAAGGACTTAGAGAGATTTCTGGGAAGACATAGTAAATGAAGAGTCAAAATGATGTTGTTCCCCCTTCAACACCCCCGGTTCAGCCGCAAGCCCAATTCGTAACGATCGCCGAAGAAGAAGCAGGCCAGCGCATCGACAACTACTTATTAAGAGTGTGCAAGGGAGTGCCTAAAAGCCACATCTACCGGATCTTGCGATCGGGAGAAGTGCGGGTTAATAAAGGCCGTATCGATCAGCTGTACCGTCTCGCCGCCGGCGACGTGGTGCGCATTCCACCCGTGCGCGTGGCCGAAAAGGCCGCCACGGGCGCGCCGGCGGCCGAATTCAAGATCATCTTCGAAGACGCGCAGCTGCTCGTCATCGACAAGCCGGCCGGCGTGGCCGTGCATGGCGGCTCGGGCGTGTCGTTCGGCGTGATCGAGCAATTGCGCGCCTCGCGCCCCGACGCCAAGTTCCTGGAACTGGTGCACCGTCTGGACCGCGACACGTCCGGCCTGTTGTTGCTTGCAAAGAAACGTTCTGCCTTGACGAATCTGCACGAGCAGATGCGCGACGGCGTCACGGACAAGCGCTACCTGGTGCTGGTGGCCGGCGACTGGAAGAATGCGCGCCAGCATATCAAGTTGCCATTGCACAAATATACGACGGCCGAAGGCGAGCGCCGGGTGGCCGTGCAGGCCGATGGCCTGGCCTCGCACACGGTGTTTTCACTGTTGCATAAATATCACAACTTCGCCTTGCTGGAAGCGGAATTGAAGACGGGACGCACGCACCAGATCCGCGTGCATCTGTCCTCGTCCGGTTTCCCCATCGCCGGCGACGATAAATATGGCGACTTTGCCCTCAACCGTGCCCTGCTGAAAGCGGACAGCACGCGCGGCGCCCTCAAGCGCATGTTCCTGCATGCGCACCAGATCACGTTTACGCATCCGGAAACGGGCAAGACGATGACTTTGAATGCGCCGCTGGCTGCCGAATGCGAGCGTTTCTTGGTAAGCTTGGGCAAACCATTGGCCGTTGCCGCACGCTAAATAGTCACCGTGCGCGCGACACTACCCACAAGGTAGTCAGTCGCCATCATTCATTCTCAAGGAGCCGGCGGCTATGCCGTCGGGAAACATGGCAAGAAAGCAATTTGATCTGATCGTCTTCGATTGGGACGGTACCCTGATAGACAGTACCTCGACCATCGTCAAGTGCATCCAGGCGTCAGCCAAAGACCTGGGCTTGCCAATTCCCACCGAGTTGCTGGCCTCGCACGTGATCGGCCTGGGCTTGCAGGAAGCCATGCAACTGGTGATGCCCGACGTGGAGCCGAAATACCATGCGCGCATGGCCGAACGCTACCGCTATCACTATCTGTCGCGCGACCATGAGCTGGCCCTGTTTCCCGGCGTCTACGAGATGCTGCAGGAACTGTCGCAGCAGGCGTACTTCCTGGCGGTGGCCACGGGCAAGAGCCGTGTCGGCCTCAATCGTTCATTGAACGCCGTCAAGCTGCTGTCCCTGTTCGATGCGACGCGTTGCGCCGATGAAACCTTTTCCAAGCCCCATCCGGCCATGCTGCAGGAGCTGACGCGCGAACTGGGGCAGGATATGCGCCGTACCGTGATGATCGGCGACACCAGCCATGATTTGTTGATGGCAAGCAATGCCGGCGCGGCAGGTATTGCCGTAGAGTATGGGGCGCATCCCGTGGAGCAGCTGCAGGCTTGCAACCCGCTGTATTCGGCCGCCACGGTGGCCGACCTGCATCAATGGCTGAGCGAGCACGCATGATGAACGATGTTGTCGATGTCTTCATTTGTGCCGCCGATGCCGTGGCCGACGGCGGCAAGGGTGTGCGCTTTCCCGTCCTGGCCGGCGGTGAAACCACCACGGGATTTGTCGTGCGCCATGGCGGCAAGGCCTACGGCTATTTGAACCGCTGCGCCCACGTACCCATCGAACTCGATTGGGCCGAGGGCGAGTTTTTCGAGTCCAGCGGCCTGTACCTGATGTGTTCCACGCATGGCGCCATCTACGTGCCCGAGAGCGGCTATTGCGCGGGCGGTCCCTGCAAGGGCGGCCGGCTGCGTCCGATTCCCGTGGACGAGCGCGATGGCCAGCTGTACTGGCAGCCCGATGACTATGTCAGGCCCGTGCCGGCCTGATCCCCGGTGCGGTCTTGTTGTAATTTAAGCAAAGTGAACTATGAGCGATAACACGAATGACAAGGTGGACGGCGGCGTAGCCGGCAGCGGCGGCGCGCCCGCCGGCAACTGGGAACGCGACGTGCTGGAAAAGCTGGTATTTGCCACCTTGCAGGAACAGCGCGCGCACCGCCGCTGGAGCGTCTTCTTCAAGGTCTTCAGCCTGCTGATCGTGCTGTTCGCCCTGTGGGTGTTCTATGACTACAACTCGGCCGACGACAGCGAGACCCTGGGCCGCCACACGGCCCTGATCGACATCAGCGGCAGCATCGAGTCCGAAGGCAGCGGCTCGGCCGCCGTCGTCATCCCCGCGCTGGACAAGGCGTTTTCCGATGCCGGTTCCGTGGCCGTGGTGCTGCATATTAATAGCCCTGGCGGCAGTCCCGTGCAGGCGGGCATGATCGTCGACGAAATGCAGCGCCTGCGCAAGGGCTATCCGGACAAGCCTTTATATGTGGTGGTCGATGAAATGTGCGCCTCGGGTGGCTATTACATCGCCGCCGCCGCCGACCGCATCTACGTCAACAAGGCCAGCGTCGTCGGCTCCATCGGCGTGCTGATGGATGGCTTCGGCTTTACGGGCGTGATGGAAAAGGTGGGCGTCGAGCGCCGCCTGCTGACGGCGGGCGAGAACAAGGGCTTCATGGACCCGTTCAGCCCCCTCACGGAAAAGCACAAGGCATATGCGCAGGGCATGCTCAATGAAATCCACCAGCAGTTCATCGAGGTGGTGCGCGCGGGACGGGGCAAGCGCCTGAAGGAAACGCCGGACACCTTCTCCGGCCTGTACTGGACGGGGGCAAAAGCCGTGGAAATGGGCCTGGCCGACGACTTCGGCACGGTCGACAGCGTGGCGCGCGACGTCGTCAAGGCGGAAGACATCGTCGACTATACGCAGCACGAAGGATTGCCGGAGCGGGTGCTGAAGAAATTCGGCGCGGCCATGGGCGCCGGCGCCATGAAGGCGGCCGTGCAGCAGTCACAACCGGCGTTGCGCTGAAGCTATTTCTCGTAATAACTTGGCAAGCCAATCGAGAATGATTTTCAATAAGGTGGGGATTTGCCTTGAAAATCGACCCCCTTGGGCTATAGTGAAAGCGTAGTTCTTTTCAAGGAGGGGCGATATATCTACTATGTTGTCAGTACTAACTTGATTGGCAGGTCCTGGAACTACTCGCCGCATCGCAGATGTGGTTTTGAGTGAATTTACATTCCTCACTGAAGTCCCGTTGGGGCTTGGGAACGGCGGCGCAATGCCGCCGTTCCCTTTTGCGCGCCGTGTTGGCGCGGGGGACGTGGGGCGGCGTGGCGCGGGCCGGCCGGCATTGGTGGACAGGCATGCAAGGGCAGGGCATGGTGGCCGGGTGTGGCGCCTCAGGCGGCGCAGTCGTTGCAGTGCGCAGGCAGGATCGGGGTGGCGGATGGCCTAGCCTGCGCAGTTGCCCCCTTTGCGGCGGGCGCGGCGGGAGCCAGCGGTGCCGCCTGTTCCAGCGGCTCTTCCTCCATCAGGGCAAAGCCGCCCTGTTCCAGCCAGCACATGAAATGGCATTGGGCTTCGGCATGCCAGCGCACCTGGCTTGCGGGGGAGGGGGCATCGCCCGGCAGCAGCCCATCCCCGTCCTGCGGGGGGAGGGCGCCGCGCCAGCGCGCCATGCCGAGTTGAACTTTATGCATGGCGCTCTGTTCGGCGGCGATGCGGCTGCGCATGTCGGCGATGCTGCCCTGTAAGGCAATGGTGTCGATGTGCTTCATACAATGTCCTTGTGAGTCGTTGCCTGGTTATTATTCCTAAAGCTCGTTAGGTGGATTCCTAACGAAGTTTCAGTCTATCAATGCGATATTCCGAGCGCTTGATATATCTCAAAGGAATCAGCCATTTGTCGCCAAATCTCACCTTGTTCTTTTTGGTATTTCTGCCTGCGCCATGGTTTCGCGGGGCGCACACCGTCGCGCAGGGCGCGCGGGCCGCCGCTTCACGCTGCCGGCCGCTTCTGGTAAAGTCACGCCCATGAGTAAATTATCCCTAGACCGCATCCTGCAATCGCAGGGTTTTGGCACCCGTAAATATTGCCGTTCCCTTATCGACGATGGCGATGTCGTCATCGATGGCGTTACCCAGACCAATTACCGCACCACCGTCGAGACCGACGGCCTGGTACTGCACGTGTTCGAGGAAGAGTGGGTGTACCGCCAGCACCTGTACCTGGCGCTGTACAAGCCCGCCAACTTCGAATGCTCGCGCAAGCCCAGCCATCATCCGGGCGTGCTGACCCTGCTGCCGGAACAGTTCACCTGGCGCGAAGTCCAGCCCGTCGGCCGGCTCGACCACGACACGACCGGCATGCTGCTGATGTCCGACGATGGTCCGTTTATCCATGCGCAATCGTCGCCGAAGCGCCACGTTCCGAAGATTTACCAGGCCACTACGCAAGAGCCCGTGACCGATGAACTGGTCGCATTGCTGCTGGCCGGCGTGCAATTGCACGACGAACCGGCCCCGCTGGCCGCCCTCGTCTGCGTCAAGCGCGGCGAGCACCAGCTGGAAATCGTGCTGGAACAGGGCAAATACCACCAGGTCAAGCGCATGCTGGCCGCCGCCGGCAACCATTGCAGCGCGCTGCACCGTTCCGCCATCGGCAGCCTGACCCTGGAGTCGCTGGGCATCGCCGAAGGCGAGTGGTGCTACCTCACGCCGGAGCAGATCGCACTGCTGGCCTGACCCTCTCGCTGACCGCCAAAGCCGGGGATTTCCCGGCTTTTTGGCGTCTTTGGCTCCCTATTGCCTGCATTTGACGAAGTTTCCCCGACATGAAATTAGCTACACTGAAGGATGGCACGCGCGATGGCCAGCTGGCTGTCGTCTCGCGCGACCTGAAAACGGCGCACCTGGCCGACGGCATCGCCCCGACCCTGCAAAGGGCGCTCGACGACTGGAGTTTCATCGCGCCCCAGCTCGATTTGCTGTACCAGACCATCAATAGCGGCCGCGGCCACCGCGCCTTCGACTTCGACCCCGCCAACTGCATGGCACCCTTGCCGCGCAGCAGCCTGCGCGTGGCTGGCGTCTCCTACCTGCAGCAGGTCGAACGGGCCTGCAAGGCGGCGGGAACGGCGGTGCCCGCCAATCTGCGCGAATCGCCGCGCCTGTACCAGGGTGCCAGCGACGACTTCCTCGGCGCCCACGACGACATTGCCCTCGCATATGAGCAGTGGGGCATCGACTACGAGGCGGGCATCGCCGCCATCACGGACGACGTGGCCATGGGGGCCACGCCGGACCAGGCGCACCTGAACATCAAGCTGTTGATGCTGGTCAACGACATCACCCTGCGCAACTTGGCGCCCGACGAGCAGGCCGGCGGCTACGGCTTTTTGCAGGCCAAGCCGGCCATGGCGTGCTCGCCTGTCGCCATCACGCCCGACGAACTGGGCGACGCCTGGCGCGGCGGCAAGGTGCATTACGCCGTGCGCTGCAGCCTGAACGGCAAATTGACGGGCCAGCCCCACGCGGGCGCCGACATGGCCTTCAATTACCCGCAGCTGCTGGCCCACCTGTGCCAGACGCGCAAGGCGGGCGCCGGCGCCGTGGTGAGCGCGGGCGGCATCGCCAACAAGGAAATCAAGAAGGGTTTTTCCAGTATCGTTGAGCGACGTAACCAGGAGATGATCGCCGATGGCGTCGCCAGCACACCGTACCTGCTGTTTGGCGATGTCGTCCGCCTGGAGATGCTGGGCGATGACGGCAAGTCGCTGTTTGGCGCCATCGAGCAGGTGGTAAAACAGGCCGAAGCGCGCAAGTCCCGCTAAGGTTTCTGGAGAGCAAAGGAAAAGCAGGGGATTCGCCCCCCTTTTCCCTTGATGGCGTTGTGCTGATTGAACCGATAATGCTCCATGCCCAGTCCGTATTGCGCCTAGCCAGGCCGCAGGACTTCACCGGAGTTGATTGATGTCGGAAGACAGCGACGCAGAAAAGACCGAAGCCGCGTCACCGAAGCGCCTCGAGCAGGCGCGTGAGGAAGGCGACGTTCCGCGATCGCGTGAAGTGGCGACGTTCACGGTGCTGATGGCGTCCGGCTGCTGCCTGTGGTTTGCCGGCGATGCCATCGTGCGCCGGCTGACGGCCGTCATGGTCTCCGGGCTGACCCTGGACCGCGAGCAGATACTCAATCCCGATGCGATGATGCTGCGCATCGGCTACGACGTGGGTTCCGTCCTGCTGACCTGCCTGCCGTACGCGCTGGCCATCATGCTCGTTGCCCTGGCCTCGCCCGTGCTGGTGGGCGGCTGGCTGTTCAGTGCCAAGGCGTTCACCCCCAATTTTGGCAAGCTCAACCCGATTCGCGGCCTGGGCAATATGTTTTCGAAGAATGCGCTGGTGGAGTTGCTGAAGGCCATCGCCAAGACCCTCGTCGTCGGCATCGTGGCGTGGATGGTGATGCAGCACCAGAAGGACGCCGTGCTGGGCCTGTCCGTGGAATCCTTGCGCGCCGGTTCCGCGCACCTGATCAGCCTGCTGATCACGGCCTTTTTGCTGATCGTCGGCGCGCTGGGCTTCATCGCCGCCATCGACGGCCCCTACCAGATGTGGCATTACGCCAACAAGATGAAAATGACCTTGCAGGAAGTCAAGCAGGAATCGAAGGAGTCGGACGGCAATCCGCAGATCAAGGCGAAGATCCGCCAGATGCAGCATGAGATGTCGCGCCGCCGCATGATGGCCGACGTGCCCACGGCCGACGTGGTGGTGACCAACCCGACGCACTATGCGGTGGCGCTGAAATACGGCGAGAATTCGCGCGGCGCGCCGCAGGTGGTGGCCAAGGGCGTCGACGAGGTGGCGGCGAAGATCCGCGAACTGGCGGGCGAGCACAAGGTCGCCATCCTGGAAGCGCCGGCCCTGGCCCGCGCCCTGTACAAGCACACGGACATCGGCGACGAGATTCCCGAAGCCCTGTACGGCGCCGTGGCCGAAGTGCTGGCCTATGTGTTCCAGCTGCGCAGCTACGGCAAGGGCCAGGGCCAGCGTCCGGACAAGCCGAAGGCGCTGGCAGTGCCGCCCGAGCTCGATCCGCTCAACCCCGCATCGCAGACACCACCGGCAGCAGACGCCGCAGACAAGAATAAGGGAAGTACACCATGAACGGCCTGAGAATGCCAGCCTGGCTCAGCGGAATGGGCAACAACGCCAGCAAGGGCATCGCCGCGCCGGTCATCATCATCATGCTGCTGGCGATGATGGTGCTGCCGCTGCCGGCCTTCATCCTCGACATCTTCTTCAGCTTCAATATCGCGCTGTCCATCATCGTGCTGCTGACGGCGCTGTACACGGTCAAGCCGCTCGATTTCATGGCGTTTCCGACCATTTTGCTCGTCTCGACCATGCTGCGCCTGTCGCTGAACGTGGCGTCCACGCGCGTGGTGCTGACGGAAGGCCATACGGGCGCCGACGCGGCCGGTAAAGTGATCGAGGCCTTCGGCCACTTCTTGATTGGCGGCAACTACACGGTCGGTATCGTCGTGTTCATCATTTTGACCATCATCAACTTCACGGTGGTCACCAAGGGTGCGGGCCGTATCGCCGAGGTGGGCGCCCGCTTCGCGCTGGACGCCATGCCCGGCAAGCAGATGGCCATCGATGCCGACCTGAACGCGGGCCTGATCGGCGAAGACGAAGCGCGCCGCCGCCGCACGGAAGTGGCGCAGGAAGCGGAATTCTATGGCGCCATGGACGGTGCCAGCAAATACGTGCGCGGCGATGCCATCGCCGGCATCATGGTCACCGTCATCAACATCGTCGGCGGCCTGCTGGTGGGCCTGCTGCAGCATGACATGGGCTTTGCCGATGCACTGAAGAACTACACCCTGCTGGCCATCGGTGACGGCCTGGTGGCGCAGATTCCTTCGCTGATCATTTCCACGGCGGCCGGTATCGTCGTCTCGCGCGTGGCCAGCGAACAGGACATCGGCACCCAGCTGGTGGGGCAATTGTTTGCGAAACCGCAAGTGCTGTACATTACCGCCGGCATCATCGGCGGCATGGGCCTGATTCCCGGCATGCCGAACATGGTCTTCATCCTGCTGGCGTCCCTGCTGGCCGGGGCTGCCTACCTGATCAGCAAGAAGCGGGCGCAGGCGAAGGAGGCGGCCGAGAAGCCGGCCGAGGTGCCGCAAGCGACCGTGGCGCCCGAGCAGGAAGAGGCCAGCTGGCAGGACATCATGCCCGTCGATACCCTGGGCCTGGAAGTGGGCTACCGCCTGATTCCCCTCGTCGACAAGACGCAGGGCGGCGAATTGCTCAAGCGCATCAAGGGCATCCGCAAGAAGTTCGCCCAGGAAGTGGGCTTCCTGGCGCCGCCCGTGCACATCCGCGACAACCTGGAATTGAAGCCGTCCGCCTACCGTATCACCCTCAAGGGCGTGGAAGTGGGGACGGGCGAGGCCTTCAACGGCCAGTTCCTGGCGATTAATCCCGGCATGGCCAGCGGCACCTTGCCCGGCCTGGCCACGAGCGACCCCGCCTTCGGCCTGCCGGCCACGTGGATCGAGGCGAACCTGCGCGACCAGGCGCAGTCGATGGGCTACACGGTGGTCGACGCGGGCACGGTGGTGGCCACCCACCTGAACCACCTGATCACCTCGCACGCGTCCGAGCTGCTGGGCCGCGCGGAAGTACAATCCTTGCTGGACCACCTGGGCAAGGAATCGCCGCGCCTGGTGGAAGACCTGGTGCCGAAGATGCTGTCGCTGTCGACCCTGCAGAAGGTGCTGCAGAACCTGCTGTCCGAAGGCGTGCACATCCGCGACATGCGCACCATCATCGAAACCCTGGCCGAGCACACGGTGCACACGCAGGACCCGAACGACCTGACGGCGCTGGTGCGCGTGGCCCTGGGCCGCGCCATCGTGCAGCAACTGTTCCCCGGCGCGGCGGAACTGTCCGTGATGACCCTGGACAGCCGCCTGGAACGCCTGCTGATGCAAGCCATGGGCAATGGCGGCGATGGCGCCGGCATCGAGCCGGGCCTGGCCGACACCATCGCGCACCAGGCGGGACTGGCGGCGCAGCAGCAGGAAGCGCTGGGCCTGACGCCCGTGCTGCTGGTGCCGGCGCCGCTGCGCGCCCTGCTGTCGCGCTTCCTGCGCCGCGCCTTGCCGCAGCTGAAAGTGCTGTCGCATGCGGAAGTGCCGGAAACCAAGACGATACGGGTGACGAGCCTGGTAGGCGCGCAATAAGGCAAACCCAAATGAAAGGCCGGGGTCGAACCCTCAGGGGTCGATCCCAGTTGTCGCCTTGGGGTGTCGAAGCGGGTATGTCGACCGCCTGCCGACAGCGCCCGCCTGCCGTTTTTGCTTATTTTTTCATCAATTTCTTCGCGGCAAACTGAATAACGGGGACTTTCCCGTCCTGTTCCTTCGATCATTTCCTCCAAGCATCGCTAATAATGGAAACTGTCCGGGTGATCTGTGTCCATGTGGAAGACAGCACCCAAGCAACAGGAGTCGATGATGGTCACACAGTTCAGCCCATATTGCGCCACACCCGCCCCGGGAGGCCGGCCATGAATGTGAAGAAATTTACGGGTGCCTCGTCGCGCGATGCGCTGCGCAAGGTGCGCGAGGCGCTCGGCCCCGACGCCGTGATCCTGTCGAACCGCCAGGCCGATGGCGTGGTGGAAATCCTCGCGCTGGCCAATGACGATGCCGCCTCGCTGGCCTCGCCGCCGGCCGCCTCCGAAATGGCCCAGCCCCGTCCCCAGTTGCAGACCCAGTTCGCCACGCCGCAGCGTGCCGCCGCCCCGGCCCAGCGCCCGGCCGCGCCCCGTCCCGCCGCCCCGCGCCAGGCTGCCGCCGAGCCGGTGGACATGGCCCGCATGCAGCAGATGATGGCCAGCGCCCTGGCGCACGTGAAGGAAAACGCCGCCGCCGAGATGAGCGGCATGATGAATGAAATCCGCGCCATGCGCGGCATGATGGAAACCCAGCTGGCGGAAATCTCCTGGGGTTCGACCCAGCAGCGCGAGCCGCAGAAGGCCGTCGTGCTGCGCGAAATGCTGGCCGCCGGCTTCTCGGCCAGCCTGGCGCGCTACCTGATCGACAAGCTGCCGGCCGGCTTGGATGGCGCACAAAGCATGCGCTGGATCAAGACGGTCCTGAGCCGTAACCTGAATACGGTGGCCAATGAAGACGCCATGCTGGAGCAGGGCGGCGTGTTCGCCCTCGTCGGTCCGACCGGCGTCGGCAAGACCACCAGCACGGCCAAGCTGGCTGCCCGCTGCGTGATGCGCCACGGTCCGGAAAAGCTGGCCCTGATCACCACGGATGCCTACCGTATCGGCGCGCACGAGCAATTGCGCATCTACGGCAAGATCCTCGGCGTGATGGTGCATTCCGTGAAGGACGAGGCGGACCTGCGCATCGCCCTGAAGGAACTCAAGAACAAGCACACGGTGCTGATCGATACGGTGGGCGTGAGCCAGCGCGACCAGATGGTGACGGAACAGGTGGCCATGCTGTCGGGCGCCGGCGCCGACGTGAAGCGCCTGCTGTGCCTGAACTCGACGGCGACGCAGGAAACCCTGAACGAAGTGGTGCGCGCCTACCAGGGCAGCGGCCTGGCCGGCTGCATCATGACCAAGCTCGATGAGGCGGCGTCGATTGGCAACGTGCTCGACGTGGTCATCCGCCAGAAGCTGAACCTGTTCTATGTGTCGAACGGCCAGCGCGTGCCGGAAGACCTGCACCTGGGCGACCGCGCCTACCTGATCGACCGCGCCTTCAAGCTCAAGCGCGACTCGGCGGCGACGCAGTTTTCCGATGCCGAACTGCCGCTGCTGATGGCGCAGGCGGCCGCCCGCAACAATGAAGCGCGCGGGGTGCACCTTGGCTAACTTCGATTTCGACCAGGCCGAAGGCCTGCGCCGCATGCTGGCTGGTCCGCAGCCGCGCGTCATGACCTTCCTGTCGGCCACGCCGCAGGACGACAAGGGCGCCATGCTGGTCAACCTGGGCGCCTCGCTGGCCTACGGCGGCAATGAAGTGCTGCTGGTCGACGCCAGCGGCGGCAGCGATGGCGTGGCGTCGCGCCTGGGACTGGCGCATGGCGCCAGCCTGCTCGACGTGGCGCGCCAGCAGTGCGGCCTGAACCAGGTGATCCACCAGGTGCCGCAAGGCTTCGGCGTGGCCAGCCTGGGCGCGCGCAACCACCTGATGGACAGCATGGACTATGCGGGCGACGACGACACGCGCCGCCTGGGCAAGACCTTCGAGGTGATGGCGCGCCAGAGCGGCATCGTGCTGGTCGACGGCGTCGTGGCGGAGCAGGGCGAGTGCTTCCCCGTGCCCCTGATGGCGTCCTCGGATATCGTGGTGCAGGTGTCGAACAGTGCCAATTCGATCAAGGCGGCCTACTGCCTGATCAAGCGCCTGAACCAGGAACTGGGACGCCGCCCCTTCGGCATTCTTGTCACGGGCGCTTCCGAATCCGAGGCAAAAGTGGTATACGATAATATGGCGCAGGCGGCGAGCCGCTACCTGGCCGTGAAACTGACGTCGATGGGTTCCGTGCCGGCCGATGAGTACCTGCACCGCGCGGCGCGCCTGGGCCGCAGCGTGGTCGATGCCTTCCCGCTGGCCGGTGCCTCGGTGGCGTTCCGCGGGCTGGCCGAGCGGCTCGTGCGGTCGGCGGCGCCGGTGCTCGGTTCCACCTTGTACCAGACGGGGAGCGCCCACCATTTCAGCGCCTGAATCCAACCGTAGCACCAGATAAGACGAGAAAACAATAAGCAGCCTATGTACACGGTCAAAGGGAAATCGAACAAGGACTATTTGCTGACGGAGCATATTCCGCTGGTGAAGCGTCTGGCGCACCATATGAAGGCGAAATTGCCGCCTTCGGTCGAGGTCGATGACCTGATCCAGGCCGGCATGATCGGCCTGCTGGACGCCATCAGCCGCTATGAGGAAACCCATGGCGCGCAGTTCGAGACCTATGCCGTGCTGCGTATCCGCGGCGCCATGCTCGACGAACTGCGCACCAGCGACTGGCTGCCGCGCAGCATGCGCCAGAACATGCGCAAGATCGAAGAGGCGATGAGCATCCTGCAGCAGCGCCTGGGCCACCCGCCGACGGAGTCGGAAGTGGCCAAGCTGCTGAAAATGTCGCTGGCCGACTACCAGGAAATGCTGGGCGACGGCGGCGGCCACCAACTGGTGTACTACGAAGACTTTCATGACCCGGACGGCAATGACAGCTTCCTCGACCGCCACTGCGTGGACGAGGACAGCGACCCCTTGCGTTCCCTGCTCGATACCGATTTCCGGCAATCCGTGATCGATGCCATCGACGCGCTGCCGCCACGCGAGAAAATACTCATGGGCCTGTACTACGAAGAAGAGCTGAACCTGAAGGAAATCGGCGCAGTGATGGGCGTGTCGGAATCGCGCGTCTCGCAGCTGCATACCCAGGCCGTCGCGCGCCTGCGCGCAACCTTGAGGGAGCAGGCGTGGACTGGTCCAGCATAATCGGGCTGGCGCTGGCGCTGGCGGGCCTGCTGGTCGGCCAGGCACTGGAAGGCGGCAAGATGGCCTCCCTGCTGCAGCCGGCCGCCTTCGCCATCGTCATCATCGGCACCTTCGGCGCCGTGCTGCTGCAGACGCGGCTGCGCACCTTCGTGCGCGGCCTGGAAATGCTGCGCTGGGTGTTCCTGCCGCCGGCCGACACGCGCGCCGCGCTGGCGCGCGACATCGGCGCCTGGAGCCTGACGGCGCGCCGCGACGGCCCCCTGGCGCTCGAGCGCCTGATGGAAAACACGGCCGACCGCTTCAATGCCAAGGGCTTGCGCATGATCGTCGACGGCATCGCGCCCGACAAGCTGCGCCAGCTGCTCGACGTGGAAATCTCCGCCTACGAAATGGCCGAGCGCCAGGCCGTCAAGGTGTGGGAATCGGCGGCCGGCTATTCGCCCACCATCGGCATCCTGGGCGCCGTGCTGGGCTTGATCCACGTCATGGAAAACCTCACCGATCCGAGCAAGCTGGGTAGCGGCATCGCCGTCGCCTTCGTCTCGACGATTTATGGCGTCGGCCTGGCCAATCTGCTGTTCCTGCCGGTGGCCAATAAACTCAAGGCCATCGTTTCGCGCCGCGTGCTGCAGTATGAAATCACGGCCGCCGTGCTGTACGACATCGCCACGGGCGACCACACGCGCATCATCGAAGAGCGCGTCGCCAGCCTGCTTCACGAGCACTGAGCGAGCACTGACCATGATGCGGCGCGCGCGCAGGAAGTATGACGAGGAGCCGGACAACCAGGACCGCTGGCTGATCTCGTACGCCGACTTCATCACCCTGCTGTTCGCTTTCTTCGTCGTCATGTACGCCATTTCGCAAGTCAACGAGGGCAAGTACCGCGTCTTCCAGAATGCCATCGGCCAGGCCTTCAGCCTGGAAAAGGGCGCGCCGCCCATCATCATGGAAGCGCCGCAGGCGATCCCGCTGCCGAACCCCGCCCTGAAGCGCCGCACGGAAGCCATCCGCCGCGAGCGCGAACACATGACGCGCCTGGCGCAGGACCTCACATCCACGCTGGCGCCGCTGGTCAAGGAAGGCAAGGTGCGCGTGACGCAGACGAGCCGCGGCGTCAGCGTGGAAATCAATGCCAGCGTGCTGTTCGACCCGGGCGCGGCGCGCCTGACGCCGGAATCGGACCAGGCCCTGCGCGCCGTCGCCGTGCTGCTCAGGGACGACACGCACGACGTGCAGGTGGAAGGGCACACGGACGTCCAGCCGATCAGCAATTCGAATTTTGCCTCGAATTGGGAATTGTCGGCCGCGCGCGCCAGCGCCGTCGTGCGCCTGTTCATCGCCAGCGGCGTGCAGGCCGCGCGCCTGACGGCCGTGGGCCACGCCGACAACATCCCCGTGGCGCCGAACGACACGCCGGAAGGGCGCGCGCGCAACCGCCGCGTGGCCGTGACGATCCTGTCGGGCATCCCGGAAACGGTGACGGAAGTGCCGACGGCGCCCGTGGCGCCGGCACCGGCCAACTGAACCCCGCCGCTTGCTACAATCGCGGCCTTGCCATTCTTTCTCTCTCGACCATGAAAAGCAGTTCCCAGGGCGGTCTCGTCTACTCCACCGAAACGGGCCGCATGTGCCCCGCCTGCCGCCAGCCGCTGGCGCAGTGCGCGTGCAAGGCGCAGGCCAGGGCGGCGCCCGCGGGCGACGGCGTGGTGCGCGTGTCGCGCCAGACCAAGGGCCGCGGCGGCAAGAGCGTCACCGTCGTCAAGGGCTTGCCGCTGGACGCCATCGCCCTGGCCCTGCTGGGCAAGCAGCTGCGCGCGCAGTGCGGCTCGGGCGGCACCGTCAAGGATGGCGTGATCGAGGTGCAGGGCGACCATGTCGACACCCTCCTGGCCGCGCTGGCCAAGCTGGGGCACCAGCCGAAGAAGGCGGGCGGCTGATTTTTTCCGCTGCGCGCGGGACAGCCGCGCGCGCCTGTGGTAACGTGCCTTTCCCGTGTCAGGCGTGCCCCCATGATGCATATCAAACTTACCGGCCTGGCCATTGCCGTGCTCGCGGCAGCGCTGGCGCTGGCGTACTGGTTTCTGCCCGATGACGGCGCGCCCGTGGCGGCGTCCGCCGTGCCGGCGCCCGCCCAGGGGCGCAGCCTGGCCGCGTATTTCACGCTCGATGCGTCCGCCGTGCCCGATCCCGTGGCGCCGCCCGTTCCCCTGGCGCAGCAGCTTGCGCGCCTGGCCGCCAGCGGCCGGCCGGAAGACGCGTATGCGGCCTACAATCTGCTCGACGACTGTATTTCTTTTGAGAAAGAGGGCCGCCTGCCGGGGCTGGAATTCGAGCTGGGACGCGAGATGACGGCCGAGGAAAAAGCCGCCCAGCGGCAGCTGTGCGCGGGCCTGACGCAGCGGCAGCGCGAGGACCGCCTGGCCTACCTGGCCACGGCGGCGAAGGCGGGCGTGCCGGGCGCGGCCACGCTGTTCCTGTCGGAAGGCCCGTTCGGCGACCGCAGCGCCCTGCGCAACCGTCCCGACGATCCGCTGGTGCAGGCGTGGAAGCGGCAAGCCATCGCCCAGCTGACGGCGCAGGCGGACGAGGCGGAACTGAGCAGTGTCTCGACCCTGATGATGGCCTACCTGCGCGATGGCGACGTGGTGCGCAAGGATGCGCCGCAGGCGTATGGCTACCTGCTGGCCCTGCGCCTCGTCTACGACGACATCCTCGCACCCGGCGTCACCAATCCCTACCAGGATGAGTACTGGCACTGGCTGCAGGACGAGCTGACGCCGGCGCAGCAGGCCGCCGCCGCAGCGAAGGGGCAAGCCATCGCGGCGAAGTTCCGCCAGCATGCGGGGCGGCCCGCGCACGGCTGAGCTGGCAAGGCCGCGGCGCCTTGCCGGAGAGTATTGTTGTTAAATAAGGGGAATCAGCCGATGACGACGCGCCGGCTGGCCGTGTTCGTCGTTGGCTGGCCGCTGGGGCCGTAGAAGTTGCCGCTTTGGGCGGCGGGGCGCATGGCGTTCAGGGCGCCCTGCGTGTGCAGCATGTGCTTGTTGACCAGCAGGCTGTTCAGGCGGTTCTGTTCCTTGGCTTCGCGCGTCGTCTCGAGCAGGGCTTTCCACAGGGGCGCCGCTTCCGCTTCGCTGGCGCCGACCAGCCAGTCTTCCATGCCCGCTTCGGCTGCCGTGTAGCCCGCTGCCGCCAGCGCCTGGTGGCGTTGCGCCGCCAGCTGGCTCAATTGTCCCACCAGTGCCGTCTTGCGTACGGTGAGCTCCGCGATTGCATCGATGTCAGCGGCAACCAGATGCCGCTGTTCTTCTTTCATCAATGCCAGCAATGTGGTCATGAGCTGTTGCTCGTCGCGCAGGCTGGAAAACGGAGTCACTGATTGCATTGGGAACCTATCTATTTCGTGAGTGCAGCAAGTCCTTGACCGTGTCGAGGAGACCGTCCGCCACTTTTTCAGAGTTGACCTGGAACTGGCCGTCGGCGATCGCCATCTTGATGCGTTCGACTTTTTTCGTGTCGAACACGGCGCCGCTGCCGGCAGTTGCACTGGCCGCTAATGCCTGTCCTTGCGGCGACAGGCGTACATTGTCCGACGTCGTCGGTGTTGCCTGGGCTTTCTCGGCATTGCGGGCGCCGGACGTACTCGCGGGCGCTACCGGCAGGCCGGGATTGCTTTTAATGGTGTTGTCGGTAATTTTCACAGCGTGATCCTCGTCTGGTCGAAGTCAAGAAACTCCGGGATATGTGTCATTATCGGCACCTTCTTCCGAAACTTTAGTGCGCCAGACCACAATATCGCTGTCCATATCGGTTTCACAAGGGATTAAAACGCCACCTCCACCAGGCCGCCTGCGCGCGCCACGCCGCTGATCTGCTGGCCGCTCTGCGTGCGCACCTGCACCGTCTGGCCATCGCCGGCGCTGCCGATGGCGCGGCCTTCTGATGCCACCTGGAAACCGTTGCCGCTGGAAACGACGCGCACCAGCTGGCCCTGCATGACGACGGGCTTGCGGCGCAGGGTGTCGAGGCGCATCGGCGTGCCCGGCGGCAAGGAAATAGTCGTGCTGGCCCCCACCACCTGGGCCATGTCGGTGGCTATGCCTGCCGGCAAGGCCGCCAGGTCGCCCTGCATCGTCACCAGCTGGCTGGCGTCGATGGCTTGCCCCTGCGCCAGCGGCACGGCGCTGGCCACGTAGTCGCCGACGACGGCCACGTTGGCTTGCAGATAGATGGTCCAGCTGGCCGGGGCCGTGCAGCGCACGCCCACGGTGGTCTTGCCCCAGGCGCGGGCGCCCGGTGCCATGAACGCTTGCGGCGCGGGGCAGGCGGCCAGGTTGAGGCGCGGATCGACGGCGCCGACGGTGATCGTCACCTTGCCCGGCAAGCCGTTGCTTTGTACTTGCAGGAACTGTTCCACGCTGGCGCGCAGCGCTTCCGGCGTCTGCCGGCCGGCGTTTTGCGCCTGCGCCAGGGACGTCAGTGCGGCAAGGGCGAAGAAGAAAGCGAGCGGTGTTTTCATGGTGATAGGCCTCTGGAATAGTGCCATGATAGTGCGCGCCGCCCCGTTCGAAGCCCGGATTAAGGGGTAAAAGTACGGTCTGATCCGGCGATGGCCTTGCCGGTGGCCGCCGTACTATGTTTCCTGTCATCACTATACCGCCATCCTTCCGCCATCTCAGGCGCCAGTGGCAGATCTTTCCGGAGCCTGACATGATAGGGAAACTCGACGATTACATGCGCTTCAACGAGACGGCGCTGAGCCTGCGCTCGACGCGCCAGGAATTGCTCGCCTCGAATATCGCCAATGCCGACACGCCCAACTACAAGGCGCGCGACGTCGATTTCGCCAGCGCCCTGAAAGGCGCGCTGGCGCGCAGCGACGGCACGCCCCCGGCCCTGAAGGGCACGGCGCCGCAGCACCTGGCGGGCAAGGGCACGGCGGCCGCGGCTGGCGGCAAGGTGGAGACGCTGGCCGATGGCACGCCGCTGCTGTACCGCGCGCCGGCCCAGGGCGCCGTCGATGGCAATACGGTGGACATGGACCTCGAGCGCAACGCCTTCGCCGACAATTCCATCCGCTACGAAGCGAGCATCACGCTGCTCAATGCGCAGATCAAGGGCATGCTCACGGCCATCCAGGGAGGACAGTAATCATGTCGCTGTTTAATATCTTCAACGTTTCCGGTTCGGCCATGAGCGCCCAGGCGCAGCGCCTGAACACGGTGGCCAGCAACCTGGCCAATGCCGACAGCGCCACCAGCGCCAGCGGCGAAGCCTACCGCGCCAAGCAGGTGGTCTTCGAAGCCGTGCCCATGGCCAACGGCGCCACGGCCGTCAAGGTGCAGAAGGTGATCGAGGACCCGTCGCCGATGAAGCTCGTCTACGACCCGAAGAATCCGCTGGCCGACGAGAAGGGCTACGTCACCATGCCCAACGTGAACACGGTCGACGAGATGGTCAACATGCTGTCCGCTTCGCGCTCCTACCAGACCAACGTGGAAACCATGAACGCGGCCAAGTCGCTGCTCCTGAAAACCCTTACGCTCGGCCAATAAGGCTGACTGATCATTATGGCAACCATCGATACCAGCAACACCGTCACCACCGATCTGATGGCGACGATGAATCCGAAGAAGACCACGGCCGAACCTGGCAGTGTCGAGGCGGAAACAAACAAATTCCTGACCCTGCTGGTCACCCAGCTGAAAAACCAGGACCCGATGAATCCGCTCGACAATGCGCAGCTGACCAGCCAGCTGGCGCAGCTGTCCACGGTGACGGGCGTCAACAAGCTCAACACGACCCTGGAAACCCTGAAAACCAGCTACCAGCAAGCCGAATCGATGCAGGCGGCCAACATCATCGGCCATGGCGTGTTGACGGCAGGCAAGGATATCAACCTGAGCAAGAGCGCTGCCCTGCTGGGCGTGGACCTGGCCACGGCCGCCGACAAGGTCAAGGTCGTCATCTACAAGGATGGCAAGGAAGTCCATTCCATCGACCTGGGCGCGCAGGAAGCGGGCACCTTGCCGCTGGGCTGGAATGGTTCCACGGCGGACCTCGATGCGGAAGGCAAGAACATCGTGCTGCCCGACGGCGCCTACACCTTCACGGTGGAAGCGACGCGCGGCGGCACCGTGCTGAAGGATGCGACGGCGCTGATGTTCGGCTCGGTCGCCAGCGTCTCGACGGGCGCGAATGGCGTGAAATTGAATGTACCGGGCGTGGGCAGCATCACCATGGCCGATGTGAAGCAGATCCTGTAAGCCGCTCGATCGTAGCGTGACCCCCCCCCTAATTTCTACCAGGAGAACACAATGTCTTTCCAACAAGGCCTGAGCGGCTTGAATGGCGCCGCCAAATCGCTGGACGTCATCGGCAACAACATCGCCAACTCGTCGACCGTGGGTTTCAAGCAGTCGCAGGCCCAGTTCGCCGACATCTATGCCAACTCGCTGTATGGCGTGGGCGGCAACCAGGCGGGGATCGGCGTGTCGGTGTCGCAAATCGCCCAGCAATTTAACCAGGGCAACCTGGAAACGTCGTCGAATCCCCTCGACATCGCCATCAATGGCGGCGGCTTCTTCCGTACCAGCGTCAACGGCGCCATCCAGTACTCGCGCAATGGCCAGTTCCAGGTCGACAAGAGCGGCTTCATCGTCAACGCCCAGCTGGCGCAGCTGACCGGCTATGCGGCCGACGCCAACGGCAAGATCGTCGCCGGCGCCGTCGTGCCCCTGCAGATCGACCAGTCGGACATGAAGCCCCAGGCGACGACCAAGATCGACACGCAGGTCAACCTCAATTCCAACACGACCATGCCGACGACCGTGCCGTTCAAGGCCGGCGACGATTCCTCGTACAGCAAGTCCTTCCCTGTCGAAGTCTTCGATTCGCTGGGCAATTCCCACATCATGTCGAATTTCTACGTCAAGACGGGCACCAACACCTGGGACGTCTACTCGGCCATGGATGGCACGGAAGTGACCAGCATGAAGGCCGCGGCGGCCCTGCAGACGGACCCCGCCTCGCTGGCCGCGCGCGCCGCCTACCAGGCGGCTGTCACGGCCGTGCCGCTGGTGCCGGCCAATGTGACGGCCGCCGCCGTCGCCTATGGCAATGCGGCCGGTGCCGCCGTCTCGGCGGCGGCCGCCGCCGCGGGCGCCACGCCGGCGCAGCTGGCCGCCATCGCCGCCACCTACGGCAGTGCCGTGCCGGATGGCATCAACTCGAGCCGCACGCCGGACCAGATCGACGCGGCCATCCGCGCCGTGACCGAAGTGCCCGCCGTCAAGACCGGTTCGCTGGTCTTCAACACGGTCGGCAGCCTGGACCGGGCAGCCATGCTGGCCCTGACGCCGCCGCAAACCCTGCCCGTCACCGTCAATCTGCCGATCTTCCCCGCCACGGGCGCCAATGCCACCCTGTCGGTGCAGGTCGATTTCAGCAAATCGACCCAGCTGGGCACCGCCACGGCGGAAAAGAAAACGGAAGCGGACGGCTACAAGGCCGGCCAGCTGAGCCAGTTCATCGTCGGTGATGACGGCGTCATCCAGGGCCAGTACAACAATGGCAAGACGCGCAGCCTGGGGCAAGTGGTGTTGAGCAACTTTACCAACCCGAATGGCCTGGAGCCGCTGGGCAATAACGCCTGGGTGGAAAGCTCGGCCTCGGGCAAGCCCATCACGGGCGAGCCGAAGACGGGCACCCTGGGCAACCTGCGTGCCTCGGCCGTGGAAGTGTCGAACGTCGACCTGACGGCGGAACTGGTCAACATGATCACGGCCCAGCGCGCCTACCAGGCGAATGCGCAAACCATCAAGACGCAGGATTCGGTTTTGCAAACCTTAGTCAACCTCCGCTAATAAGTTGACCGGGGGCATATGCCCCCGATTTTATTGTTGGTTTGGGAGAAATAAAAAATGGACCGTCTCATCTACACCGCCGCCTCGGGCGCCAAGCACATCCTCGACAAGCAGGCGACCACGGCGAACAACCTGGCGAACGCCACCAGCACGGGCTTCCGCGCCCAGCTCGACTCGTTCCGCGCCGTGCCCGTCGTGGCCGATGGCATGATGCCCACGCGCGCCTTCGTTGTCGATTCGACGGTCGGTTCCGATTTCACGCAAGGCCCCATGCAGCACACGGGCCGCGCGCTCGACGTGGCCGTGGAAAATGGCGGCTGGATCGCCGTGCAGTCCGCCGACGGCTCCGAAGCCTACACGCGCAACGGCGCCCTGAAGCTCAATGAAAACGGCATGCTGCAGACGCAATCGGGCCTGATGGTGCAGGGCGACACGGGGCCCATGGCCATTCCGCCCGGCGTGACGGTGGCCATCGCCAGCGACGGCACGGTGGGCACGATTTCCACGGACGTGCCGCCGGGACCGTCGACGGTGCTGGGGCGCATCAAGCTCGTCAACCCGCCCGAGCAGCAGCTGGTGCGCGGCGACGACGGCCTGTTCCGCCTGAAGGATGGCACGACGGCCCAGGCCGACCAGGCCGTCAAGCTCACCACGGGCGCGCTGGAGGGCAGCAATGTCAGCCCCGTCGACTCCATGGTCAGCATGATCGCCCTGGCGCGCCAGTTCGAAACGCAAATGAGCCTGTTGAAGAATGCCGAGAATAACGCGGCGAAAGCCACCCAGATCCTCGCTTTGAATTGATGGGGATCGCCGCATAATGGTCACATGGAAATAGTCTACAGGGCTGGTTAGCGCTGTTATTGGAGAAAAAACATGATTCGTTCCCTTTGGATAGCCAAGACCGGCCTGGAAGCGCAGCAGACGCAGATGGACGTGATCGCCAATAACCTGGCCAACGTCAGCACCACGGGCTTCAAGAAGTCGCGCGCCGTGTTCGAGGACTTGCTGTACCAAAACGTGCGCCAGCCGGGCGCGCAATCGTCGCAGCAAACCCAGCTGCCATCGGGCTTGCAGATCGGCACGGGCGTGCGCACCGTGGCCACCGAACGCATCCATACCCAGGGCAATCCCCAGGCGTCCGGCAATTCGCGCGACGTGATGGTCAACGGCACGGGCTTTTTCCAGGTGCTGATGCCGGATGGCGCCACCGCCTACACGCGCGACGGCTCCTTCCAGACGGACAGCAACGGCCAGCTCGTCACTTCCGAAGGCTTCGTCATCCAGCCCGCCATCACCGTGCCCACCAATGCGCTGAGCCTGACCGTGGCGCGCGACGGCACCGTTTCCGTCACCCTGCCCGACACGGTGGCGCCATCGCAGATCGGCTCGCTGCAGCTGACCACCTTCGTCAACCCGGCCGGCCTGGAATCGAAGGGCGAAAACCTGTACATGGAAACGGGCGCCTCCGGCGTGGCGCAGACCAACACCCCGGGCACGAATGGCGCCGGCGTGCTGATGCAGGGCTATATCGAGACGTCGAACGTCAACGTGGCCGAGGAAATGGTCAATATGATCCAGACGCAGCGCGCCTACGAGATCAACAGCAAGGCCATCACCACATCCGACCAGATGCTGCAGAAGTTGTCGCAACTTTAATTTTTTTGTCGTCATGCCATCCCTCGCCGGGTGGCAGCGGAGGTTCGTCATGCACTACCCCATCATCGCCCTGTTGTCCGCAGTCCTGCTGTCCGGCTGCGCCATCACGCCCACCTCGATCGTGCAATACCCGACCACCACGCGCGCGCCGATGCCGGAACCCGTGGTCGTCAACAACGGCTCCATCTACCAGCCGTCGACCTACCGTCCCGCCTTCGAAGACCGCCGCGCGCGCCACGTGGGCGACACCATGACGATCGCCATCACCGAGCGCACGAATGCCGTCAAGGCCGGCGCCAGTTCCGGCAACAAGTCCGGCAGCGTGGGCTTTTCCACGCCCGGCATCGCCCAGGGCCGCTTCGGCGCCAGCGTGGCGGCGAATGGTGCCACCAAATTTGCCGACGGCGACAACCAGTCCGCCAGCAACACGTTTTCCGGCACGATCGGCGTGACGGTGATCGAGGTATTGCCAAACGGCAACCTGATCGTCGCCGGCGAGAAGCAGATCGCCATGAACAAGGGCACGGAATTCATCCGCTTCTCCGGCATGGTCAATCCCGATACCATCGGCATCGGCAACGTCGTGCCGTCGACCCAGGTGGCCGATGCGCGCGTCGAGTATCGCACCAACAGCCAGATCGACCGCGCCGAGATGGCGTCGATGGCGTCGCGCTTCTTCCTCAGCCTGTTGCCGTTCTGATCATGGCGACCCTGACCTTTCCCCGCCTTTTCGCCGTCTGCGGCCTGGCATTGTCCCTGCTGGCGCCCGTGGCCCAGGCCGAGCGCCTGAAAGACCTGGCCAGCATCGCCGGCGTGCGCCAGAATCAGCTGATGGGCTATGGCCTCGTCGTCGGTCTCGACGGCAGCGGCGACCAGACCACGCAAACCCCGTTCACCATCCAGAGCGTGGCGGCGATGCTGCAGCAGCAGGGCATCAACTTGCCGCAAGGCACGAGCTTGCAACTGAAAAACGTCGCCGCCGTGATGGTGACGACGGCCTTGCCCGCGTTTGCCCAGCCGGGCCAGTTGCTCGACGTGACGGTGTCGTCGATGGGCAATGCGAAAAGCTTGCGCGGCGGCACTTTACTGATGACTCCGCTGAAGGGCGCCGATGGCCAGGTCTACGGCATGGCGCAGGGTAACGTGCTGGTGGGCGGCGTGGGCGCGCAGGCGGCCGGCAGTTCCGTCGTCATCAATCACCTGTCCGTGGGGCGCATCTCGGGCGGCGCCACCGTCGAGCGCAGCGTGCCGTCGGCGCTGGGCGCCAACAACACCGTCCGCCTGGAATTGAACGCCACCGATTTTGCCACCGCCAGCCGCGTGGCCGACGCCATCAACAGCCGCTTCGGTCCCGGCACGGCAGCCGCGCTGGACGGGCGCGTGATCCAGGTGCAGTCGCCGGGCGGCAGCGACCAGCGCGTGGCCTTCCTGGGCCAGTTGGAGAGCATCGAAGTCAATCCGGCCCGCCTGGCGGCCAAGGTCATCATGAATGCGCGCACGGGTTCCGTCGTGATGAACCAGTCCGTGACCCTGGAAACGTGCGCCATTTCGCACGGCAACCTGTCCGTCACCATCAACGTCGAGCCGCAGGTGAGCCAGCCGGCGCCCCTGTCGGGCGGGCGCACGGTGGTGACGCAGACGGCGCAGATCGACATCAAGAAGGAACCGGGCAAGGTCATGCTGGTCAAGGGTGGCGCCTCGCTGTCGGACGTGGTGAAGGCCCTGAACGCCATCGGCGCCTCGCCGCAGGACCTGCTGGCCATCCTGCAGGCGATGAAGGCGGCCGGTTCGCTGCGCGCCGAACTTGAAATCATTTGATGGGCACGCCATGATCAGCCAAACCGACCTCAGCAATACCGCCGCCTACGACGTCAAGGGCATGGATGGCTTGCGCCAGTCCGCCAAGGCGAAGGATCCTGCCGCGCTGAAGGAGGCGGCGACGCAGTTCGAGGCCATGTTCATCAACATGATGATGAAAAGCATGCGCGACGCCACGCCGCAGGACGGCATCATGGATAGCCAGCAAAGCAAGATGTACACCTCGATGCTGGACCAGCAGACGAGCCAGAACCTGGCCAAGCGGGGCACGGGCCTGGCTGACGTGCTGATCCGCCAGTTGTCGTCCTCGGGCCAGGCGCTGGCGGCCGATGGCGCCGAGGCGCCGTCGCCCCGCTCGTCGAGCATTGCGCAGGCGCTGGCCGCCTTCCGCCAGCAGCAGGGCGCCATCGCCGACGGCGCCACGGGCGGCAAGACGCTCAGCGACAAGGCCAACGCAACGCAGGCGCCGCACGTGCGCGCCTTCCAGGAAAAGCTGGGCGTGCATGCGGAAGAAGCGAGCCGCGCCACCGGCATCCCGGCCAAGTTCATGCTGGGCCAGGCGGCGCTGGAAACGGGCTGGGGCAAGCGCGAAATCATCAGCCGCGACGGCAGCAGCAGCCACAACCTGTTCGGCATCAAGGCGACCAGCGACTGGAAGGGCAAGGTCACGGAAGCCGTCACGACGGAATACGTGAATGGCAAGGCGCAGCGCAAGGTGGAAAAATTCCGCGCCTACGACAGCTATGCGGACAGCTTCAAGGATTATGCGCAGTTGATTACCAACAACAAACGCTATGAAAAAGTGCTGGCCAGCGCCGGCGACGCCAGCACCTTTGCCCAGGGCCTGCAAAAGGCAGGCTATGCGACGGACCCGAATTACGCTGCCAAATTGACAAAGATTATCAAGAATTCGCTGGTCGGCTAATTCCCCGCCTGTCCCCTGCGCAAGCCGCGCGCTTCAAGTTTTCGCCGCGGCTGCCGTAAATACTTTTGACGGTAACCAATAAAACACCATGACTTCGAATCTCCTCAGCATCGGTAAGAGCGGTTTGCTTGCAGCGCAGGTGGGCCTGTCGACGACCGGGCATAACATCACCAATGCCAACGTGGACGGCTACAACCGCCAGGTGGTGCTGCAGCAGACGGCCCAGTTCAACAATGCCGGCTATGGCTTCGTGGGCAACGGTACCGAGGTATCGCAAGTCAAGCGCCAGTACGACAGCTTCATGGCTTCCCAGGTGAATGGCGCGCAGGCGACCACCAGTTCGCTCGACGCGTATTACACGCAGATCAGCCAGATCGACAACATGCTGGCCGATCCCACGGCCGGCCTGTCGCCGGCGATGGCCGATTTCTTCAAGGGCGTGCAGGATTTCAGCTCGAATCCGTCGTCCGTCGCGTCGCGCCAGGCATTGCTGTCGAGCGCAAACTCGCTGACGGCGCGCTTCCAGGGCCTCAGCGCGCGCCTGACGGAAATCGGCGATGGCGTCAATTCGCAGATCACCTCGAACGTGAAGGTGATCAATTCCTACGCCAAGCAGATCGCGGACCTGAATACCTCGATCACCAACCTGACGGTGAATGAAAGCAATCAGCCCAACGATTTGCTGGACCAGCGCGACCAGCTGATCACCGAGCTGAACAAATACGTCAAGGCAACGGTTCAGCCTGGCGCAGGCAACTCGATTACCGTCTCGATCGGCTCGGGCCAGCCGCTGGTGGTGGGCAGCAAGAACTTTGAACTGGCCGCCACGCCATCGCCGACGGACCCGAACCGCCTGGACGTGGGCTATGTGACGGGCACCACCGTCACCAAGCTGTCGGAAAGTTCCCTCAGCGGCGGCGCGCTGGGCGGCTTGCTGGAATTCCGCAGCGGCAGCCTGGACCGCATCCAGAATTCCCTGGGCAAGGTCGCCATCGCGCTGGCCTCCACCTTCAACGAGCAGCACAAGCTGGGCCAGGACTTGAACGGCGACATGGGCGGCGACTTCTTCAAGCTGCCCGACCCCGTCATCGGCGCCGACTACCGCAACAACGCGACCAGCACGACCGCGCTGTCGGCCAAGATCAGCGATCCGACCCAGCTGACGGCCAGCGATTATGCCGTGAAGTACGACGGCTCGAACTACGTCGTGACGCGCCAGAGCGACGGCACGAAAACCACCATCAACCCGTATCCGCAGACGGTGCCGCAAACCATCGACGGCGTGGATTTCTCGATCACGGGCACGGCTGCCGAAGGCGACAACTTCATGGTCAGGCCGACGGCGCACGGCGCGTCTGACCTGGCCGTGGCGATTACCGACCGCAACAAGCTGGCCGCCGGCGCGCCGATCGCCACGGGCGCGCCCGTCAGCAACACGGGCAGCGGCAAGCTGGGCGCGGGCAGCGTGGACAGCGCTTATTTGACGCCAGGCAATGCCCTGACGGCGCCCCTGACCTTGACGTACGACAAGGCAACCACTTCGCTGACGGGCTTCCCCGCTGGCCAGGCGGTGACGGTGAAAGGCTTGAACGGCGCCACCACCACCTATCCGGCCGGCACGGCGAACATACCCTATACGGAAGGCGACAGCTTCAGCTTTGGCGGCATCAACGTCAACATGACGGGCGCGCCCGCGCAGGGCGATACCTTTACCATTTCGCCGAACTCGGGCGGCGTGGGCGACAACCGCAATGCCGCCTTGCTGGCGGGATTGCAGACGAAAAACATCCTCGACGGCGGCAAGGCCACGTTCCAGGGCTCGTACGCGGAAACCGTCAGTTTTGTCGGCAACAAGACGCGCGAAGTCCAGGTCAGCGGCCTGGCCAGCATGGCCTTGCTGCAGCAGACCAGCACGCAGCAGCAGGCCGTGTCCGGCGTGAATCTCGATGAAGAGGCGGCCAACCTGCTGCGCTACCAGCAAGCCTACCAGGCTTGCGGCAAGGTCATGCAGATCGCCAGTACCCTGTTCGACGTGGTCATCGGCCTCGGACGTTAATTATTTGAGCGGCGGCCTCGGGCGCCGCCACCTGGAAGGGCAGCATCATGCGCATCAGTACCAAAATGATCTATGACGCGGGCAGCTCGCAGCTGAACACGCTGCAGGGCGCCCTGAACCGCACGCAGATGCAGCTGTCGGCCAACCGCCGCAACCTGACGCCGGCGGACGACCCCATCGCCTCGTCGCGCGCGCTGGAAGTGACGCAGTCGCAGTCGATCAACACGCAATTCGTGACGAACCGCTCGAATGCCAAGAATTTCCTGTCGCAGGAAGACCTGGCGCTGGCCAGCACTACCTCGCTGATCGCCGACGTGCAGGAATTGGTGTTGAAGGCCGGCAACCCGGCATTGAAGGACGTCGACCGCCAGAGCCTGGCCACCGAACTGCAGGGCCGGCTGACGGACCTGATGGGCATCGCCAACACCTCCGACAATGCGGGCGGCTACCTGTTTTCCGGCTACAAGTCGACCACGCAGCCGTTCAGCCAGACCCCGGGCGGCGCCACCTACGTGGGCGACCAGGGCCAGCGCGAGCTGCAGGTGGGGTCGGCGCGCTACCTGGCCACCAGCGACTCGGGCGCGGCCGTATTCGAGAACAACCTGACGGGCAATGGCAAGTTCACCACGGCACCCGACGCGGGCAACTTCACGCGCGGCGGCGCCGGCATCATTTCCGGCGGCACCGTCACCGATCCCACCAAGTTGACGGGGCACAAGTATTCCATCGATTTCCAGGTGACGGGCACGGGCACCGACGCCACCACGACCTACACCGTGACGGACGTGACCCTGGGCCAGACGATACCGAATCCGGCCGTGCCCGTGGCCTACAAGGCGGGCGACGCCATCAACTTTGACGGTCAGCAAGTGTCCATCACGGGCAAGCCGGCCGACCAGGACAAGTTCACCCTGGAGCCGAGCGGCAAGGAATCGATCTTTACCACCATCACCAACCTGATCGGCGCACTGGGCCAGCCGGCGTCGGGCGACGCGGGCCAGGCGCGCCTGACGGCCAGCCTGAACGCCGCGCACAACATTCTCGACACGGCCTATGACAACGTGCTGTCCGTGCGCGCGGAAGTGGGCTCGCGGCTGAAGGAGCTCGACACGCTCGACAGCGCCGGCGACGACCTCGACCTGCAATATGCGAGCACCCTGTCCGGCCTGCAGGACCTGGACATGGTGAAGACGATTTCCCTCTTCAGCCAGCAGCAGATCACCCTGCAGGCGGCGCAGAAATCGTTTACTTCCATTTCGGGCCTGTCGCTGTTTAATTACATCAGCTAAGCCAGCCGTTTCAAGGCCAGGCCGGGGCAGGGAAGCCATCTCCCGCCCCGGCTTTTTTGCGCCCGCAAGATGGCCATCCTGGCAAGATATACAGGCAAACTGTGCAGTCTACCTGTCTATCTGTTATA
The DNA here is from genome assembly GCF_059420905.1 of Janthinobacterium sp. GW821-FHT03C08. Lineage (NCBI taxonomy): Bacteria > Pseudomonadati > Pseudomonadota > Betaproteobacteria > Burkholderiales > Oxalobacteraceae > Janthinobacterium > Janthinobacterium sp. GW821-FHT03C08. The sequence goes on along the minus strand of NZ_JBWKUP010000010.1, from coordinate 251,328 downwards.
CTTGGGCCTGTTGATCCACCACGCGGCCCCCATGACCACCCCACAAGAAGACCATCAAAGCCACGAGCAAGTGCTGCAGCTGGCCGGCGAATTGCGCATCCTCATCGGTAAGCTGCGCCGCCGCCTGCGCGAGGAATCGCAGCTGGGCGACGTCAGCATGTCGCAGCAATCCGTGCTCAGCCGTTTGGAGCGCGAAGGCCCGGCCACCGTCAGCAGCCTGGCGCGCGCCGAAGGCATGCGACCCCAGTCGATGGCTGCCACCGTGCTGGCCCTGACGGAGGCGCGGCTGGTGACGGGCGCGCCCGATCCGCTCGACGGCCGGCAAACCATCCTGACCCTGACGGACAGCTGCCGCGCCTGGATCGCATCCAGCCGCGCGGCGCGCGAAGACTGGCTGGCGCGCACCATGGAAACCCGGCTCACGCCGGCCGAAGTCACCGAACTGGACAGGGCGGTGACGCTACTCAAACGTTTGGCGCAATGACCCCGGTGATTGCGACCCTGAAACCCAAGGCAAGGAGGCCTTTCCCCCACAGATGAAAAACACATTCCGTTCGCTACGCAATCCCAATTACCGTATCTGGGCCGGCGGCGCCCTCGTGTCGAACGTCGGCACGTGGATGCAGCGCACGGCGCAGGATTGGCTGGTGCTGAGCGAATTGACGCAGCACAAGGCCAGCGCCGTCGGCATCGTCATGGCCTTGCAATTCGGCCCGCAGCTGCTGTTGCTGCCCCTGACGGGCATGGCGGCCGACCTGCTCGACCGCCGCAAACTGCTGCTGTGCACGCAGGCGGCCATGGGTTTGCTGGCGCTGGGCCTGGGCCTGCTGTGCATCAGCGGCCTGGTCCAGCTGTGGCACGTGTATGTGTTTGCCTTCCTGCTGGGTTGCGTGACGGCCTTCGATTCGCCCGTGCGCCAGACCTTCGTTTCCGAGATCGTCGAGGAGGACGACCTGACCAACGCCGTGGCGCTCAACTCCACCTCGTTCAATGCGGCGCGCATGCTGGGCCCGGCCGTGGCGGGGCTGCTGATCAGCAGCGTCGGCAGCGGCTGGGTCTTCATCATCAACGCCGTCTCGTTTGCCGCCGTGATCGGTTCGCTGTTGCTGCTGCGCGTGGAACTGCTGCGCCGCGCGCCGCGCCTGAAGGCCACGCGCGCCAGCCTGGGCGAGGGTTTCCGCTACGTGCGCCAGCGGCCCGACCTGATGGCCATCCTGCTGATGCTGTTCCTGATCGGCACCTTCGGCCTGAATTTCCCGATTTTCCTGTCCACCATGTCGGTGACGGCCTTCCATGCGGGCGCCGGCCAGTATGGCGTGCTCAGTTCCATCATGGCCTGCGGCTCCGTGGCGGGCGCCCTGCTGGCGGCGGGCCGCGGCCGGCCCACGCTGGCCTTGCTGCTGGGCGCGGCCGCGCTGTTCGGCTTTGGTTGCGCGCTGGCCGCCGTGATGCCCAACTACTGGCTGTTCGGCATCATGCTGGTGGTCATCGGCATCGCCGCGCAAACCTTTACCACCAGCGTCAACAGCAGCGTGCAGCTGTCCACGGCGCCCGCCATGCGGGGCCGGGTGATGGCCATCCTGCTGGCGATCTCGGCGGGCGGCACGCCGCTGGGCGCGCCCATCGTGGGCTGGGTGGCGGACACCTTCGGCCCCCGCTGGGCGCTGGGCATCGGCGCCGTGTCGGGCCTGGCGGCGGCCCTCGTCGGCGTGCGCTACCTGGTGAAACACCACCAGTTGAAGCTCCATCTCGACGTGCGGCGCTGGCGCGTGGCGCTGAGCACCGACCAGCGCTGAAGCCGGCCTTAGCGTGCCGGCGGCGCCGGCGGCGCTGGCCGCAGGGGATGCGGCGGCACGGGCGGCGGCGGCCGCTCGCGCGCGGCGAAGCCGCGCGGCAGCAGACGCGCCGTTTCTATGCCGCGCAGGAACATGTTCTGGAAGGGCGTGGCCAGGTAGGGCAGGACCATGCCGATCACCAGCAAGCCCACGCCCAGGGTGACGGGGAAGCCGATGCCGAAGATGTTCAGCTGCGGCGCGGCCCGCGTCAGGATGCCCAGCGCCACGTTGGTCAGCAGCAGGGCGGCGATGACGGGCAGGGCGATCTGCAGGCCGGAACGGAAGATTTCGCCGCCCCAGGCGGCCAGTTGCTGGAAGCCGCCGCCGCTGATGGGGCTGGCGGAAATGGGCAGGCTGACGAAGCTTTCCGCCAGCGCCGCCAGCAGCACCAGGTGGCCATTGACTGTGAGAAACATCAACGTGGCCAGCATGACGAGGAACTGGCTGATGGCGGACGAGCGGCCCTTGGTCTGCGGATCGAAGAACGAGGCGAAGCCCAGGCCCATGGTCAGGCTGCTGATCTCGCCTGCCATCTCGATGGCGGAAAACACGATGCGGATGGTAAAGCCCATGGCCAGTCCCACCAGCATCTCCTGCGTGAGGATCAGCAGGCCGGCCAGCGACATCGGATTGACGGCTGGCAAGGCCGGCACGGTGGGGGCGATGATCATGGCCAGCAGCGTGCCCAGCGCAACCTTGACGGTGGCCGGCACGGCCGCGTTGCCGAACAGGGGCGCCGCCGCGATCAGGCCGAGGATGCGGCTGAGTGGCCACAGCAGCGCCGCGATCCACGTGTTCAGTTCGATGCTGGACAGGGTCAGCATGGCCTATGCCCTTGCCGCATGCCTAGCCGACCAGGTTTGGGATGCCCGTGAAGACCTGGCGCATGTAGTCGAGCATGACGGACAGCATCCACGGTCCCGCCACGACGATGGCGATGAAAATGCCCACCAGCTTGGGGATGAAGGACAGGGTCGCCTCGTTGATCTGCGTGGCGGCCTGGAAGATGCTGACGACCAGGCCGATGATGAGCGCGACGAGCAGCATGGGCGCTGCCACCATCAGGGTGATTTCCATCGCCTGGCGGCCCAGGGTCATGACGCTTTCGGGTGTCATCGTCTTCCCCTAGTAAAAACTCTGTGACAGCGAACCGAGCAGCAGCTGCCAGCCATCGACCAGCACGAACAGCATCAGCTTGAACGGCAGCGAAATCGTCGCCGGCGACATCATCATCATGCCCATCGACATCAGCACGCTGGCGACCACCATGTCGATGATCAAAAACGGGATGAAGATGGCAAAGCCGATCTGGAAGGCCGTTTTCAGCTCGCTCGTGACGAAGGCGGGCACGAGGATGCGCAGGGGCACGTCTTCCGGGCCTTGCAGGGCCGGCGTGCGCGACATCTTGGCGAACAGGGCCAGGTCGGCCTGGCGCGTCTGCTTGAGCATGAAGGTCTTCAGCGGTTCGACGCCCTTGTCCATCGCCTGCTGCATGCTGATCTTGTTTTCCTGGTAAGGCTGGTAGGCATCCGTATAGATCTTGTCGAACACGGGTCCCATGACGAACAGGGTGAGGAACAGGGCCAGGCCCACCAGCACCTGGTTCGGCGGCGCCGACTGCGTGCCGATGGCCTGGCGCAGCAGGGACAGCACGATGATGATGCGCGTAAAGCAGGTCATCATCAGCAGGGCCGCCGGCAGGAAGGTGAGCGACGTCATCAGGATGAGCGTCTGTACGGGCAGCGAATAGTTCTGGCCGCCGCCCGGCGCCGGCGTGCTGGTGAAGGCCGGGATGCCCGGTTCGGCCAGGGCCCACAGCGGCAGGGCCAGGGCGACGGCCGCCAGCAGCCAGGTCAGGGGAGTCTTGATATTGCTCAATACCTGCGCTTGCGTCTGCTGCTTCATTGCCTGCTTATTTTCCATTGCGTTTTTCGATGGTCTGTTTCAGCCACTCGGAAAAGTTGGCGGCGGCAGGGCCGTTCTGCGCGGCGGCCAGCGGCGGCACGTCGCCTTCCTGGCGCGGCAGCGTCGCCAGCGCATTCACGCGGCCGGGCGAGGCGCCGACGACGATCCACTGGTCGGCCACTTCGACGAGGACGATGCGTTCGCGCCCGCCCAGGTTGAGCGAGCTGACGACGCGCATGCGGGCGTTGCCGCCCATGGCTTTCGGGCCGTAGCGCTTCATGAACCAGGCCAGGCCGATCAGCAGGGCCAGCACGAAGACGAGGGCAACAATGGTCTGCAGCAGGCTGCCGGCCGAGGTCGCCGGTGCCATCGTCATCGGCGCGCCCGGCGGCATGGCGGGCAGGGTGGCGGCGGGCGCGGGGACCGCCGCGGCTTTTTCAACAACGACCTCGGCAGCGGCGCTGGCCACCGCCGTTTCGGCCGGGGCCGAAGCTGGTACAGGCGCCGACGCGGGCGCTGCCAGGGCAATGCTGCATGCCGCCAGGAGCGGCAGCACGGTGGAAATCAACAGGCCAGGCTTCATTTATTCAATTTTCGGATGCGTTCGGAAGGCGTGATGATATCGGTCAGGCGGATGCCGAACTTGTCGTTCACCACCACCACCTCGCCCTGGGCGATCAGGCAGCCGTTGACCAGCACGTCCATCGGCTCGCCGGCCAGGCCGTCGAGCTCGACCACGGAACCCTGTGCCAGTTGCAGCAGGTTCTTGATGGCGATCTTGGTGCGGCCCAGCTCGACCGTCAGCTGCACGGGGATATCGAGGATGAAATCGATATCGTTGTGCGTTTCCGACTTCGACGCCTGCTTGGAAAAGTCCTTGAACACGGCGGCGCTGGCCGCGCTGGCCGTATTGGCGGCCTGGTTCTGCAGCGCTTCCGCTTCGGCCTTGGCCTGCTCGGCGATGGCCGCGCCCCAATCGTCTTCCGCGCTTTGGTCGTCTTGGTTGTCAGACATGTGTTTCTCCTGTTGTACGGATGCGGGCCGCAGCACGGCCCGTATATTTCTTAATGGTTGTTCATGTTATCGGCATTGGCGAGGAGTTTCTCCACCTTCAATGCATATTGTCCGTTCAACACGCCATACGTGCAATCCATCACGGGCACGCCGTCGACGGTGGCGGCGATCAGTTCGGGAATATTCAGCGGAATGATGTCGCCCACCTTCATGTTCAGGATCTCGTCGAACGAGACGCGGGCCGTGCCCAGCGAGGCCACCAGTTCCACTTCGGCGATCTGGATCTGCTGCGTCATCAGGCGGATCCAGCGCTTGTCCACTTCCAGCGCCTCGCCCTGCAGGCTGGAGGTGAGTGAATCGCGGATCGGCTCGATCATCGAATACGGCATGCAGAAGTGGATTTGTCCGGAAACGGAGCCCAGTTCCACCGTAAACGTGGACGCCACCACCACCTCGTTCGGCGTGGCGATGTTGGCGAACTGCGTGTTCATTTCTGAACGGATATATTCAAACTCGACGGGGAAGACCGGCTCCCACGACTTGGTGTAGGCCTCGAAGACGATGTCGAGGATGCGCAGGATGATGCGCTGCTCCGTCTGCGTAAAGTCGCGGCCCTCGACGCGCGTGTGGAAACGGCCGTCGCCGCCGAACAGGTTGTCCACCAGCAGGAACACGAGGCCCGGATCGAAGACCATCAGGGCCGTGCCGCGCAGCGGCTTCATGTGCACCAGGTTCAAATTGGTCGGCACCACCAGGTTGCGGATGAATTCGCTGTACTTGGATACGCGCACGGAACCGACGGACACTTCCGCGCTGCGGCGCAGGAAGTTGAACAGGCCTACGCGCAGCAAGCGGGCGAAGCGTTCGTTGATAATTTCCAACGTCGGCATCCGGCCGCGCACGATGCGCTCCTGGGTCGCCAGGTTGTAGGTGCGAACTCCCGTGACGTCTTCCGGCGCCTGCGCGTCGTCCTGGTCTCCGTTGACGCCCTTCAGAAGGGCATCGACTTCTTCCTGGGAGAGGAAATTATCGGCCATGGCTGCTTATTGAATGATGAATGCGGTAAATAATACGTCCGTCACGTCCTGCTCCGGCCCCTTGTCCTCGAACGGCTGGTTGACCTGGCCGATGATTTCGGCCGCCAGTTGCTGCTTGCCTTCCACGGTATTGAGTTCCGATGCTTTCTTGCCAGACAGCAGCAACAGCAAACGGCTGCGCACCTTGGGCATGTTGAGCTTGATCAAGTCCATTTCTTCCGGACTGCTCGCTTGCAAGGTGAAAGCGATCTGCAGGTATTGCTCGCCATTTTCCGGCTGCAGGTTGACGGTGAAGGCATCGATGGGCACGAAGACGGGCGGACCGGCCTTGGACGCCGCGTGTTTTTTCTTGCTGGGCGCGCTGTCTTCCTTGTCGGCCTTGCCATGCAGGAAATACCAGGCCGCACCGCCACCGACGCCGCCGGCGACCAGCACCGACGCCAGCACTATGATCAGAAGCTTCTTTTTTGACGCGCCGGCCGGTGCCAGGGCTGCATCTGCTTTCGGATCTGCTTTCATTTTTGGATTTGCTTTCAATGGTACTCGAGTGCATGGAAGTGGATCACGACGCCATTATGTCATTATCGGCAAATTCTGCGCAGAAGGATGCAGCGAAAAGAGGGACGAAGCGCCCTCAACTCGATGTTTCTGCATGAAAAGTTCCAGCGCAAGGTGCCGCTGTGGCCTGCGGGCGACGAATTGCCTCTAGGCAAACGTGTCCACGGCGCCCAGGGTGGCCCGGCCCCGCGTGCCCGTCGCCGGGGCGATGGCGATCTCGCCGCTGGAAACGCCGCCGTGCTGGCCGCCGCCACGCCGGCCGCCGGACGCTTCACGGCTGCCCTCGCCTTGCTGTTCCGGCGTGCCGGCCGAGACCGTGGCGCTGCCGAAGGCGATGCCGGCGTCGCTCATCATTTCGCGCAGGCGCGGCATGGCCGCTTCCAGCGCCTGGCGCACTTCCGGCTGGGCCGACATGAAGGCCGCATCGGCCTGGTCGTTGGTGACCGTCAGGACCACCTGCACGGGACCGAGGTCGGGCGGATTCAGGGTCAGGGTGGCGCTCTGGTCGCCGCCGGCCGCCATCCACACGACTTTCTGCCCCAGCTGCTGATCCCAGGCGGGCGTGCCGACCCGGCCGGCCAGCTTGTCCGTGGGCACGGCCGCCGCCGCTGCCGCCTGCTGCAGCGCGGCCGGCTGCAACTGGGCCGCCAGGCGGCTCAGGTCGGCCGGTGTTTCCTTGAGGAGCGGTTCGGCCACGGCCGTGCCAGCCTTGGCGGTGGCGGCCAGCTGGGCGTCGATGGCCAGCTTGCTCGCTTCGGCCTTGCCGCCCGCCAGCTGCGTGGCAGCCGCCTTGCCCTGGGCCTGGCCCAGGCTGGCGGCAAAGTCGCCGCTGTCCGCAGGCGCGGCGCCCGCCTTGCCGTTGCTCTGGCCTGCAGCCAGCAACTGGGTTGCCGCCAGGCTCTTGCCGTCGGCCTTGACGCCGCTGCGCGCCGCCAGTTCCCCGGCCGGCCTGGCGGTGGCCGGCGACTGCATGGCCAGCTGGATGCTGCCCACCAGGGCCAGCATCTCGGCGGCCGGATCGGCCGGCTTCTGCGCCGTCGTCGCGGCCGCTTCGCTTTCCTCGGCCGGGACGCCATCCTTGGCGGCCGGCGTGGCCGTTTCGCTGGCGGACGCCGCCTGCCTGTCCTGCGTGGCTTGCTCGGCCGGTCTGGCGTCGCTGCCGGGCGTCCTGGCGGCGGGCGCGGGCGTGGCCGCCGGTGCCGGCGTGTTCGCTGGCGGCCGGGCCGCCTGCGTCTGCGCCTGCGTGCGGCTCGCCTGCCGCTGTTCCAGCTGGCGGTTCAGGGTGCGCTGGAAGTCGCCATCGCCGCTGCCGGCGGGCGGCTGGCTGCGGTTGGCTGGACCCGGCGTGGCGTTCGGCGAGACAATCTGGGAAATTGGGGTTGGCTGGGTTTGCATGGTGTTGCCTCAGTGTTGCTTAGCGTTTGTAATAGGCCAGTCTCGCCGCGTGCTCATCCATTGCCTTCTGATCGCGCTTGTTTTCCAGCTTCAGGGCCTGTTCCTGCGCCCGGTTGTTCAGCGTGGTGTAGGACATGCGCTTGCGTTCGGCATCCTGCCAGCGCAGCTTTTCATTCTCGCTGCGCGCCTGCGCATGCTCGACCACTTGCTGCTGGCCCAGGATGGCGCTGTCGAGCTTGAGCATGAAGGCCTGGAAGTTGCGGTAGGCCATGGGCGTGATGCCGCTGCTCATGGTCGTTTCGAAGCGCTGCGCGTAATCGTCGCGGTAGCCGGTCAGCATGTCGAGCTTCTGGCGGCAATCGTCGAGCGCTTTCAGGGCCGCGCCCAGGCGCTTGGCGCAGTCGTCCGTTTCACGCTGGGCAAGGTCGATCAGGGTGGCAAGTTGGGAAGGAGAGGCCATGGCTGATTATATTCCCCGTGTGCAAGCCCCAATCAGTCGAATAGAGCGGTAAGTTGCCCCAAGCTCTCGTCCATGCTGACCCGCTCCGTGATCTGCTGCTGCAGGAAGGCTTCGATCTTTTCATGCAGGGCGATGGCCTGGTCCAGCACGGGGTCAGTGCCGGCGCTGTAGGCGCCCACGCTGATCAGGTCGCGGCTGCGTTCATAGCGCGAATACAGCTGTTTCAGCTTGCGGGCCTTTTGCTGGTGCTCGTGCGAGGTGATGGAGTGGGCGGCGCGCGAAATCGACTGTTCGATGTCGATGGCGGGATAATGGCCCGCCTCGGCCAGGCGGCGGTTCAGCACGATATGGCCGTCGAGAATCGCGCGCGCCGAGTCGGCGATCGGGTCCTGCTGGTCGTCGCCCTCCGTCAGCACGGTGTAGAAGGCGGTGATCGAGCCGCCGCCTTCCTCGCCATTGCCGGCCCGCTCCACCAGCACGGGCAGCTTGGCGAAGACGGACGGCGGATAGCCCTTGGTGGCGGGCGGCTCGCCGATGGCCAGGGCGATTTCGCGCTGTGCCATGGCGTAGCGCGTCAGCGAATCCATGATCAAGAGCACGTTCTGCCCCTGGTCGCGGAAGTATTCGGCGATCGCCGTCGCATACGCGGCCCCTTGCAGGCGCATCAGCGGTGGCGTGTCGGCCGGCGCGGCGACGACGACGGAACGGGCCAGGCCTTCGGCGCCGAGAATTTGCTCGATGAATTCCTTCACTTCGCGGCCCCGTTCGCCGATCAGGCCGACGACGATGACGTCCGCTTCCGTGTAGCGGGCCATCATGCCCAGCAGCACGCTCTTGCCGACGCCGGAACCGGCGAACAGGCCCATGCGCTGGCCACGGCCCACGGTCAGCATGGCATTGATCGAGCGCACGCCCACGTCGAGCGTATCGACGATGGGCGCGCGGCCCAGGGGATTGGCGGGGCGCACGTTGATGGGGGCGCTGTCGACCGTGTGCAGCGGACCCAATTGATCCAGCGGCCTTCCTGCGCCGTCGAGCACGCGGCCCAGCAATTGCGGCCCCACGGGCAGGTGGCGCGCGCGGTCGCTGGGGCGGCGGCGCGGGTGCGCCACGCTGCCCGGGCGGGGGATGGCCGGTTCGACGGAAAACACGCGCGTGCCGGGGACGATGCCCTCGACGTCGCTTTGCGGCATCAGGAACAGGCGGTCGCCCTCGAAACCGACGACTTCCGCCTCGACCCGGCCGCCATTGGGCAGGGGCACGGTGCAGGCGGCGCCCACGGCCAGGCGCAGGCCCACCGCTTCCATCACCAGGCCTGCCACGCGCGTGACGCGGCCCGACACCTGCATCGGTTCGACGAAGCCGACGACGGCCGTGCAGTCGTTCAGGTAGGCGCGCCAGCGCGCCGCATGGGCCGCCGGACCTTTGACGGGTTCGCTCACGGCGCCAGCCAGTCCAGGTCCTTGCCCAGCGCATGCATCAGGCGCTGCCAGCGGGTGGACGTCTGCGCGTCGATCTGGTTGCTGGCCGTGTCGATCTTGCAGCCGCCGCGCTCCACGCCGGGGTCTTCGATGACTCTCCAGCCACCCTTGTCGAGCTCGTCGCCGATGCCGTCGCGCACCACTTGCGCATCGTCCGGGTTGAGCATCAGCAAGGCCGGTTGTTGCAGTACAGGCAAGTACTCGATGGCTTCGCGCACCATGGGCAGCATCAGCTCGGGACGCACGGGCAGGGCCGTCTTCAGCATGCCCTTGGCCAGCTGCAGGGCCAGTTCCATCACTTCATGGGAGATCAGTTCGTCGGCCTGCTGCACGGCCGTGCCGAAGTCGACGGCGATGGTCTGCAGGTGCGCCAGTTCCACGCCGGATGCCGCCTTGCCTTCCGCGTACGCCTGTGCGTGGCCATCCGCATGCCCGGCCGCATGGCCTTGCGCATAGCCTTCGGCGCGGCCTGCCTCGAAGGCGGTGGCGCGCGCTTCCTGGCGGATGGCGTCGAGTTCTTCCTGCGTCGGGTATTCCAGGGGCGGCGCCAGCTCTTCCTCGTGCAGCTCGGCAAAGGGATCGATTTCCGGCTCGGGTTCCGGTTCCAGCAGCTTGCGCGCCGCCACCACGCTGGGGCGCTCGTCGCCAAACGAGGTCATTTCCCAGCGCTGGTAGGCGGTTTGTTGCTCTTTGGGAATTAAATTAGACAAACGAATCCTCGCCTTTTCCGCCTAGGACAATCTGCCCTTCGTCCGCCAGGCGGCGCACGATCTGCAGGATCTGCTTCTGCTGCGATTCCACTTCCGACAGGCGCACGGGGCCTTTCGATTCCAGGTCTTCGCGCATCATCTCGCCGGCGCGCTGCGACATGTTCTTGAAGATCTTGTCGCGCAACTCCTGCGAGGCGCCTTTCAGGGCGATGATCAGCATTTCCGACTGCACTTCGCGCAGCAGCAGCTGGATGCCGCGGTCGTCGATATCGATCACGTTGTCGAACACGAACATTTCGTCCATGATCTTTTGCGCCATGTCATTGTCGTAGTTCTTGATATTGTCCATGACGGAGCCTTCCTGCTCGCCGCTCATGAAGTTGAGGATCTCGGCTGCGGCGCGCACGCCGCCCAGCGACGATTTCTTGATGTTCTCGTTGCCGGAAAGTAACTTTGTCAGCACGTCGTTGAGTTCGCGCAAGGCGGCCGGCTGCACGCCGTCCAGGGTGGCGATGCGCAGCACCACGTCGTTGCGCAGGCGGTCCGTGAAATGGCCGAGGATTTCGCAGGCCTGGTCGCGCTCCAGGTGGACGAGGATGGTGGCGATGATCTGCGGGTGCTCGTTGCGGATCAGCTCGGACACGGATTGCGAATCCATCCATTTCAACGATTCGATGCCGGACGCGTCCTTGCCGCCCAGGATGCGCGACAGCAGCACGGAGGCCTTGTCGTCGCCCAGCGCCTTGGTGAGGACTTGCCGGATGTATTCGTCCGAATCGAGGCCGACGGTGGAATTGAGCTCCGTCTGCGAGCGGAAGTCGTCGAGCACCTCGACCACCTGCTCGTGCGCGATGCCCTTCATGGTGGCCATGGCGGCGCCCAGCTTCAGCACTTCGCGGGGGCCGAGGAATTTCATCACTTCGGCCGCTTCGCTCTCGCCCAGCGCCAGCATCAGGATGGATGCTTTTTGCAATCCCGTTGTCTCAGTCATTATTGCCTATCCATGCTTTGATCACGTTGGCCACCACGCGCGGGTCTTCCTGCGCCAGTTTCTTGGCCATCGCCAGGTTCTCGCGGTAACCCCGCGCCGTGTCTTCTTCCAGTTCTTCCAGTTCCGCTTCGCTGAGCAGGACCTCGTTTTCATCCTCGGATTTCACCAGTTCCGGCTCGACGGCCGGCGGCGGGGCGCCGAAATCGTCGATCTTGCGCATCACGGGGCGCAGCATCGGGCGCACGATCTTGATGAAGATATACAGCAGGATCAGGGCCGTGATGAGGAATTTTGCCAGTTCCTTGGCCAGCGGCAAGTTGGCGGGGTCGCGCCACCACTCCAGCTTGCCTTCCGGCGCGCGGTCGATGCCATCGAACGGCGAATTGGCCACGCTGAAGCTGTCGCCGCGCTCCTTGTTGTAGCCCATCGCTTCCTTGACCAGGTTATTGATCTGGACCATTTCGGCAGGGGAAATCGGCGTGACGGTGACCTTGCCATCCTTGCCGATGCTGCGGCGGTAGTTGACGACGACGGCCACGGACAGGCGGCGCAGGCCGCCCATGGATTTCTGTTCGTAGCGCACGGTCTTGTCGACTTCATAATTGGTCGTCGATTCCTTTTGCGTGGGCGCCGTCGGTGCGCCGGCCGGCGCGCCCGGCGCCTCGGCCGTCAGCGGCGCCGTGGCCACGCCGGGCGGCTGGTTCGACAGCGCGCCGGGCACGCCGGACGGGTTGGCATTGCCGGCGCCCGTCGATTCGCTCGTCTGCTGGCTGCGGATGGTGGACGCTTCCGGCGGCGAGTTCGGCTTGTAGGTTTCGGCTGCCTGCTCGCTTTGCGAAAAATCCACGTCCGCCGTCGCCTCGGCGCGCACATTGCCTTCGCCGACGATGGGCAGCAGGATCGATTCGACCTGCTTGATCACGCTTTGCTGCAACTGTTGCACGTATTTCAACTGGTTCGGGTCCAGGCTTTTCACGCCGTTGGCGCGGTCCTTGTCCTTTTCCTGGTTCGACAGCAGGTTGCCCGCCTGGTCCACCACGGTGACATTGATTGGCAGCAATTCCGGCACGCTGGACGCCACCAGGTGCACGATGGCGCTCACTTGCAGCTGGTCCAGGCCGCGGCCCGGATGCAGGTTCAGCAGCACGGAGGCCGTCGGTTTTTGCTGTTCGCGCACGAAGACGGACGGTTTCGGCAGGGCCAGGTGGACGCGCGCCGTATCGACGGCGGACACCGATTCGATGGATTTGGCCAGCTCGCCTTCCAGCGCGCGCTGGAAATTGACCTGTTCCAGGAACTGCGACACGCCCAGCTTCTGGTTTTCCATCAGCTCGAAGCCCACGTTGCCGCCTTTCGGCAAGCCTTGCGCGGCCAGTTTCAGGCGCGCATCGTGGACTTGCTCGGATGGCACGAGGATGGCGCCGCCCCCTTCGGAAAACTTGTGCTTGATGCCCAGCTGGTCCAGCGAGGCCGTGATGGCGCCGCCGTCGCGGTCCGTGAAGTTGGAAAACAGCACCTTGTACTCGGGCGGCTGGTTCCACATGTACAGGGCCACGCCGATGGCGATCAGCGCCGCCACGCCCAGGCCGCGCAGGAAATTCTTGCCCATCGGCGTCTTGGCGAAGGCTTGCACGGATTCCACGGGCGAACGGGCAGGCGCCGGTTCCGGTGGTATGCGGTTTACATCGATTTCTTCGGCTACAGCCATGATTGCCTTCCAGGGCGCGTGGTTTGACGGTATGGGGTGATGCGTGGCGGCCGCATCCTCGGGAGGAGGGGCGATAGGCAGAATTATCCGCCACTGTCACGCGCTTCAATCGTCCAAACAGAAGGTGCTTTTGCCGCTTGCTCGGCCGAGCGGCTGGCGCTGGCGCTGGTATTGTGGAACCCTGGCAGCGTGTGACGGAAGTTATTGTACCCGCCGTTGCCTTGCTGGCCAGGGTTTTGTTCTCTGGAAGCAACACGCATGGAACAGTGATGAAACGCACAAGTATCGGGAGGCAAGGTGAAAACAGGCGGTATCGATAGCAGCAGGATCGAGGCGATGATCGCGCAACTGAAGTCGGCGGCCACGCGGCCGGAGGCGAAAGTCCCCGCGATCCAGACCGAGGCCCCGGCGGCCAAGGTGAACTTCGCCGATGCCTTCAAGGGCGCGCTGGACTCCGTCAGCGCCTCGCAAACGGCATCGTCGAACCTGGGCAAGCGCTTTACCATGGGCGACGACAAGGTCAGCCTGTCGGACGTGATGGTGTCGATGCAGAAGTCCAGCATCGAATTCCAGGCGACGGTGCAGGTGCGCAATAAATTAGTGTCGGCGTATCATGAAATCATGAACATGCAGGTGTAAACGTCGCACCAAAGCTACTGCGCGGCGCCCTTTGCGGCCTGCGATGCTTGCTGTACTTCAGTACAGCTGCGCGTCTCGGCCGCAAATCATCGCCGCTCGCTACGCTTTGGCGAAACGTTAAGCTTTGACTCTGGATTGAATTAACCCAGTCCAGCCATGCGCGCATTGCGCTCGCGCTCCAGCCGCGTGATGTAGCGTTGCACGTGCGCCAGCATGCTGCGCGGCAAGTCGACGAACTGGCAGCCGAGGCGGCGGTTCAGCTTATTGTTGAGCAATGTCATGTCCAGCGAGTTGCGGATCTGCAAAGTCGCCGTGACGATGCCGACGTCGGGCAAGTCGATGCGGCAGCCGGGATAGTCCCTGCCGATGGTTTCCCCCAGCATCAATTTATTGTCGAGGATGGCGATGCCGCCGCAGCTGATGTCGGCCAGCGGGAACAGGGTGTCGGCGCCGCCCAGCGAGGGCGGCAGGGGAATCGAGACGCGCACGGGATTGCTGACGGGCGTCGTCATGCGGTAAAACTCGCGCCGCTGCAGGCGGATCAGGGTTTCCGGTACGGCAATCTTCAGGGCCGGCGTGCCGCCATAGTTGCACTCTTCCACCAGGGCGCTGGCGAACAGGATGCGGATCTTGTCGAGCGAGGTTTCAAACGAGATGCCCGTGGCGGCCACCATGCGCCGGTTCTGGTCGGCATTCACGGAGCGGTCGAGGATGACGGTGTTGCGTTCGGCATCGACTTCCAGGATCGAGGTGACGCACACATCGGATTCGCCGTGGATCAGCATGCGGATCAGCTGGTTCTTTTCGCTGATGCTGCGCAGCAAGGCGATGATTTCCCGCCGCGATTCCACTTCAAAGTCATGCCAGTTTTCGAGGCCGGAATCCATAATATGTGCTTGCATTGATGCCTGTCTATGTATCGGTGGAAAGTGCGCTGGTGTCGGGCGGCGGCGGGATCGGCCCGCCATTCGCAGATTCAATATGATATAACCAGGCCAGCAGTTCCGCAATCGCCCGATACAGGCCAGGCGGAATCTGGCGGTCCAGGTCCACATCCATCAGCAGCGCCACCAATTCCTTCGATTCATGCACGAAGACGCCGTGTTCGCGCGCCGTGCTGATGATCTGCTCGGCGATCAGGCCGCTGCCCTTGGCGACCACCTTGGGCGCCGGCGTGCCGCTCTGGTAGGCCAGAGCGACGGCCGTCTGCGGCACCTTGCGCTTGCTGTCGTCAAGCATCGTCGTCTCCCGGCGCCGCAGGCGGTGCCGCTGCCGCGTCCGGCTTGCCGGCGATGCTCAGGGAGGTCAGGGGCCAGCCGGCCGCATCCAGCGCCGCTTCCAGCCGCGCCGCATGCTGGCGCAGGGTGGCGGCGCTGTCCTCGCTGCCGGCCTGCAACTGGATGGCCACGCGCCCGCCCTGCAGCACCACTTGCGCGGCCAGGTCGCCCAGCAGGGGAAACTGGAAGCGCACGCTGCTGCGCCAGGCCGTCGCCTCGTCCGCTTCCGCGCCGTCCTGCTGCTGGCCTTCCGGCGCATCCCGGCTGATATCCCACTGCATCTGCTGGCCGGGCCACGCTTCGCCCTGCCACTGCACGCGCGCCTGCTCGTGCGTATGCAGCTGCAAATTGATCAGTTGTGCCGCCGCCAGGTCCGTGCCCGTGCGGGCCGCGTCGCCCTGGGCGGCCCGCTGCATCTGCGGTTCCAGCAGCAGCGAGGCCAGCGGGCGCTTGCCTTCGGCCCATTCGGCCACGTGCGATTCATAGAACAGGCCGCTGCTGGCGACGGCATCGCGCAGCTTTTGCGCCACGCCGGCCGGGTCGGCGCCGGGCGAGGCCATCAGCGCGGCTTTGCCGACCAGCGACAGGGGCGCGCCGGGCACGCTCTCGGCCTGCACCAGCACGCTGCTGATGGCGCGCGCCGTCGTGCTCAGCTCGGGCGCGGGCGTGTCGCCGGCCAGGTCGGGCAGCAGGTTGGCCGGCGTCAGCGGTGCCCGGCCGAGCAGGGTGGCGGCCGCGCTGCTGGCGCGCGTGCCCGCCTGGGCCGCACCGGCCTGGGCGCCGCGCGCCGCGGCCGCCTCCGGTTCCGCTTCGGCGTCCGCGTAGGTCAGCAGGGGATGGGGCGCCTGGTCGCGGGCATTGCCGATTTGAAAGGAGGGGCGGGGATTGATGCCGATCAAGGTCAGCGGGATTTCCGCGCCCGGCTGGGCGCCGGCGGGCAGCTGCATGCGGGCCGGCGTGCCGGCCACGCGCACGAGATAGCTGCCGTCGCCCATGCGGGCCAGCACCTGTCCCTGCATGGATTTGCCGATCAGCCCCTGCAGCGAGCGCTGGAATTCGGCCTGGCGCGGGTCGGCGACGGTATCGGCCGGGCGCGTGCCCTTGATCGGGGTCAAGGGCGTCATGCCGATGGCGTCCATCTTCGGCAGCATGCTGGCTCGCCCTCGCCGGCGGGCGCTTAGACGCCGTAGGCGTTGGCCAGGCGCCGTTCGGTGCCGGTGCTATTGATCAGCTTGGACAATTGCGCCATCCACGGCATGGTCAGGTCGCGGATCTTGCGGTCGTCTTCGAGGATCTGCTTGATCAGCGCCACCTTGCGCAGGCGGCCGGCGCTTTCCAGCACGACTTTTTCCTCGTTCGCCTTCAGGGCGGCCACATGCGCGCTGATGCGCTGCTCCAGCACTTCCAGCTGGTCCCAGTCGGCATTCGTGGCGGCGGTGACCATCTGGCCCGTCAGGGCTTGCATGGCTTCGTAGGTGGTCAGGACTTCTTGATTCGTCATCATGGATCAGGCGCTCGCAAGGCTGGGCATACGTTTCAGGTCGGCGCCAGGGGTGGCGGCGGGCGTGGAACCAATGGCGTTCCAGGTTTCGCGCAAGTCGGTCAGCAGGCGCTGCACTTCTTCCAGCACGGTGATATCGTTGTTCAGGTTGGCCGCCAGCAGGCGCGCGCCCATGTATTCGTACAGGGCGTCCAGGTTTTCGGCGATCTCGCCGCCCACTTCCTTGTCCAGGCTGGCGCGCAAGCCATTGTCGATGATCTGGATGGCGCGCGAGATGGCCTTGCCTTTTTCCGGCACGTTGCCCGATTTCATGTGCATCTGCGCGCTGAGCACGGCCACCAGGGCGCCGTCGTACAGCATCACGATCAGCTTGTGCGGCGACGCCGAGACGATGCCCGTTTCCAGGCCGACCTTGGCATAGGCGTTGACGCCGCGTTGTTGGGTTCCAAACATGTGATTCTCCTGATGATTGGGCTTAGCGGTTGGCGGCGATGGCGGCCAGCTGCTGGGTCAAATAGGTTTGCGTGCTTTGCAGGCTGCTCAGGGTGACGTCGAGCCGCGTGAACTGCGCACGGTAGCGCGCTTCGATGTCGGTGAGTTTGGAGCTGAACTTGTCGCGCTGCGTCGCCACGTCCTTGATGCTGTCGTTGATCCCCTTGCTGCGGTTGGTGAGGATGCCGTCGGTGCCCAGGAAGGAGGTCGCCAGGTTGTTCAGCTGATAAGCATAGCCCTGGGAAAAACTGACCGTGCCCCGTTCGCCGACCGTGCCGCCCGTAATCTCGACCTTCAGGCCTTCCGTCGCCGAGCCGGGCGCGCCGGTCAGCGTCTGGCCCGAGCCGACGACGGGCTGGCCGCCCAGCGTGCCGGCGACATCCTTGCCTTTTTCCGATGTCGCCGTGCCGAACAGATCGGAAACGGGCGTGCCCGTCAGGCTGGCCAGGGAAAAGTTCGACACGGAACCATAGCGGGCCGAGGCGATTTTCAGGCTGCCGTCCGCTTCGACGGAGGCTGCCACGGTCGAGCCGGTATCGGAAAAGGCCTTCACGCCGTTGATGGACGATTGCAGCAAGGTCGCCAGCTCCTTCTGCGAGTAGGTGCCGGCCGGCACGGTGACCGTTGCCGTGTTCTTCGGCGACGACGGGTCGCTGTCGTTCAGGGTCACGCTCCAGGTGGTGTCGCTGGCGATGGTCGTCGAGGCGCCCAGGGGCGCGCTACCCTTCAGGCTGCCCTGGCTGGCCATGGTGCTGACCACCAGCGCATAGGTGCCGGGCTTGGTGGCGGCCGTCGAGCTGGTGAACGACACCGTGCTGTCCGTCGTCTTGCCGAGCGCCGCGAACAGGCCGCCGATGTCGGTGAAGTTGCTGCTGATTGCCTTGTCGAGCTTGCCGCTATCGAGGGCCAGGCTGCCATCCTTCTGGAATGAGATGCCGACCTGGCTCAAGGTGGTAAGGCTGGTGCTCAGGCCGGAAATGGAGCTGCTGAGCTGGCGGCGCAGCTGGCTCTGGATGGATTGCGCCGTCGAGTCGCCCACCAGCACGCCCGCATTCTTGGTTTCCGGATCGTAGGCCGTCAGTTTGGAAATCGACGCGTTCAGGTCGTTGTAGGCCTTGACGAAGGCATTGATGCTGGTCTTGACGGTCGAGGTGTCCTTGGCAACGGACATCGAGGTGCTGCCCACCTTGATGACGTTCAACGTCACGCCCTCGATGGCCGTATCGATATTGTTGGAGCTGCTGGTGATCGGGATGCCGTTGACGCTCAGGGCCGTATTCTGCGCGGCGCTGTTCTGCTTCAGGTTCTGCACGCCGGCCGGGTCATAGGACAGCAAGTCGCTCAGGGCCTGGTCCACGGGCTGGCCGGCGGCGGCCGACAGGGTGATTTTCATGGCCGAATTGGCGCCCGTCTTGGTCGAGCTCAATACCAGGTGATACGGGTTGTCGCTGCCGTCGGAGACGATGCTGGCCGTGACCCCCAGGCCGGCGTTGTTGATGGCGTCGCGGATGCCCTGCAAGCTGTTGTTGGTGGCGTCGATCACCACCGACCCTGTCGCTTGCGTGCCGTCCTGGGCGAACGAGGTGCCCATGTAGGCGCCGCCCGAGCCTGCCGTGAGGCCGGCGGCGGCCGGATTGCTGCCGGTCACGGCGATGGGGCTGGCATTGCCCGAGCTGAGCGTCACCGAACTGCCGAAGGTCGCATTCGAGCCATCCGTCGTCACGCCCGCCGCATGGCCGATGCCGCCCTGGACGTCGCCCGTGACGACTTCCTCGATGTTGAGGTTGGAGCCGTCCGCCCGGGTGAACTTCAGGGTGCCGTCGGCGGCCTTGCCGCTGACGGTGATGTTGGCGGCCGCCAGCGCGTTCGAGACAGCGTTCGGGCCTTCCAGCGTGGTATCGAGCGAGGCCGCCGTGATGCCGGCGCCGCCGGCGACGCCATTGCCCTGGGTGACGATCTCGATGCCGCCGACCGACAGCGCATACGTGCCGTCGGCGCCCGTGGAGACGTTGCCGAAGCCGCTGAACAGGCCGGCGCTGCTGGCGGTTGGCTGTGCCGTGGCCGTCACGCCGGTGGTGCTGCTCTTGGCATTGATGGCGTCGGCCAGGGCGCGCGCGCTCTTGGTGCCGCTGTCCGTCGGAATGGCGGTGCCGTTGATCACCAGCGAGCCGTTGCTGATGCCGTTGAGCATGGTCCCGCTGGACAGGCTGCTGCCCACCACGCCGAAGTTGCCGCCGCTCAAGGAACCGAGCTGGAAAGAAATGGTCGTCTTGGCGCCGCTGCCGATCGTCGACAGCTTGTTCGCCATGCCGCCCGAGGTCAAGGTCTGCGACTGGGCCAGCTGGGTGACGTTGATGTTGTAGTTGCCGGGCACGGCCTTGGCGCCGGCCGATGCCGTGAGGACCGTGAGGTCGCCCGGCGTGGCGCTGACGGCGCGGAAGCTCGACGTATTGCTCAGGCCCGTCAACGAGCCCTGGAAGGCACTGACCGCGCCGCTCAGGGTGCCCATGGCGCTCAGCTTGGCCTGGTACGATGCTGTTTTCTTGTCATAGGTAGCCAGCGGCATCGATTCCGCATTCATCAGCTTGTCGATAATGGCGTTCACATCCAGGCCGCTGGCGCCGGCGCCGATACCCGGGGATGATAAGGTTGGTGAGATAGCCACTGAATGCTCCTAGGAAAACATTAATATAAGCTGTTATCGGCAGAATCAATCAGGACTTGAGAGGGGGATTTAGGCCCCTGTTTTCAGCGCGGCGCCGGGATGGCCGGGCAAAGGGGCGCAGGGCGTGGACAGGCGCGGCCGCTGCCCGCTGCGGGGCGCGCAAAAAAAACAGGGACCCGACGGTGCTTACCGGCGGATCCCGTGGTGGTGCTTGCGGTGCGGTGGCGGCCCTGCATGCAGCGAGGGCATGTTTCAGGCGCTCTGGCTGATGAGGTTGCCCTTGGCCGATTCGAACGACTTGGCAATTTCCAGGGCTTCCTTGGTCGGTATCTGCCGCAGGACTTCTTTTGTTTCCTGATCAATCACCTTGACCACCGTGCGCTGGCTATCTTCGTCGATGGAAAATTCCAGGCCCTGGGTCTTGATTTGCGGCGACTGATTCAGCTCGGAAACGGCCTTGTGTAATTGATCACGGCTGGGTTCCCGGTTTTTTTCTGCCTGGCCCGCCTGCTCGGCAGCCGTTGCTGCGCGCGCCGGCACGGGACGTGCAGTCGGTGTGTCCGTCGAGTAACTTTTCTCAACTCTGGCCGCGGAGGCGGCCGCTATCGCGTCGATAGTCATGGTGCTCTCCTAGTGAAAATTCCCCTGCCGAAAAAATTCGGCAGGGGAACCTGAGTCCAGCGATGTAGCGAGGCTAATCGGGGATTAGCCGCGCAGCAGGCTCAGGACACCGTTCGGCAGCGAGTTTGCTTGCGCCAGCATGGCGGTACCAGCTTGTTGCAGGATCTGGCCACGGGTCAGGCTGGCCGTTTCTGCAGCAAAGTCGGTATCGACGATGCGGCTGCGCGACGAGGACAGGTTTTCCGTGGTCGATTGCAGGTTCGAGATCGCCGACGAGAAGCGCGATTGCAGAGCACCGTACTGAGCGCGCTGGCTGTTCACCGTGGCCAGGGCCGAGTCGGCGATTTTCAGTGCCAGCTGCGCGCCGTCGAACGTGGTCACGTCCAGCGACGATACGGCGTTCAGCTTCGAGGTGCCGGTCAGGGCCAGGCCCGAACCTGCATCCTTGACTTCAAAGCTCTTCGGCGAGTCGAAAATGACGCGGCCGTTGGCAACTGCCGTACCGGCGACGCCAGCGATCGAGAAACCGCCTGCAGCCGTTGGCACGTCTTTCGTCGTTGCCGTATCGGTTTTGTACGTGCCGACGCCCAGGATCGTGTTGGCGGTGGCGGCCGTATTGTTGACCGTGATGTCGTTGCCGGTAGCGTTGGTCAGCTTGATGCCCTTGTTGACGGAATCGTACTGTGCCGTCACGCCGGTATTGGCCGTTTGCGCATTGATGGCGCTGATGCCTGCGGCAAAGTCGCTGGCCGTCGTTGCCGTGCCGCCCACCGAGAAGGAAATGGCCACGGCGTTCGCGTTATCCGATTTCAGGGACAGCGAGTACGATTCCACGCCCAGGGTCAGTGCCACGTCGGTACGGGCTTCCGCCGTCACGCCGGTCTTGGCCGTCTGGCCGTTGATGCCGGCGGCGATTGCCTTGGCGCTGTCGCCGGCGACGGTCGTGTAGGTGCCCGAACCGAGCGAACCGTTGACGACGATGTCCTTGCCGCCCACGATGGTGGTGGCGGCAGCCGCCTGCACGGAATCGTTGGCGGTACGGTTGTTACCGTAGGTGTTGGTCAGGAAGTTCGAGCCGCTGGCCGAAATCAGCTGGTTGGCATCGGCGCCGACCTGGAAGTTGGCCGTGCCCATGGTGCCGTCCAGCAGCGCCTGGCCGTTGAACGAGGTGGTTTGGGCGATACGGTTGAGTTCCGAGCTCAGCTGGCCTACCTCGGTCTGCAGCGCCTGACGGTCGCTCGACGAGTTGGTGGCGTTCGACGATTGCACGGCCAGTTCGCGGATACGTTGCAGGATGTCGCCCGAGCTCGACAGTGCACCCTCGGCCGTCTGGGCCAGCGAGACGCCGTCGTTTGCATTGCGGGTTGCTTGGGTCATGCCGCGGATTTGCGACGTCATGCGGTCGGAAATCGCCAGACCAGCAGCGTCATCCTTGGCGCTGTTAATACGCAGACCGGAGGACAGGCGTTGCAGCGAGGTGCTCAGCGCCGATTGCGAGGTCGACAGGTTGCGTTGCGAGTTCAGGGAAGCGATGTTGGTGTTAATTACTGCAGCCATGTTAATTCTCCAGACAGGTACTACATTGCGCTATGTGCTAGTCACTTTGGCCTGCCCCGCTGTTCCGGGACAATCAAGCCGCTGTTGTTTAGGGTAACGGTTGCTCTGCGGGAAAATTTATGGCGAAAAACGCTTTAAATTTTATTTTTCAGCCCTTCAGTTTGTGGTGCGCCGCGCGCTAGACGACATGTTTTTCGGAAACTTGAGGGAAAAAATAATTTTATTTTCGCCGGGCCGCAACGGGCCGGGAACGATGGCATGCGCAGACAAATTGTGTTTTTGGTATGTTTCGTGCGGCGCGCGCCGGCCTTGCCGGGCAAGGCTGCATGAAAAATGCCGTCCGGCCTGGCGGCGGGACGGCATGCGGGCGGTGCCGGAGGGAGGTCAGTCCGCCACCACCACGCGGTTTTTGCCCGTCTGTTTCGCCTGGTACATGGCGCGGTCGGCGCGCTTGACCAGTTCGGCCTGGTCTTCGTTGGGGTGGCGCAGGGCCACGCCGGCGGAGAAGGTGATCAGCACTTTCTCGTTGTCGTGCAGGAAGAAGTGGCGCGTCAGCTCGCGCTGCAGCCGGGTCATCGTCGAGGCGGCCGCGTCGACCGTCGTTTCCGGCAGCAGGATGAGGAATTCCTCGCCGCCAAAGCGGGCGATGACATCCATCGAGCGCAGGGTTTCCTTGACGATCTTCACCAGATGTTTCAGCGCCGCATCGCCGGCCAGGTGGCCATAGGTGTCGTTCAGGCGCTTGAAGTCGTCCAGGTCCAGCATGGCGATGCACAGGGGCGTGCCGCGGCGGTCCGAGCGGGCCGTTTCGCGCTCGAACACGTCGTCCAGGCCACGGCGGTTCAGGCTGCCTGTCAGCTGGTCTTCCCGCACCAGTTCGCTCATATGCTGCAGCTTGGCTTCCAGGGTGTGGATGCGCTGTTCCGCATCCTGCACTTCCTGGCGCGCCAGCACCATTTTGTCGCGTGCGCGCAACGCTTCGTTCTGCACCATGCGCGTTTCGCGCAGGACTTCGTCGAGCACGCTGTTCAGTTCGCTGATGTTTTCCGCCTGGCTGATCTTTTCCGAATAGCCGCCGATCTTTTCGTGGAAGTCGCCCGTGCTGGCCGCCACCTGGCCCAGGCGGTCGATGAAGGTCATCATCATGTTCTTGACCGTCAGCTTGACGTCGGACAGGCTGTGCTTGAGCTGGCCCTGCTTGTAGATGACTTCCTTCAGGCTGCGCGTGGCGTCTTCCAGCGCGCGCTGGTCCAGCGGGCCGGCGATCAGGTTTTGCACGGCGTCGACCTGGCCGCGCAGCCAGCTGTCGTCGTCCAGCAGCTGGCTGACGTTGTCCAGCAACAACTTGAACAGGCGCAGCAGCAGTTCCTGCTGCTCGGCCGTGTCGCCGCTCTTCAATTCGATCTGGTAGCACAGCTGCTTCAGGCGCAGGGCCGCTTCGTTCAGCGCCTCTTCCGTGTGCGCCTGCTTGATGGCGGCGCCCAGCGATTCGGCCTCTTCCACCAGCGCGGGCGTGCCCGTCAGCAGGGTGGCGACGGCAAAGCCCAGGGTGCGGCTGAGCAATTCGCGCAGGGTGCGCGTCTGTTCGCCGTCCGGCAGGGGCGGTAATTCGATGCCGCCGCCTTTCTTGACTTGCCTTTCCGCCAGCTGCGCCAGAGTGCGCGCATAGCTGTCCCAGTCGCGCGCCTTCAGGGCACGCTGGAAGCGCCGGCCAAAGTCGCCCAGCTCGCCTGCCGATTCGCTCATCTTGGCGGCAAATTGCGTCAGGACATTTTCCGCGCCGCCGTCCAGCGGGGCGCTGGCGGCCAGCACGGCGGCGGGGGCGGCCGGCGTGTCGGCGGCTTCGGTGATGCCGGCGATTTCATTGTAGATGTCGCGGTAGGCGCCCGGCGTGGGGGCGATGCGCCGCGTCGCCAGGCGGCGAAAGGCTTCGCGGGCGATATCGGCCGGATTCATCGGTGCGGCGCCGGTGGTATTCGTGGCGCCAGCGGGTGCGTTTGCTGGCGAAGATGGCAATTTACTGGACATGTAGGCAAAGCCTTTTTAGATATATTCTAATTATCCCCATGATATGCGAGTTGGCAAAGAACTTATTGTGCGAGAAGCACGGAGAAGTGCGCCCAATTCGCCAGATGCCAGCGCGCATGCCGCCTTGGCGCCTGCCGGCGCCCGCCGTGGCGTCAATCCACCAGCTGGTTGCGGATGGCGTAATGCGTCAGTTCGGCGCTGTTCTTGAGCTTCATCTTGACCAGCAGGCGGGCGCGGTATTCGCTCACGGTCTTGACGGACAATTTCAGTTCCTCGGCGATGGCGCCGACGGCCTTGCCCGAGGCAATCATCACCAGGGTCTGGTATTCCCGGTCCGACAAGGTGTCGTGCAGCGCCGTTTCATGGTCTTCGCCCACCGTATTGGCCAGTTCCTGGGCCAGCGAGGCGCTGATGTACTTCAGGCCGCCCGCGACCTGGCGGATGGCCGTGACCAGCTCGCGCGGCGCGCTCTGCTTGGTCAGGTAGCCGGCGGCACCCGCCTTGAGCGAGCGGATGGCGTACTGGTCTTCGCGGTGCATGGACAGCATCAGCACGGCCAGTTCCGGCTTTTCCTTCTTGATCTGCTTGAGTACGTCGATGCCGCTGCGGTCGGGCAGGGAGATGTCGAGCAGCAACACCTGGCATTTCGAGCCACGGAACAGCTTGATGGCGTCGTGGCCGTTTTCTGCCTCGCCGGCCACGATGATGTCTTTCGTGTCGGCGAGGATCTGCTTCAAGCCTTCGCGCACGATCGCATGATCGTCGGCGATGAATACCCGGATGGTGGCTTTTTCTTTCATGACTACGTTGTTTCCTATCTGAATCACTCGCGCCAGCCAGGGTCTTGCGGCGGTTCGCTGTGCGCTGGCGCGCTGGCTGCAGCCGCTATTATCGCCTCTCGCGGCGTGGACAGACGGATTTTTATGCTCAGGACCGTGCCGCCGTCCGGCCCGTCCATCAGGCTCAGGACGCCGCCGAGGGCACTGGCGCGCTCGGCCATGCCGCGGATGCCGAACGATTGCGGCTTGGCGCGGTCGGACAGGCGCATGCCCACGCCATCGTCGGCGATCGTCAGGCGCAGCTGCTGGCGCTGGCGGGCCAGGCGCACGCTCACCTTGCCGGCCCGCGCGTGCTTGGCGATATTCGTCAACGCCTCCTGGGCGATGCGGAACAGGCTGGTGGCCTGGTCCAGTTCCAGCTCGATGTGCTGGCGGTTCGAGATGAACTGGCATTCGATGCCGGCCTGGCGCGCGAATTCCTTCACCTGCCAGTCCAGCGCGGCGACCAGGCCCAGGTCCAGCATGGACGGGCGCAAGTCCAGCGAAATGCGGTGCACGGCGTCGATGCTGCGGTCGACCAGCGCATCGACATAGTCGGCCTTTTCCTGCAGCAGCGGGTCGTCCGGCGGCAGGCGCCGCGTCAGCATGGCCAGGGCCATCTTGATCGCCGTCAGATTGCCGCCCAGGTCATCGTGCAGTTCGCGCGCCAGGCGCGTGCGTTCGTGCTCCTTGACCTTGTCGATATGCGCCGTCAGCTCGGCCAGGCGGGCGCGCGACTGGCGCACCTCGATCTGCTCGAGCCGGCTTTCCGTGATGTTCGTCATGATGCCTTCCCACTGCACCGTGCCGTCGGCCAGCGCGCGCGGCGTGGAGCGCAGGTTGATCCATTTCACGTCTTTCCAGGCATCGACCCAGATGCGGCCTTCCCAGTTCCAGCTCCACAGGGCAGCCTTCGACGCCAGCATCGAGTCCAGGTAGGAGGCGCGGTCATCGGCGAGGATCAGCTGGAAGAACAGTTCCGGGTGGGCATGCAGCTGCGCCGGACCCAGCCCCAGCAGGGCCTGGCAGCCATCGCTCAGGTAGGCAAAGGACGCCCGTCCATCCGCATGCAGGCAGAACTGGTACACGAGGCCGGGCGTATTCGAGACGATGGCGTTGAAGCGCGACTGCACCTGCGCCAGGGCGGCGGCCGTCGCCTGCGGCGTGCGCAAGTCTTCCGCCACGGCCAGGATCAGGGCGCGGCCCTGGCGGCTGGCGCGCGACAGCTGCAGCGACAGCGAATACAGGCCGCCATCGCGGCGCTGCTGCTGCAGGTGCAGCCGGGCTTGCGCACCGATGGCGTCGTCCAGGCCCGCCAGCACGGCGGCCAGCCGGGGCGCTTCCAGTTGCGGCGCCAGGCTGAAAACCGTCATCGCCTGCAATTCGGCGCGCGCGTAGTGCAGGTTGGCGCAGGCGGCATCGTTGGCGTCCAGCAATTGCAGGCTGGCCGCGTCGTACAGGTAGATTTCTGCCGCCGCGGCGCGCATGGCGTCCGCCAGCCGGGGAGTGTCGTGCATGGGTTGGCCTTTCTTCATCAGCGGCGGGCGCGCCAGAAGGCGGCAAAACGGCGCAGCACCCTTGCCGGACGGGAATTATGGCGGCCCGGCGTGCCCTTGCGCAAGCGCTGCCACCAGGCGCGGCGGGCGCGGCCCAGGGCGGCCGACAAGCGGCTGACGCGGCGCCACGGGCGCGTGGCGCGCAGGCGGCCGATCCAGCGGTCCTTGGTTTCCATGAACAGGCCATGCCAATGGGCAAACCAAGGCAGGCTGAGGAGGGTGGGGCGCGTGAGCGAATACAGGCGCGCGACGGCGGCCGCGCCGCCCAGCTTGGCGATGACGATCACGCCGATGCCGGAAAACGCATGGCCGCGCGCGATGGCCAGCAGGGCCAGCAGCTTGACGGGGAACAGCAGCACGGCCGGCAGCACGAAGATGGCCAGCGCCCAGTAGGGCGGCAGGCGCTTGATCCATGCTTCCAGGGCATGCAGGGGCGGGAACTGCGCCACCACCTGCATGATGCGCGCGCCCGTCGCCCACAGCCATTCCTCGACGAGCAGGAAGATGGCGGCCAGGTAGACCAGCGGCGCGAACAGCCAGCGCCTGAATCGGTAGAATTTTTTCATCCGTCTCCGTGCGGCGGCGCGGGATGGCCGCCCTTGCCCCGATGATACGTCAAAAAAGCCCGCTTGCCCCTGCTTGCCGTGTGCCGGCAGGCGCCTGGCAGGGCTACAATAGACGCATGAATAAAGCCTTTGTAAAAGAATCCGACAACGACGACGATGAGGAAGCGGCCGCCCTGGCGCTGGCCATTCCCGCCGGCGCGAAGAACTACATCACGCCGGCCGGCTACCAGCGCATCAAGGAAGAGCTGCTGCAGCTGATCGACGTGGACCGTCCGGAAGTGGTGCGCATCGTCCACTGGGCGGCGTCGAATGGCGACCGCTCGGAAAATGGCGACTATATCTACGGCAAGCGGCGCCTGCGCGAAATCGACCGCCGCATCCGCTTCCTCACCAAGCGCATGGACCTGGCCGCCATCGTCGATCCCAGCGTGCACCATGGCAACGACCAGGTGTTCTTCGGCGCCACGGTTACCTACCGCACCAGCGACGGCGAAACGCACACCATCACCATCGTCGGCATCGACGAATTCGACCCGCTGAACGGCAAGATCAGCTGGATCTCGCCCATGGCCCGCACCATCACCAAGGCGCGCGAAGGCGACGTGATCACCCTCAACACGCCGCAGGGCGAGCAGGAACTGGAGTTGCTGGAAGTGACGTATCCGGCGCCGGGGGAAACTTGAGCTGATGCTCGCGGCATGAAAAAACGGCTGGGCAGAGAATCTGGCCAGCCGTTTTTTTTTAATTGCGCTCCCGGAGTATCCGGTTCACCCCGGCGACCCGGCGCACATTGCGCAGCAGGGCGGCCAGGTGGACGCGGTCCTTCACCTGCACGGTGAAGCGCAGCTGGTCGAGCACGTTGTCCTTGTCTTCGTCCATGCCCACGTAGATGATGTTGGCGTCCGATTCGCCGATTTCGGCTGCCACGCGGGCGAGGATGCCCCGCTCGCTGTTGATCAAGACCTTGATGCGGCAGTCGAAGCGACGGTTCAGTTCGGTTCCCCAGCGCACGGCGATCCAGCGGTCCGGTTCCTTGGCGCGCTGGCGCTTCGCTTGCGAGCAGTCGCTCGTGTGCACGAGCAAGCCCTGGTCGCGGCGCAGCTGGCCGATGATCTGGTCGCCGGGTATCGGCAGGCAGCACGGCGCCAGTTGCACGGAGACGCCTTCGCTGCCGCAGATGGTGACGGGGTCCAGTTCGCTGCCGCTGTTGTGTTCCACGGGCATGCTGGCCGCTTCGCCGCCGATCAGGCCGAAGATGTGGCGCGCCACCAGCGTGGCCATGCGCTTGCCGATGCCGATGTCCGCGTACAGCTCGTCCATGGAATTGGCGCTCGACTCGTTGAGCAGGCGCTCCACCAGCGGCGCCGGCAGGTCGGCGTCGATGTTCAGCGTCTGCAGCGCCTGCGACAGCAGCTGCTGGCCCAGGGCGATCGATTCGGGCAGGTTGATCGTGCGCAAATGGTGGCGGATGGCCGAGCGGGCCTTGCCGGTGCGCACGAAGGACAGCCACGTCGGGCTGGGGCGCGACGAGGAATCGGTGATGATTTCCACGATGTCACCATTGTGCAGCTCGGTGCGCAAGGGCGAGGTTTCGTTGTTGATTTTGACGGCCACGGTCTGGTCGCCGATGCCCGTGTGGATCGAGTAGGCGAAGTCGATGGCCGTGGCGCCGCGCGGCAGGGCGATGATCTTCGACTTCGGCGTAAACACGTAGACGGAATCGGGGAACAGGTCGACCTTGACGTGTTCGAGGAATTCGGCCGAGTCGCCCGTCTGCTGCTGGATGTCGAGCAGCGATTGCAGCCACGCATGCGTGCGCTGCTGCAGGTCGGACGGGTTCGATTCGCCGCTCTTGTACAGCCAGTGCGCCGCCACGCCCGATTCGGCCGTGCGGTGCATTTCCTGCGTGCGGATCTGGAATTCGACGGGCGTGCCGTAGGGACCGATGACGGTCGTGTGCAGCGACTGGTAGCCGTTCAGCTTGCGGATCGCGATGTAATCCTTGAACTTGCCCGGCATGGGCTTGTACAGGCTGTGCAGGGTGCCCAGGGTCACGTAACAGTCGGCAAAGCTGCCCACCACCACGCGGAAGCCGTACACGTCCAGCACTTGCGAGAACGACAAGTGCTTGTTGCGCATCTTTTTGTAGATGTCGTACAGGGTCTTTTCGCGGCCCGTGACTTCGGCCTCGAGCTCGGCCATGGACAGGGTGCTCTTCACCGCTTCCATGATCTTGTTGACCACTTCGCGCCGGTTGCCGCGCGCCGCCTTGACGGCTTTCGCCAGGGTGCGGTAGCGCATGGGGTACAGGTGCGAGAACGACAGGTCCTGCAGCTCGTGGTAGATATTGTTCAGGCCGAGGCGGTGCGCGATCGGCACGTACACTTCCATGGTCTCGCTGGCGATGCGGCGCTTTTTCGCGGCCGTCATGAAGTCCAGGGTGCGCATATTGTGCAGGCGGTCGGCCAGTTTGATCAGGATCACGCGCACGTCGGAGGCCATGGCCAGCAGCATCTTGCGGAAGTTTTCCGCCTGCGCCTCGATCTGGCTCTGGAATTCGATCTTTTCCAGCTTCGACAGGCCATCGACAAGGTGCGCCACGGGCGCGCCGAAGCGCTCGATCAATTCTTCCTTCTTGACGTCCTGGTCTTCCATGACGTCGTGCAGCAGGGCGGCCATGATGGCTTGCGCGTCGAGCTTCCAGTCGGCGCAGATTTCCGCGACGGCGATCGGATGCGAGATGTACGGCTCGCCCGAACGGCGCATCTGGCCCAGGTGCATTTCGTCGGAGAAGCGGTAGGCTTCCTTGACTTTTTTCAGGTCGGCGGGAGACAGGTATTCGGCCAGCTTGTCGGCCAGGTGGCTGACGGAGGCGACGCCGAGGGCGGGCGCTGGCGGTGCTGCGGAGGCGGTCCCAGCGGACGTGCCGGTGCCGGGCGCGCTAGCGCCCTGCGATTTTGCCGCCTGGCGCGGGGCCAGGGGCGGCAGTGCTGCGGAAGTCGTGTCGGCTGGGGTCAGACTCATAAAACGTCGCGTTGCTTCACAGTGTGAATAAAGGATACGGTAGAACCAGGGGTCAGCACTGTTCCGGCACGCGGGCTCCCAATTACATCGGGACCTTTTTCAGCATTTCGATGCCGACTTTACCGGCAGCGATTTCGCGCAGTGCGACAACGGTAGGCTTGTCCTTGGCTTCCACCTTGGGGGTGTGGCCTTGCAGCAACTGACGTGCGCGATAGGTCGCAGCCAGGGTCAGCTGGAAACGGTTAGGGATCTGCTTCAGGCAATCTTCGATTGTGATACGGGCCATAGTAACTCCTAAAATTTTTGCGTGGTGCTGTGTATGAACTGGCGTGCCGTTGCAGCGTTTTTACTCTGCGTGCAGGCCCAGCTGGGCGAATAGCGATGCGTTACGGGCCGCTTGTTGCGCAAACCGGCAACGGGCCGCTCTCACGATCGCGCTCAGTTCGGACAAAGCGACCGTAAACTCTTCATTGATAATAACATACTCGAACTCGGGAGCGTGTGCGATTTCGCCGCCGGCCGCCAGCAGGCGGCGCGTGATCACGTGCGGCTCGTCCTGGCCACGCTTGTTCAGGCGCTCTTCCAGCGCATCGATGGACGGCGGCAGGATGAAGATGCCGGCCGCGCGGGGGAATTGCTTGCGCACCTGGCGCGCGCCCTGCCAGTCGATTTCCAGCAGGATATCGGTGCCGGCGGCCATTTGCTGTTCCACCATGATGCGCGAAGTGCCGTAGTAATTGCCGTGCACTTCCGCCCATTCCAGGAATTCGCCCTGGTCGGCGCGCGCGACAAAGTCTTCCGCCGTCGTGAAATAGTACTCGCGGCCATGCTGCTCGCCCGGACGGGGGGCGCGCGTGGTGGTCGAGATCGACAGCTTGATGCCGGGCTCTTGCGCCAGCAATGCATTGACCAGTGTCGATTTGCCGGCGCCCGATGGCGCGGCAACCACGAACAGGCTGCCGGAGAAGGCGGTAGGGTGGCTCATGCGGATCTTTCCATAATCGTGTTGTCGGCGCGGCTGCCTGCGCAGGCGGCGCCCAATCCGGTATTTTACCAAGAGGCAAGGCACTGGGCCAGCCCCTGCCCGTGGCTTGATCAAAAACAAACCGGCCCGGCGGATTTCAGCGGGGCAGCCGTCCCAGCGCGATTTCGCCCGCATTCAGGACGATGGCGCGCCCGTTCACGTCGGTGCAGTCGCGGTTGTTGATGCGCACGACCGTGCTGTCGACGGACACTTCCGCGCCCAGGCTGCTGCGCGAGCAGATGCGGTAAGAGGCGGCGTCGGCGCCCGTGTAGATGGCGGCGCCCCGTTCCTTGAGCGCGAAGCATCCGGACGCGCAGCCCTCGATCGCGTAGGGCGACGGCAGTTGCGCCGTCTGCGCCTGCGCGCCGGCCGCCAGCAGTGCCAGGGCGGCGCAGGCGCATGTCCATGGGCGCAGGGTGGCCATGGCTTATTCCAGGTTCTGTACTTGTTCGCGCATCTGCTCGATCAGCAGCTTCAGGTCCATCGAGGCGTCGGCCAGTTCCTTGACGGAGGCCTTGGCGCCCAGGGTATTGGCTTCGCGGTTCAGTTCCTGCATCATGAAATCGAGGCGCTTGCCCACCTGTCCGCCCTTGGTCAGGATGTGGCGCGTCTCGCCCAGGTGCGCCGACAGGCGCGCCAGCTCTTCCGAGACGTCGATGCGGATGCCATACAAAATCACTTCCTGGCGGATGCGTTCCATGGCGTCCTGGCGCGACAGGGCCGAATTCGAACCCTGGCTGGCCAGGCCCAGCGCATCCTGCATGCGTTCGATGGCTTTTTGCTGGAAGGCCGCCACCACTTGCGGAATCAGGGGCGTGATGCGCTTGACGATGGCTTCCATCGCTTCGATGCGCGATACCAGCACGGCTTCGAGCGCCGCGCCTTCGCGCTTGCGGCTTTCGACGAAGGCGGCCACGGTGCGGCGGGTCAGCGCGCCCACGTCCGCCTGCAGGGATTCCTGGCCCACTTGCGCCTCTTCGATGACGCCAGGCCAGCGCAGCAGTTCAGCCACCGTCATGACGGGGGCGGAGACGAAATGCTGGCCCACTTCGTTTTGCAGGCGCGCCAGCTCCGTCAGCAGGGGCAGGTTCAGCGCCTGCGTGCCGGCGGTGGCGGCCTTGCGGCCAAAGCTCAGGCGTACCTCGACCTTGCCGCGCGTGATGGCGGACATGACGGCGGCGCGCAAGTCGGGCTCCAGCGCCCGCAGATCGTCGTTGATCCGGAATTGCAGGTCGAGAAAGCGCGAATTGACGCTCTTGATTTCAATTGTCAGTGTGCCTGCAGCACCTTCGCTGGTGGCAACCGCGTAGCCTGTCATGCTTGAAATGCTCAAAGGATTCCCCGATTTGATCTTGTATACAGTCACTTATACACTTAATCAGCCAGCGCAGGCAATACCTGCCCTTGCCGTAAAACAGGCCCGGATCGTCCGATGGCCTGAAAATTGCTGAATAGTGTGCGTTTTACGGCATTGTAAAGAAAATTGTGTATGGCGGGGCAGGATTGTAGGGATCATGTGTGCAGCGCGCGCCCTGGCGGCCTTGCGTTGTTGCATGACTGCAAATATGCGCCGGCGCGGTGGTAGAATCGCTGCCGCCACCCCAATCACACAGGATATTCCATGACATTTGAATCCCGCCCGAGCGGCCGCGCCGTCGACGCGCTGCGCGCCATCCGCATCACCCGCCAGTACACCAAGCATGCCGAAGGCTCGGTGCTGATCGAGTGCGGCGACACCAAGGTCATCTGCACCGCCAGCATCGAAGACAAGGTGCCGGGCTTCCTGAAAGGCAAGGGGCAGGGCTGGTTGACGGCCGAGTACGGCATGCTGCCCCGTTCGACGCACACGCGCATGGACCGCGAAGCGGCGCGCGGCAAGCAGTCGGGCCGCACGCAGGAAATCCAGCGCCTGATCGGCCGCTCGCTGCGCGCCGCCTTCGATTTGCAGGCCTTCGGCGAACGCACGCTGCACCTCGATTGCGACGTCATCCAGGCCGACGGCGGCACGCGCACGGCCTCCATCACGGGCGCCATGGTGGCCGCGTATGACGCGTTTTCCCAGCTGCAGGCGCGCGGCGCCATCGCCGCCATCCCCGTGAAAAGCTTCGTCGCTGCCATCTCCGTGGGTGTCTACCAGGGCATGCCGGTGCTGGACCTGGACTACGTCGAAGACTCGGGCTGCGACACGGACATGAACGTGGTGATGACGGAAGCGGGTCACTTCATCGAAGTGCAGGGCACGGCCGAAGGCGCCGCCTTCGACCGCGCCGGCATGAACCGCCTGCTGGACCTGGCGCAGGGCGGCATCGCCGACCTGATCGCCCTGCAGAAGCAGGCATTGGGCATCTGATCTTTACATAGATTTACATGCTGTCGCCCGCCCGGCGGGCAAAATTCTCCGCCGCTGCCGCTTTTTGTCGCAGCGGCGGGGCGCGGTAAGGGGAGCGCAAAAGGTTTACAATGTCGGCACTTCATACAGCCCCGCAGTTCCGCGCAGGGCTGGCCCAACCCGGATATTGTCACATGACCCAACGCCTCATTCTCGCCTCCAACAACGCCGGCAAGCTCAAGGAATTCAACGAGCTGCTCTCGACCATCGGTTTTTCCGTCCACGCCCAGGGCGAGTACGACGTGCCGGAAAGCGACGAGCCATTCCATACCTTCGTTGAAAACGCGCTGCAAAAGGCGCGCCATGCGGCTCGCCTGACAGGGCTGCCGGCGCTGGCCGACGATTCCGGCGTGTGCGTCAATGCGCTCGGCGGCGCCCCGGGCGTGTATTCGGCCCGCTATGCGGGCGAACCGAAGTCGGACGCGGCCAACAGCGCCAAGCTGATCGCCGACCTGGAGGCGCATGCCGACAAATCCGCGTATTACTATTGCGTGCTGGTCTACGTGCGCCACGCGGACGATCCGCAGCCGGTGATCGCCGACGGCCGCTGGAACGGCGAGATGATTGCCGCGCCGCGCGGCCAGGGCGGCTTCGGCTACGATCCGCATTTCTATATCCCCGCCCTGGGCAAGTGCGCGGCCGAACTGACGTCCGATGAAAAGAACGCGCTGTCGCACCGGGGCCAGGCCCTGCGCGCACTGGTGGAAAAGCTGCGATGATCCCGATCAAACTGGTGGGCGCCGCTGCCAAGTCAGCCGCCAAGCCCGGCGCGTCCCCGGCGCCGCAGGAAGGCATTTCCGGCGCGGCCGGCGCGGCGCTGCGCTATCTGCAGCCGGGCGCCCTGAACCTGGCGGCGCTGCCGCCGCTGTCGCTGTACATCCATTTCCCCTGGTGCGTGAAGAAATGCCCGTACTGCGACTTCAATTCGCACGAAGTGCGCGGCAGCTTCCCGGAAGAGGACTACCTGGCGGCCCTGCGCCTGGACCTGGAAATGGCGCTGCCGCTGATCTGGGGCCGCAAGATCCACACCATCTTCATCGGCGGCGGCACGCCCAGCCTGATGTCGGCGGCGGGGCTGGACCGCCTGATGTCGGACGTGCGCACCCTGCTGCCGCTGGAGCCCGATTGCGAAATCACCATGGAAGCCAATCCGGGCACGTTTGAAACGGAAAAGTTCAAGTCCTACCGCGCCAGCGGCATCAACCGCCTGTCGGTCGGCATCCAGAGCTTCAATGGCCGCCACCTGCAGGCGCTGGGCCGCATCCATGACGACAACGAGGCGCGCCGCGCGGTGGATATCGCGCATGCGCATTTCGACAATTTCAACCTCGACCTGATGTACGCGCTGCCCACGCAAACTCTGGCCGAGGCGCAGCAGGACCTGGAAACGGCGCTGGCGTTCGCGCCGCCGCACCTGTCGCTGTACCACCTGACCCTGGAGCCGAACACCCTGTTCGCCAAGTATCCGCCCGTGCTGCCGGACGACGACGAGAGCGCCGACATCGCCGACATGGTGGCCGCGCGCGCGGCGCAGGCGGGCTATGGCCGCTACGAAGTGTCGGCCTACGCCCAGCCGGGCCGCCAGGCCAGGCACAACCGCAACTACTGGGAATTCGGCGACTACATCGGCATCGGCGCCGGTGCCCATTCCAAAATCTCATTCCCGCACCGGGTACTGCGCCAGGCCCGCTACAAGCAGCCGAAGGCCTACATGGAGGCGGTCGCCGCCGGCCAGCCGGTGCAGGAAGAGCGCGAGCTGGCGCGCGAGGAGATGGGTTTCGAATTCATGCTCAATACGCTGCGCCTGACGCAGGGTTTTTCGCCCAATCTGTTCTCCGAGCGCACGGGCCTGGCCATCAACGCCATCGAACAGCCGCTCAATGCGGCCGAGGCAAAGGGCTTGCTGTACCGCGACCATCAGATCATCCGCCCGACGGAGCGGGGCCTGTGCTTCCTGAACGACCTGCAGCAGATGTTCCTGGAGGATTAATGGATCAATGCGGGGCGACGGCGCGCAGGCGCTGCAGCTTGGCCGCATACAGCGTGTGGTCGCTGTGCGTGGTGCTGTTGTCCATCGCCAGTTCCAGCTGCTTGTCCGCCTGCGCCAGCTGTCCCAGGCGGGCATAGGCCTGCGCCAGCCAGAAGTGGAATTCGTGGTAATAGGGATCGCGCGCGATTTCGCGTGAAAACAGGCGGATCGCCTGCACGTAATCGTTTTGCTGCATGGCCGCCTTGCCCAGGTTGAAATAGTAGAAGGGCGGCTGCGGCTGCAGCGCCAGCAGGCGCCGCCGCAGCGGCAGCGCTTCCTCGCGCAGGCCTGACGCTTCAAGGGCCTGCGCCAGGTTCGACAGCAGCACCGTGTTATCCGGCGTGCGCGCCAGCGCATGGGCCAGCGTGCGCCGCGCTTGCGCCAGGTCGCCATGGCGGAACTGGATCACCCCCAGGGTGTTGTAGGCGCCGCTGAACGAGGGGTCCTGCAGGAGGGCCGCCCTGGCCCACCAGTATGCCTGGTCCAGCCGGCCCTCGCTCATGGTTTCGGCGGCGCGGTTGTTCATGTACATGGCCAGCACCGTCGCTTCGCTGATTTCGCGCGTGCGGTAGCCCGCCACGTCGCCGGACGGCAGGAAGTCGATCACCATCATGCCCCTGGCGTCGTAGTTGTTCGGATTGTCGCCCTGGCGCTGGCCCAGCACCAGGTTGACGTGGCCGGCGACAAAATACATGTCGCCGCTGCGGCTCCAGCTTTCCTCGCCCAGCACATCCTGGTAGCGCACCTGCAAGCCCATTTCATGCGCCAGCGCCGCCGTCATGATCACCAGCGACAGGCAGTTGCCGCTGCGTGCGTCGAACGTTTCGCGCGCATTGCGGGTCATGGCCGCATCGTATTCGAGCTTCAGCCGGGATTTGTCGTACAGGGCCTCGTACAGCGCCACGCGGGGATTGCCGTCGCGCGCCGCGTGCCGCACATCCGTCTGCACGTACTGGCGCATGGCGTCGCTGAGGGCGAAGACCTGGCCGGCATCGATGGCGGCGGCCGGCGCAAAATCGCTGTCGTTGAAGATGGGGGGCAAGCTGGCGGGCGGTGCGGCGGCGCAGGCGGCCAGCGCGGCGCAGAGGAGGACGGCAAGCAGACGCCCGATGTGCCGGGCGCTGGCAACGCATACAAAATAAGGGCGCATGATTTTTCCCCGAGGGGCGTCCGCGTTCTTGGCTGCATGGTGGCGCGCCCGTCCCACCTGAAACCAGTATCGGCGCGCCGGTGGCCGCTGTCAAATACTTTCAGCGGCCCGGGGCAGGGAGGTCAAGGGCCGCGGCCGCGATGCCTAAAACTCTTCCCAGTCCTGGTCGCCGGCGATGTGGGACGGCGTTTTGTGCGCCGCAGCACCGGCCGCCCCGGACGCGGCCGGCTTGCTGGCCGTCGCCTGGGGCGGGCGCTGCGGCGCCAGGCGCGGCGTGGCGGCAGTGGCGGCCCTGGCCGGCCGCGCGGCGCGTGCCGGCGCTGCCGCCGCCGCGTGTTCGAGCTGGAAGCCGGCCGCCACCTGCGCCAGCCGGGCCGCCTGGTCCTGCATGCTTTCGGCGGCGGCCGCCGCTTCCTCCACCAGGGCGGCGTTCTGCTGCGTCACCTGGTCCATCTGCGCGATGGCCTGGTTGACCTGGTCGATGCCCACGCTTTGTTCGGCGCTGGCGGCCGTGATCTCGGCCATGATGTCGGTGACGCGGCGCACGCTGTCGACCACTTCGCCCATGGTGCTGCCGGCCTGCTGCACCAGGCGCGTGCCGTTGTTGACCTGTTCCACCGAGTCGCCGATCAGGGCCTTGATTTCCTTCGCTGCGGCAGCGGACCTTTGGGCCAGACTCCGCACTTCCGTGGCGACGACGGCAAAGCCGCGTCCCTGTTCGCCCGCGCGCGCCGCTTCCACGGCAGCGTTCAGCGCCAGGATGTTGGTCTGGAAGGCGATGCCGTCGATGACGCCGATGATGTCGACGATCTTCGTCGACGCAGTGTCGATGGCGCCCATGGTGTCGACCACCTGGCTGACGATGCTGCCGCCCCGTTCCGCTACGCCCGACGCCGCCACCGCCATCTGGTTGGCCTGGCGCGCATTGTCCGCGTTCTGCTTCACGGTGCTGGTCAATTCCTCCATCGACGATGCCGTCTCTTCCAGCGAACTGGCCTGCTGCTCCGTGCGCGCCGACAGATCCTGATTGCCGGCGGCGATCTCGCCCGACGCCGTGGCGATCGCGTTGGTGCCGCTCTGCACTTCCGACACCACCTTGCGCAGCGCTTCGTTCATGCCGTGCAGCGCGCGCATCAGGTCGCCGATTTCATCGCTGGCGGCAGGACCGAAATGCGTGCGCAAGTCGCCGTCGGCCACCGTTTCGGCCACCTTCACGGCCGACTGCAGCGGCACGGTGATGGAACGGGTGATCAGCCAGGCGCAGACGCTGCCCAGGGCCACCACCAGCGCGCACAGGGTCAGCAGCAGGGTAAAGCTGCGCTCATTGGCCGCCTCGATCGCCTGCGCCGTGGCGTCGATGGCCTTGCGCTGCTGCGCCAGCAGTGCCTTGACGTTGTTCTGGTAATTGGCGGCGGCCGGGGCGAAGCTGTCGCGGTAGGTGCTTTCCGCCTGCGCCGCGTTGCCCGCCTTGCGCGTATTCATCACCAGGGTCTTGGCATCCTGGTACTTGACGCGCTCGGCGATGGAAGCCTTGAAGATGGCTTTTTCTTCCTCGCTGTCGAGCAGGGCCTCGATTTTCTTCAGCAGCTCGCCGCCCTGTCTGGTGCTGTCGGCGATGGTCTCGGCGAAGACGCTCGACAGGGTTTGATCCGTGCTGCGGGCGATCATCGAGGTGCGCGCGATGGCCGAATAGATCAGCACGTACCAGTCCGACACGAGGCGTTCCTTGGCCAGCGGTTTTTCCATCATTTGCCGGGTCGCCTCGGCATTCACATGGGCGCTGTACAGCGCGTACGAGGTGGAAATGACGGACAGCAGCAGCACCAGCGCGAAACCCGCTGCCAGGCGCGTGCCGATACGAAGGTGGGAGAGGGCGTGCATGTCGGACTCCTGTCGCAGAGGGATTTAAATTGCCTGTGCGACATAGTATGCACCGATTAGTGACCGATAGGCGAGGGAAAACCGCGCCTGTTCTGGCCCTGTTGCAGGCGCACCCGTGCTACAGGTCGCCCGCCAGGCGCAGGTCCGGCTGCTCTGCCCAGCGGGCGAAGGCGGCGGCCATGCGCTCGCTTTCGGCGATGGCGCGGCGCCAGTCGCGCATGCGTGCCGCGTGGTCCTGGCCGTAATGGGGAAAGTCGCGCCGGTCCGGCAGTTTGCCGTTCGGCAGGCTGGCGACGAAGGCGGGCGAGGGCGAGACGAGGATCATGTTGTCGAGCGCGCTATCGCCGGCCCGCGCACGGCGCCACGGCATCGCCTTGTCCAGCCAGCCCGGCACGATGTGGTCGGCGAAATGCGGATACAGCACCAGGTCCGGTTCGCGCTGGTAGGGCAGGTGCAGATGGTAGTCGACCAGGCCGCCGTCCCAGTAGCGCCCGGGCGGCGCGCCGGCGATGCCGGTCACGGCGTCGAGCACCAGCGGGATGGAGCCGGAGGCCAGCAGCGCGTCGCGCAGGTTGTCCTGCGCCAGGGGCACGAAGTGGGAGTGAAAGGCGTCGAAGCGCGAACGCAGCCAGCTGGCGCCGTCCGCTCCCGCGTGGAAGACCACGCGTTCGAGCGAGGCGGCCAGGCGTGCCCGCGCCACGGCGTTGCTGGCCGCCGCCAGCAGGAAGCCGCGCCGGTCGCGCCAGGTGCCCGGCTGCGCCAGTGCGCCGATGCCGCGCACGGCCAGCACGCCCAGGCTGTGCTGGCCGTGCTGCAGCAACTGCGCATCCTGGCCATCGAGGACGGCGTCGAGCAGGGCGCGGCAGGTGCGGCTGACGTGCGCCGGCGCGGGCTTGTCCGGGTAGCGCTGGCCCACGTATTCGCGCACCAGGCGGCGCTGCGCGGCGACGGGGTCGGGAAACACGCCGGCGGCCATGCGCCAGGCGCCGATCGAGGCGCCGACGAAGTGGCGCGGGCGTGGCGCCTGCGGCAGGAAGTCGCCGAACAGCCAGCAGTCGAGCTGGTGCAGGATCAGGCCTTTCGGTCCGCCGGCGGCGGCAGGCACGATGGCGATGTCGCTGGCGCGCAGCCCGTGTGCGGCGATGCGGGCGCGGGCGCGGCGGCCCAGGCGGATGGTGATCGGTGATTGCATGGAATATGGCAGCGGGATGCAGTAGGGAAAACGGACTCTGGCTTTGTATTTTACTGCAGCATGGCGCTGCGCCCCAGTGGCGCGCGTCATGGTCACATTGTTACTATTAGTGATTTTCTTTTGAATAAGCATTCTCTTGAGAAATATTGCATAATGCTCCGCGTTAAGTTTTTGGCATGTGCCAAGGCTGCGTGACGCCCTTTTTTTGACTGGAGCCGTATGCAATTGAATCACGCTGTTGTTTTGACCCTCGTCGCCGCTTCGCTCGCTGCCTGCGGCGGTGGCGATGCTTCTTCTCCTGCCGACCCGGCCGTCGCCGTGAACCCGCCCGTGGCGCCTGTCACGCCGCCGGTGACGCCCGTCACACCGCCCGTGACGCCGCCGGTGGCGGTGCCGGATCTTGGCGCCGTCAGCGCGCCTTTCGCCAAGGCCAATGTCGCGCGCTACATGGTCAATTCGGTGGGTGGCCAGAACAGCGGCGTGCTGCGCAGCGTGGTGCAGGACAGTTCGGGCGCGCTCAGCGAAATTTCCGGGATCGCCTTGACGGGCGCCGATGCCGCCACGCGCAACATCAGCGGTGATGCCAGCTTTGCCCAGGGGCGCTGGATCAAGGGCGCGGTCACGTCGTCGTCCGGCAACTACACTTTCGAGGCCGTCAACGCCAGCACCCATTATGTCGTCTACAACGTGCTGGCGGCGCTGCCCGCGAGCGGCACGGTCAGCTGCGACGCGGGCGTCTTCACCGCGCCCAACTACACGGGGGGCTTGAGCGGCTGGCAGACGACCTATTTCGGCACCGCCAGCGGCAGCGGCAGCATGGCTTTCGATGCCTCCGGCGCCAAGGTGAGCGTGACCATCGATACGCAGGCGGGCGGCAGCAGCGGCCAGTTGAAGGGCAGTACCGTGTTCAGCCCGTCCATGCCGGAGGCGATGGCCGTCACCGGCATGTACCTGGCGAGCGGCAATGGCATGCAACTGATGCTGGGCGACGGCGGACCGGGACGCTATCTGCTGGTGGTCGGCTACAAGACCACGCTGGCCAATGGCGCCAATTACCAGGGCGTCGCCACCTTCCGCTGTTCCTGACGGCGCTTGACGGCACCTGCTGCGCGTCGCGATCG
The DNA here is from genome assembly GCF_059420905.1 of Janthinobacterium sp. GW821-FHT03C08. Lineage (NCBI taxonomy): Bacteria > Pseudomonadati > Pseudomonadota > Betaproteobacteria > Burkholderiales > Oxalobacteraceae > Janthinobacterium > Janthinobacterium sp. GW821-FHT03C08. The sequence goes on along the minus strand of NZ_JBWKUP010000010.1, from coordinate 210,704 downwards.
GCGGCCGCTCGCAATGGTGCTGCCAGCCGCCGTGAGGTCAACGAGGACGGCTCAAAATAAGAAAAGCGGCGCCGTGCATTGCACGGACGCCGCTTTTTTTTACGCCGGCGGGAATTAACGCAGGGCGGCGATCATCTGTTTCAGCTTGCCGGAATCGACGCAGAAGGCGCGGATGCCCTCGGCCAGCTTTTCCGTCGCCATCGCGTCTTCATTCATCATGAAGCGGAAGGCTTCCTCGTTCAGCGACATCTGCACGATGTTGGCGGACGGCGCCGCTTCGACGCTCAGCTTGCGCTCCACGGGCGCATCGCTGTCGGCCAGCTTTTGCAGCAGGTCGGGGCTGATGGTGAGCAGGTCGCAGCCGGCCAGTTCGAGGATTTGCGAGGTGTTGCGGAAGCTCGCGCCCATGACTTCGGTCTTGTAGCCGAACTTGCGGTAGTAGTTGTAGATGCGCTTGACGGACTGCACGCCCGGGTCTTCCGCGCCCACGTAGTCGATGCCCGTCGATTTCTTGTACCAGTCGTAGATGCGGCCGACGAAGGGCGAAATGAGCTGCGCGCCCGCTTCGGCGCAGGCAATCGCCTGGGCCAGCGAGAACAGCAGGGTCATGTTGCAGCGGATGCCTTCCTTTTCCAGGATCTGGGCGGCGCGGATGCCTTCCCAGGTGGAGGCGATCTTGATCAGCACGCGCTCGCGCGCAATGCCCGCGTTCGAATACAGGGCGATCAGGTCGCGGCCCTTGGCGACGGTCGCTTCCGTGTCGAACGACAGGCGCGCATCGACTTCGGTGGAGACGCGGCCGGGGATGGTTTGCAGGATTTCCACGCCAAAGGCGATCAGCAGGCGGTCGATGATCTCGGCGGTGGAGGCGTTCGGATGGTCGCGCACGGCCTTTTCCAGCAGCGGCTTGTATTCATCCTTCTGCACGGCCTTCAGGATCAGCGAGGGATTCGTCGTCGCGTCGCGCGGCGTATAGGCCTGGATCGATTGGAAGTCGCCGGTGTCGGCCACCACGGTAGTAAATTGCTTCAGTTGTTCGAGTTGGTTCATGGCTGCACGGGAAAGAGTGAATGGGCTTGCCGGGGTATTGTACATAATCCGGCAAGTCCGCCTGTGCTCTTTATTGCCTCAGCCGATGAAGGAATCGAACTGCATGTCGAATTCCTGCAGCGCCTTTTGCGCATTCTGCATCTTCTTGCGGAATTCGGGGCCGCGCTGCAGGGCCAGGCCCACGGCCAGCACGTCGATCACCACCAGGTAGGCCAGGCGCGCCGAAATCGGCGTGTAGGGGTCGGTGTTGAAGACCAGGTCGATCGGGATCAGCACGGTCGCCAGGTCGGCCAGCGGCGTGCCCGATGGGGCCAGCACGATGACGTCGGCGCCGCCGCGGCGCGCCAGCTTCACGGAGCGGACCAGGGCGGGGCTGTTGCCGCGCTGCGAGATGGCCACCAGGCAGTCGCCGCCGCGCAGCAGGGCCGCGGCGATGCTGTGGATGTTCGGGTCGCTGTAGGCTACCGTCGGCACGCCCGAGCGGAAGAACTTGTGCTGCGCGTCGGCCGCCACGATGCCGGACGTGCCCTGGCCATAGAATTCGATCTTGCTGGCGCGCGACAGGATGTCGAGCGCACGCTGGATGGCTTCCGGGTGCAGGTTGTTGCGCAGGTCGAGCAGGGTGTTGATCGAGCGGCTGCAGATTTTATTCACCAGGTCGGCCGCCAGGTCGTCCTGCGCCGGCTGTTCGTTCGCGCCCGGCATGGCCAGGGCCAGGCCCTGCGCCAGTTTCAGCTTGAATTCATGCCAGCCGTCATAGCCCAGGGTGCGGCAAAAGCGCACCACCGTCGGTTCCGACACCTGCGCGCTTTTCGCCAGCGCCGTGATGTTCTGGCTGACCGTCTGGTTCGGCTGGTCAAGCACGGCCAGCGCGACCTTCTTCTCCGACTTGGAGAGCGAATCGAGCTGGGTGCGGATGGAGTCAAGCAGCATTAAATTAGTCTTCTGTCTTCGGGAAGCGGTGAAGCAGGGAATTCGCGGAGCAAAGCTCCGCGCCTGCGTAACGGCCGTGCCTTGCAAGGCACGGCTCCTTGCGTTGCCAAACTAGTTTTCAGGCAGGGGTGAAGCAGGGGTTTCGTGGAGCACCGCTCCACGCCTGCGTAACGGTCTGGCCTTGCAAGGCCAGACTCCTTGCGCTTCCAAACTAGTCTTCAGGAAGCGCCTCTTCACGCCATTGCAAGCCGTCGCGGCCGATCAGGGCGCTGGCCGCGGCCGGGCCCCAGGTGCCGGCCGTGTACGGAATCGGCGCGCTGTCGTTCTGTTCCCAGTTGTCGAGAATCGGCTCGACCCATTCCCAGGCCGCTTCCAGTTCGTCGCCGCGCATGAACAGGGTCAGCTGGCCGCGCAGGACGTCGAGCAGCAGGCGCTCGTAGGCATCCATGCGCGGCGTCTTGAACGATTCGCGGAAATCGAGTTCCAGTTCCGCCGGTTTCAAGCGCATGCCATCGCCCGGGGTTTTCGCCATCAGGTTCATGCGCAGGCCTTCGTCGGGCTGCAAGCGGATCACCAGGCAGTTCGGCTGGAAGCTCGACGTCGGCTGGTTGAAGATCGAGTGCGGGATCTGCTTGAAGCGCACGACGATTTCGGCCAGGCTGTCGGCCATGCGCTTGCCTGTGCGCAGGTAGAACGGCACGCCGGCCCAGCGCCAGGTGTCGATTTCCGCCTTCAGTGCAACAAACGTCTCGGTGCGCGAATGTTCGGGCGCGTCCGGCTCGTCGCGGTAGCTCGGCACGGTGGCGCCGTCCACGTGGCCGGCGCGGTACTGGCCGCGCACGATGTTTTGCGCCAGGGTGGTGGGCGTGAATTTCTTGAGCGAGCGCAGCACTTGCAGCTTTTCATCGCGCACGGCATCCGGCGCGATCGAGGTGGGCGGTTCCATGGCGACGATGCACAGCAGTTGCAGCAAGTGGTTCTGCAGCATGTCGCGCAGCGCGCCCGAGGTGTCGTAGTAACCCATGCGGTTGCCCACGCCCAGTTTCTCGGCGATGGTGATCTGCACGTCGGAAATCCATTCGCGGCGCCACAGCGGCTCGAACAGCACGTTGCCGAAGCGCAGGGCCAGCAGGTTCTGCACGGTTTCCTTGCCCAGGTAATGGTCGATACGGTAGATCTGCGATTCCTGGAAGACCTTGCCCACTTCGGCGTTGATCTGCTTGGCGCTGGCCAGGTCGCGGCCCAGCGGTTTTTCCAGTACCACGCGCGAATTCGGCGTCACCAGGCCATTTTCTTCCAGGTTGTCGCAGATCAAGGCAAACAGGTGCGGCGGCGTCGCCAGGTAGTACACGCGCGTCAGGTCCGCGCCGTCGCGCAGCGCTTCGACGAGCGGGGCGTAGGTCGAGGCGTCGCTGGCGTTGAGCGACACATACACGATGCGCGCGCAGAAGCGGCTCCACGTGGCGGCGTTCAGGGTGCTGGCCTTGATGTGCGGGCGCGAATTGCTTTCCACCATTTTCAGGAAGGCATCCTGGCCGCTGTCCTGGCGGCCGACGCAGATGATGCGTGCCGTCGGCGGCAAGTCGTTCGCGACGTCGCGCGCATACATGGCAGGCAGCAATTTACGCATTGCTAAATCGCCGCTGCCGCCAAACAGGACCAGGTCAAAATCGGTAAGAGCCATAAGTGAGTGTCGTCGCAAAAGTAAAAGAGCCGGAGCGGGGAGGAGGCCGACCGGAAGTGCCAGTCTGTCGCTACTTGAAATCGTGGTGTAAATTTACTACGTAGAAGTGGCAATTGCAAGAAATTTTACTACATTCGTGCCGCTTGCGTGGGGCTTTTGCCATGCCTGCCTGTCAGGCGATCTTGCGCAGCCATTATAAGCGCATCGCCGGCGCGGGAGCGCGGGCATGATTTGCCGCCGGCTTTGCAAAGCAACCATGGTTGCAGGGGAAATTTTCCATGCTTTTCATCACGATTTGCGCTGTAGCAACAAGCAAGTCAAGAAATGCGGCCAGGATGGCCGTTGGCGGCGTAAAGTAGCTTTGTGGAAAGTAAAAAACCGTATAATTCAGACTCGAACCAATAGCAACTATTGGTTGTATGAACTCGCACGATCACACTGCTGCAACGTTAGCGCCGGCCATGCCCCGAATCCGCCTCCCGACGCCCATGCGGCATGCAGTCAGCCTGGTCCGCATCGCGGATAGGCAGACTTAACTTTACAAGACGGCTCAAGGGGACACAATGAATTCAATGCAGCAAGATGTCGATGAACGCACCAGCCTGACAGGCAATAACAAATTCGAACTGTTCCTGTTCAAGCTGGGCACCAGCGATCACTCGACCAGCCGCGAACTGTTCGGCATCAATGTGTTCAAGGTACGTGAAATCATGGAAATGCCGGCCATCACCGCCGTAGCCGGTTCCCACCCCCACATGCTGGGCGTGGTGAATATCCGCGGCCAGATCGTGCCCGTGATCGACTTGCCGATGGCGGTCGGCTGCAAGAGCAATGGCTTGAAGATTTTGATGGTGACGGAATTTGCCCGCTCGACGCAGGCGTTTGCCGTGGAAGAAGTCGATGAAATCGTGCGCCTGGAATGGAACCAGGTGCTGTCGGCCGAATCGAGCGTCGGTGGCGGTCTCGTCACCAGCATCGCGCGCCTCGATGGCGACACGGACAAGACGCGCCTGGCGCAGGTGCTGGACGTGGAGCAGATCCTGCGCAACGTGCTGCCGTCGGGCGACCCGGACGTGGACGAGAACAGCATCGGCCCGCAGGTACGCCTGCCGGCCGGCGCCGTGATCCTGGCGGCCGATGATTCCTCGCTGGCCCGTTCGCTGATCGAAAAGGGCCTGGACGCCATGGGCGTGCCCTTCATCATGACCAAGACGGGCAAGGAAGCGTGGGAGCGCCTGCAAGCCATTTCCAGCCAGGCGGCCGCGGAAGGCAAGACGGCGAAAGACAAGGTCGCGCTGGTGCTGACCGACCTGGAAATGCCGGAAATGGATGGCTTTACCCTGACGCGCAACATCAAGAACGACGGCCGCTTCGCCACCATTCCCGTGGTGATCCACTCGTCCCTGACGGGCTCGACCAACGAAGACCACGTCAAGGGCGTGGGCGCCGATGGCTACGTGGCCAAGTTCGTGGCGGCGGAACTGGCCGAGACGATCCGCAAGGTACTGGCCCGCTGATCTGCGCGGCCGCCTGTGAAAAAGCGCCGGTACCCGCAAGGGCCCGGCGCTTTTTTCATGCTGACAGGCGATTACGCCTGGTAAGGCGTTTCCGGCTGGCCGGCCACGTCCACGCGCACGGACAGCACGTGGCCCGTCAACGGGTAGTCGGCGAGCTCGGCGGCAGAGCGGTTGTGGCTGGCGCTGGTGATGTACAGGGTGCGCAGGTCGGGGCCGCCAAACGTCACCATGGTGGGGCAGCGCACGGGCACGGCGATTTCGCCCAGCAGGTGGCCGTCCGGCGCGAAGCGCAAAATCTTGCCGCCTTCAAACATGGCCGACCAGTAATTGCCTTCGCTGTCGACGGCCGCGCCATCGGGGCGTCCGCCGTAATCCGCCGCCTTCTTGTCCATGGAAAAACGCTGGAACGGTTGCGGTTCAGAAATGGCGCCCGTGGCCGCATCGAAGTCGAAGCGGTCGATGCGGTGCGTGGTGGTATCCGCGTGGTACATGGTGCGCTTGTCCGGGGAAAAGCCCAGGCCGTTCGACACCGTCATGCCGCCTGACCACACCTTGCGCACCTTGCCCTTTTCCAGCACGAACATTTCCGCCGCATCGGCACTGCGCGGCTCGAAAATCGTGCCGACCCAGAAACGGCCGGCCGGATCGACCTTGCCATCGTTGAAGCGCGTGGTGGCCATGTCGAACGGCGCCGGGGCGATTTCCGCCAGGCTGCCCGTCTTCGTGTCGAGGTGGGCAAAGCCGCTGCGCAGGGCCACGATCAGCCCGCCGCCCGCGTTGATGGCCAGCGCCGACGGTTCCGTCGGCATGTCCCATTGTTCATGCCTGCCGCTGGCCGGGTGCAGCTTGTGCACGGCGCGTCCATCGATGTCGACCCAGTACAGGGCCGCTTCCTTGCCATGCCATAGGGGGCATTCGCCCACCTGCATGGGCTTGTCGCTGACGACCTTGATTTCGTAAATATTCATCTATCTCTTTTAGTAAGCTGCCTTGGCCGCGCGTGCCAGCGCGATCAAGCCATTGGTCGAGCTGTCGTGGTGGTCGGGACGGGCTTCGCCCGTCAGTTCGGCCTGGATTTTCTTCGCCAGCACCTTGCCCAGTTCCACGCCCCACTGGTCGAAACTGTTGACGTTCCACAAGACGCCCTGCACGAAGGTCTTGTGTTCGTATAGCGCGATCAGGGCGCCCAGGGTGGTCGGGGTCAGCTGGTCCATCAGGATGGTGTTGCTGGGGCGGTTGCCGGGGAAAGTCTTGTGCGGCACCAGGGCCTCGATTTCGTTCTCCGGCAAGCCTTGCGCCTGCAGGTCCAGGCGCACTTCCTCGCCCGTTTTGCCCGTCATGAAGGCTTCCGACTGGGCAAAGCAGTTGGCCAGCAGGGCGTCGTGGTGGCCCGGCAAGTCATGCGTGGCGCGCAGGGCGGCGATGAAGTCGATGGGCGTGATGTCCGTGCCCTGGTGCAGCAGCTGGAAGTACGCGTGCTGCGCATTCGTGCCGCAGTCGCCCCAGATGACGGGGCCTGTGGGCACGTCGACGGGCACGCCATCCTTGGTGACGCGCTTGCCGTTGCTTTCCATGTCCAGCTGTTGCAGATAGGCGGCAAAGCGGCTCAGGTCCTGGTGATACGGGGCAATGGAAACGGAGCCGCAGTCGAGGAACTGGCGGTTCCAGAAACCCACCATGGCCAGTACCACGGGCATATTGTCTTCCAGCGGGGCCTGGCGGAAATGCTGGTCCATGGCATGCGCGCCGGCGAGGAAGTCGCTGAAGTATTCAAAGCCCACGGACAGGGCCACGGCCAGGCCGATCGAGGACCAGACGGAGTAGCGGCCGCCGACCCAGTCCCAGAACGGGAACATATTGTCCGGGGAAATGCCGAAGTCGACGATGGCTTGCGTATTCGTCGAGACGGCCACAAAATGTTTGGCCAAGTCGGTTTCGTCGCCTTCCAGCAGGAACCAGGCGCGCGCCGTGTTGGCGTTGAGCATGGTTTCAGCCGTCACGAAGGTTTTCGACGCCACGATGAACAGGGTCGTTTCAGGATCGACTTTCGACAGGGTCGCTTCCATGTCATGGCCGTCGACGTTGGAGACGAAGTGCATTTCCAGGCCCGGGTTGGCGTAGGAGCGCAGGGCCAGGCAAGCCATTTTCGGCCCCAGGTCCGAGCCGCCGATGCCGATGTTGACGATGTCGCAAATGGGCTTGCCCGTGTAGCCGAGCCAGCTGCCATTGCGCACCTTGTCCGTGAACGCCTTGACGCGCTGCAGCACATCTTGCACATCGGCATCGATATCCTGGCCGTCGACCACCAGCGGCGTGCCGCGCGGCGCGCGCAGGGCCGTATGCAGAACGGCGCGATGTTCGGTAAGATTGATTTTCTCGCCGGTGAACATGGCTTCGCGCTGCGCTTCCACGCCGCGTTCGCGGGCCAGGTCCATCAGCAGGGCCATGGTGGTGGCGTCGACCCGGTTCTTCGAGTAATCGAGCAGCAGGCCGGCCGCATCGACCGTCATGCTGGCAAAGCGCGCCGGGTCGGCCGCAAACAGCTGGCGCAAATGGACGTCGCGCAGGCTGGCGCTATGCGCCTGCAGGGACTGGAAACTGGCGGTGGCGGTGATGGCGGGAATAGGTGCTGGCTGGCGCATGGCGGTCGGCTTGGGTGCTTGTCTCGGTTGAAGGGAGCGCGGCGCGTTCGGTGTGGCGAACAGGTGTTCCGGCGTTGGTATGAGAATAATACAACAGAAAAACGTAATTTCACTACAGTTTGTGACGCAGAGCTGATTTTGTTGTGCTTTTTTAGCGATTGTGCCAGTGGCATGTAAGAGATGGCTTGGCGGGTGCTGATACGCGATATTGCCCGGGTTTGCCTTGATACGCCGCAATCCGTGGCTTATTTGTGCTGTTGGCCCACGCAAGAGTGCTTCTTCTTCACCATTTTGTAGTAAAATTTCACGAAATACTCATTTTTAAGGAAATTCATATGGCGCTGCATCCAGTAGTCGAATCCGTAACAGCGCGCATCATCGCGCGCAGCCGGCCATCGCGCGGCGCCTATCTGGCGCATCTGGATGCGGCCCGCATCCAGGGCGTGCAGCGCGGCGCCCTGTCGTGCACCAACCTGGCGCACGGTTTTGCCGCCTTTCCCGCCAACGACAAGCTGTCGCTGAAAGAGTACAAGAAGCCATCCGTGGCCATCGTGTCCTCGTACAACGACATGCTGTCGGCGCATCAGCCGTTTGAAGGCTTTCCGCAGATCATCAAGCAAGCCGTGCGCGAAGTGGGCGCCGTCGCCCAGTTCGCCGGCGGCGTGCCTGCCATGTGCGATGGCGTGACGCAAGGCCAGCCGGGCATGGAACTGTCGCTGTTCTCGCGCGACACCATCGCCATGTCGACGGCCGTGGCGCTGTCGCACAATATGTTCGACGCGGCCCTGTACCTGGGCGTGTGCGACAAGATCGTGCCGGGCCTGTTGATCGGCGCGCTGCACTTCGGGCACTTGCCCGCCGTGTTCGTGCCGGCCGGTCCGATGACGTCGGGCCTGTCGAACCAGGAAAAAGCCAAGGTGCGCCAGCTGTACGCGCAAGGCAAGGCCACGCGCGAAGATCTGCTCGAAGGCGAGTCGAAAGCCTACCACGGCGCGGGCACCTGTACTTTTTATGGTACGGCCAACAGCAACCAGATGCTGATGGAAGTGATGGGCCTGCACCTGCCGGGCGCCGCCTTCATCACGCCGAACACGCCGCTGCGCGATGCGCTCACCCGCGCCGCCGCCCAGCGCGCCGCCGCCATCACGGCGCAAAGCAGCAGCTACCTGCCGGTCGGTCACATCGTCGACGAGAAATGTATCGTCAACGCCGTCGTCGGCTTGCTGGCCACGGGCGGCTCCACCAACCACACCCTGCACCTGGTGGCGATCGCCAAGGCGGCCGGCATCGTCATCGACTGGAACGATTTCAACGAACTGTCGGCCATCGTGCCCATGCTCACGCGCATCTACCCGAACGGCGACGCGGACGTGAACCATTTCCACGCGGCCGGCGGCACGGGCTATCTGATCCGCGAACTGCTCGATGCGGGCCTGCTGCATGAGGACGTCAACACCATCCTGGGCCACGGCTTGCGCGCGCACTGCCAGGAACCGTTCCTGGGCGAAGACGGCAAGGTCTTCTGGAAAGATGCGCCGGCCGCCAGCGCCGACGAGAACGTGCTGCGCCCGGCCTCGAACCCGTTCGCCCCGGACGGCGGCATGGTGCTGGTGGCGGGCAACCTGGGCCGCGCCGTCATGAAGGTATCGGCCGTCAAGCCGCAGCACCGCACGGTGGAAGCGCCGGCGCTGGTGTTCAATTCGCAGGAAGATTTCATGGCTGCCTACAAGGCGGGATCGCTGGACCGCGACTTCGTCGCCGTGTTGCGCTTCCAGGGCCCGCGCGCCAACGGCATGCCGGAACTGCATGCGCTGACGCCGGCGCTGGCCAACCTGCAGGATGCGGGCCGCCACGTGGCGCTGGTCACGGATGGCCGCATGTCGGGCGCGTCGGGCAAGGTGCCTGCCGCCATCCACGTGTCGCCGGAAATCCTCGCCGGCGGCCCCCTGGGCCTCGTGCGCGACGGCGACATCATCCGCCTCGACGCGTTTACCGGCGTGCTGGAGGCGCTGGTGCCGGCCGACGTCTGGCACGCCCGTTCGCTGGTCACGGCAGATTTGTCGCCGAATCACATCGGCATGGGCCGCGAGCTGTTCTCCATGTTCCGTTCCACCGTCAGCGCGGCGGAAGAGGGTGCCACCACCTTCGGCCTGCCGTCGCCGATTCCCACCACGGTTGCCTTGCACGATGCCGACAATGTCGGCGATACTGTGCCCGGTTCCGATGAAGACTTTTTGGCAAGGAAATAAGAGATGACCATGACACTACTGGAAATTATGCGCACCTCGAGCGTGATCCCCGTGATCGCGATCGACGACCCTGACCACGCCGTCCCGCTGGCGCGCGCGCTGGTGGCGGGCGGCATCCGCGTGCTGGAGGTAACCTTGCGCACGAAACACGGCCTGGAAGCGATCCGCGCCATGTCGGCCGTGCCGGGCGCGATCGTCGGCGTGGGCACCCTGACGCGTCCCGAGGAATTCGTCCAGGCGCGCGATGCGGGCGCCGTGTTCGGCGTCTCGCCAGGCCTGACCTCGGCCCTCGTGGCGGCGGCGAAAAGCAGCGGCCTGCCCCTGCTGCCGGGCGTGATGACGCCGGGCGAAGTGATGGCGGCGCGTGAAAACGGCTTCCAGCAGTTGAAACTGTTCCCGGCCGTGCCGGCGGGCGGCATCGGCATGCTCAACGCCATCTACGGCCCACTGCCGGACGTGACGTTCTGCCCGACGGGCGGCATCTCGCAGGAAACGGCGTCGCAGTTCCTGGCGTGCAAGAACGTCGCCTGCGTGGGCGGGTCGTGGCTGACGCCGAAAGACGCGATCGCGGCCGGCAACTGGGACCGCATCACGGAAATCGCCAAGGCTGCCAGCGGCCTGCGCTCCGCTTAGCCGTACCTGACATAAGCTACTGCGCGTCGTGCTTTGCGGCCTGCGATGCTCACCGTACCAGAGTACGGTTGCGCTTCTTAGCCACAAATCACTGCCGCTCGTTACGCTTCTGTCAGGTACTTGCAGTTGCAGTATTCGGCAAGCTTGCGTGCTTGCCGCTTCTTTCTTTTGACGGAGTGCCATGCGCGTCTTGCGCCGCCCTCTCACCATCGGCGAAACCGCCATGGCCCGCGGCGTCTTCCAGGACGCCATCGACTATGCGCGCGTGCGCGTCGTGCGCGGCTCCTTTCTGCCGTTTGGCCTGCAGGACCAGAACACGGCCATGACGCCGCGCGGCAGCCTGTACTTCATGCCGGCCCAGTACCGCGACGATTTTTCCCGCGAGGGCAACGGCGGCAAGCTGTTCTTCATCCATGAAATGGTGCACGTGTGGCAGTACCAGCTCGGCTACAGCGTGCTGCTGCATGGCGCGCTGCTGGCCTTGCGCGGCGGCTATATCGCCCAGCGCGCCTACCGCTACGATGCGCAGGCGGGCGGTGTGCTGTCCGACTTCAACATGGAACAGCAGGGCGACATCATCGCCCACTATTTCGGCGCGCGCCAGCTGGGCATCCCCGCCTACGTGGCGCAGCTGCCGCAGCTGCAGGACATCCTGCAGGGCTTCCTGCTCGATCCCGCCGACCGCGGCCTGCTGCCCCGTTGAGCGTCGTTACGGCGCCAGGTTCGACGCCATGAGCGGCGCTGGCGCATGCAGGCCGGCGATCGCCACGGCATCCTTGCCCAGCAGCAAACGCAGGTCGGCGCTGGCGCCGAGGCCCGTGCTGCCGTCCGTCTCTGCCTGTCGTTGCGGCATGCCGCCCAGCGCCTGCGCCAGCGCGGCAGCCTCGGCCGCATGGCCGGGCCGGTAGACGATGCTGCTGGTCTGCTGCCCGTAGGGGCGCTGGTTGCCCAGCCTGAATACGCTGATGCCCATGCCGCCCAGCATGCTGCGCATGCGTGCCGCCAGGCCCGTTTCGCCATTTCCATTGATGACTTCCAGCCTGGCCTTGCCCGTTGCCGCTGGCGTGGGCATGGCCTTCGCTGTGGCTGCCTGCACCGGCGCGCTGGCCACCGCGGGCGCGTCGCGCCAGCTCAGGGCAAAGACGTTCGGCTGCAATTGCGTCAGTTGCAGGCGGCTGGCCGGCGCCGCTGGCGCGGGCGTGGGCGTGGGCGCCAGGTCGGGCGCGACGGCTTCCGTGGCCGCATCGAGCGTGCCCACGCTGCGCGCCAGCGCCGCGATGGCCAGGTCCAGGTTGGCGCGCGCCGGCTGCTGGCCGTTGTCGAGCTGCAGCGACTGGCGCAGCACGCTGGCCGCCTGGGCGTAGTCGCCCTGCAGGTACAGCACGTAGCCGAGATTGTTGTAGGTCCTGGCCGTGGGCGCCTCTTGCGCCAGCGCCTGCAGCATGGTGCGCGCCGTTTCCAGCTGGCCCAGCTGGGCGTGCAGCACGGCGGCGCCATTGCGGGCATCGGACGAGGCCGGGTCGAGCAGCTGGGCGTCGCGGTAGGCGGCCAGCGCCGCGCGCGCGTCGCCCAGTTCCTGCAGGCGCCGGCCCAGCTTGCAGTAAGCGGCAGCGCGGGTGGCGGCGCTGTCCTCGCCGCGCGCCTGCGGCGCGGCATCGCGGAGGCCTTGGCTGGCGGGGCCGGGCAGGTGGCCGCAGGCGGGCAGCAGGCCGGCGCAGGCCAGCATGAGCATCAATGAGGTGTGCTGTGACATGGCGTTTCTCCCATCAGCTGCCGCTGCCCATGCTGGGCAGGAGCACGCGGTAGATTTGCAGGAAGGCTGGCCCCATCAGGACGACCAGCAGCGAGGGAAAGATGAAGAAAATCAGCGGAAACAGCAGCTTTAGGGCGATCTTCGCCGCTTCTTCCTCGGCCCGCTGGCGGCGCTTGGTGCGCAGCTGGTCCGATTGCACGCGCAGCGAGGCGGCGATGCTGGTGCCGAAGCGCTCGGCCTGGATCAGCATGGCCACCAGCGCGTCGACATCCTCGACGCCCGTGCGCAGGGCCAGGTTGCGCAGCGCCCGCTCCTTGGTGTTGCCGGCGCGTAGTTCCAGTATCACCAGGTGCAGTTCCTCGGCCAGCACGGTGCTTTTCAGGGCGATCTCGGAGGCCACCCTGGCCAGGGCCGCATCCATGGCCAGGCCCGCTTCCACGCACACTGTCATCAGGTCCAGCGCGTCGGGAAAGCTTTCGAAGATATCGCGCTGGCGCCGCTTGATCATTTGCTGCAGGACAAAGTTGGGCAGGTAGTAGCCGAGGGCGGCCACGGCCAGCAGCCAGAACAGCAGCGCCTTGCCGGCCATCTGATGGCCGGACGCGCTCAGCCCCAGGAACAGCAGCAGGGGCAGGCCGATGGCCAGCATGGTCTTGGCGGAAAAAAACAGGATGGGCGTGGAGGCCTGGCGCAGGCCGGCATTCATGAAGCGCCGGCGCATCACGGAGTTTTCCCAGCCCTGGTCGGGCAGCGACAATTTGGCCAGCGGTCCCGTCAGGCGCACCATGCGCGCCAGCCAGGGATTCGGCGCCGCGGCGCCCGGCGACGGGCCGGTCTTGCCGGCGGCGCTGTCGATGCGCTGGCGCAGCGGGTCCGGCGAAAAGCTGCGCAGGGCGACCAGCGCCGTGCCGAACACGGCGATGAAGAGCAGGGCGAGAAAGGCGATATTCACGGGGTTCATGACAGTGCTCCTTGCGCTCAGACGCGGATGCGGATGATGTTACGCATGACAAAGACGCCGCAGACCATCAGCAGCAGGGCGCCGACGAGCATCTTGCGGCCGCCCGGGTCGACGAACAGCATTTCCAGGAACTGCGGATTGGTCAGGTGGATCATGGCGGCCGCGCCGAAGGGCAGCAGCGAGAGGATCCAGGCCGACAGCCTGCCTTCGGCCGACAGCACGCGCACCTGGCCCAGCAGCTTGATGCGTTCGCGGATGATGCGGCTGATGCTGTCGAGCAGCTCGGCCAGGTTGCCGCCCGTTTCCCGCTGGATCAGCACGGCGATGACGAAATAGCGCAAGTCCGTGCTGGGCACGCGCGTGGCCAGGTTCATCAGGGCATCCTGCATGGCGATGCCGAAATTGACTTCATCGAAGGTGGCGCGAAATTCCACGGCCAGCGGTGCATTCATTTCATCGCCGACCATTTTCAGGGCCGTGGGGAAGGCGTGGCCGGCGCGCAGGGCACGCGCCATCAGGTCCAGGGCATCGGGCAATTGCTGCTCGATGCGCTGCAGGCGCTTGGCCTTGGCGCGCAGGACCACCAGCAGCGGCAGCAAGGCGGCGCCGGCTACCAGCGGCAGGCGCAGCGCCCACGGCACGCTGAAATAGCTGAGCAGCAGGAACGCGGCGCCGGCGGACGCCAGCATCACGCCGGCGAAGCTGGCCACGCTCCAGGTCAGGCCCGACTGCTCCAGCAGGCGGTCGAGCGCATGCACGCGGGGCACGCTCAGCAGCAGCCGCTGCAGGGCCGGGGTGTCGCTCAGCAGGCGCTTCTTGATCATCGAGCTGCCCGTGTCGCCATGCGCGCCGGCCGACATGATGCGCAGGCGGCGCGCCACCCTTTCCGCTTCCGGGCCGCGCGAGCTGTTCCACACCAGGTACAGTCCCTCGATCAGCAGCACCACGGCGATGAAGGTGAGGATGGCGAAGACATAGTACAGATAGTCCATGATGTTCCCCTTAGTGGTACTGGCGGGCGGGATCGAACAGGGTTTCCGGCAGGTTGATGCCGAAGGCGCGCAGGCGCTCCAGGAAGCGCGGCCGCACGCCGCTGGCATGGAAATGCCCCTGCACCGTGCCATCCTCGCCGATGCCCGTCTGGCGGAAGGTGAAGATCTCCTGCATGGTGATCATCTCGCCTTCCATGCCCGTGATTTCCTGGATCGAGGTGACCTTGCGCTTGCCGTCCGTCAGGCGCGATACCTGCACCACCACGCTGATGGCCGAACTGATCTGCTGGCGCATGGCCTTCACGGGCAGGGCCGCGGAAGCCATGCTGATCATGTTCTCCAGCCGCGTCAGCGCATCGCGCGGCGTGTTGGCATGGATGGTGGCCATCGAGCCTTCGTGGCCCGTGTTCATGGCGCCCAGCATGTCGAGCGCCTCGGCGCCGCGCACCTCGCCCAGGATGATGCGGTCGGGGCGCATGCGCAGGGCATTGCGCACCAGCGCCCGCTGCGTCACTTCGCCCTTGCCTTCGATGTTGGGCGGCCGCGTTTCCAGGCGCACCACGTGCGGCTGCTGCATCTGCAGCTCGGCCGCATCTTCGATGGTGACGATGCGCTCGGCCGTGCTGATGAAGCCGGAAATCGCGTTGAGCATGGTGGTCTTGCCGCTACCCGTGCCGCCCGAAATGAGGATGTTCATCTTGGCCTTGCCCAGCGCCTGCAGGATGGTGCTCATTTCCTCGGTCAGGCTGTGCTTGAGCATCAGGTCGGCCAGGCGCAGGGGCTGGGCCGAGAAGCGGCGGATCGACATCACGGGGCCATCGATGGCCAGCGGCGGGATGATGGCGTTGACGCGCGAACCGTCGGGCAGGCGCGCATCGACCATGGGGCTCGATTCGTCGATGCGCCGGCCCACGCGCGAGACGATCTTGTCGATGATCTTCATGAGGTGCGCGTCGTCCGTGAAGCAGATGTCGCTCAGCTCCAGGCGGCCGTGGCGCTCGACGTACACCTGGCGGTAGGTGTTGACGAGGATGTCGGACACGCTGGGGTCGGCCAGCAGCGGTTCGAGCGGGCCGAAGCCCAGCACTTCGTCCTGGATGTCGCGGATCAGCGAGCGCCGTTCCAGGTCGTTGATCACCACGTTGTCTTCCGTGAGCACGTCGCTGACGAGGATTTTCAGCTCGTCGCGGATTTGCTCGCGCGACAGGCGCTGCATGCCTTCGAGGTCGACGCGGTCGAGCAGCGCCTGGTGGGTGCGGTGCTTCAGTTGCTGGTAGCTCTGGCTGGCTGCGCCCTGGTGCGCGGCAGCGTCATTCAGGCAGGCGTCATCCTGGGCGTAGCCCAGGCGGTCCCGCAGGGTGAGTTTTTCGGCAGTCATGGTCGGTCTCCGGTAAAGGGGGGGATCAGGCACGCGCCAGCAGCCGCGCCACCCAGCCTTGCGCGGCGGGCGGGGTTTCGCCGGCCAGGCTGGCGGCCAGTTCCTGCAGGGCGCGCGAGACGGGATTGTGCGGCGCCAGCTTGAGGATGGGCACGCCCTGGCTGACGGAGGCCGCCACCGCCTCGTAGTGGTTGGGGATGGACTTGTAGACATGCTTGCCATAGGCCGATTCGAGGTCGGCCACGCGGATGCTGTCGCTGCTGGCAAAGCGGTTCAGGACCAGGCGGATCTTGTCTTCGCGGTAGCCCAGGCCGCGGAAGACGTCGAGCAGACGCTTGCCGTCGCGCACGTACGGCAGGGTGGCCTGCAGCACGGGGAAGATCAGGTCGGCCCGGTCCAGCGCGCGCACGCTGACGGCATCGAGGCCGCGCCCCACGTCGAGCACGATGTAGTCGTACTGGCTGCGCGCCAGGGCCAGCAGGCGGTCGATATGCTCGGCCTCGATGTCGGCCGCATGGGCGGGATCGTCGGCGGCGGCCAGCACGCTGTAGCTGGGCGTGACCTGGATCATGCTGGCGTTCAGCAGCGAGGCGTCGAGGCGCACGATCTGCTGCGACAGCTGCGACAAGGTGGTGGCCGGCTTGTGGTCCGAGACGAACAGGGCGGCGTCGCCGAACTGCAGGTTCAGGTCGAGCAGCGCCACCTTGCGCTGTTCGCCGGCGGCCAGCGCGTAGCCGAGGTTGGCGGCGATGAAGGTGGCGCCGCTGCCGCCCTTGCACGAGACGAAGGCCAGCACCTGGCCCTTGCGCGTCACCTGCTTCTGCAGCTTGTCCTCGATGCGGCGCAGCGCCGCGCACAGCGCCCCGTCGTCGTCGGGCGGCAGCACTTCGCGTACGCCGGCGCGCATCGAGCGCAGCAGGAATTGCGGGCTTTGCTGCGGACTTTGCACGATGATGGCCAGGCTAGGATGGCGCCCGCCGAGCAGCTCCAGCCGTTCCAGCTCTTCCTCGCCGATGTGCTCCTGCTCCAGCAGCAGCAGGTCCGGCGTTGCGCCGCTGTCGAACAGGTCCGGCGTGCTCGCCAGCAGCGAGACGCGGTCGGCCGCGCTGCGTTCGCGCAGCAAACGGGTGAGCCGCTTGAGCTGGGCTTCATTCTTTGAAACGATGACGATATTCACTTGGTACTCCCCGTAATGGCGTTCAGTTGATCTGGAAGCCCAGGCTCTCGGCGTGCATCACCACGACCGAGGAGGGCAGGGCGATATTGAGAAAACCGAACAGGCTGACCATCGGCGTGTAGCTGACGTTGTCGATCGAGACGCGCACGCTGTCGATGCAGCTGGCCGTGCGCGTGTTGTCGCCGCAGGCCGACAGGTTGTCGCCGGGGTCGGCCGGCGGCAGGGTCACGACGGAGCCGCTCTTGTTCAGGTAGCTGATGGTGATGTTGGCCGCCGTGACTTCGGGCGCGGCCGGCAGGGCCGTGCCGCCGAACAGGGCCAGCGTCTTGACGGTGTCCGTCTGGTCGATCCAGCGCACCACCGCTTCGCGCGCGGCGCGGCGGCTCACTTCCTGCACCGTGTTGTACAGGAACAGCAGGCGGCCGAATTCCAGGATGCCCAGCAGCAGGGTGAAGAACAGCAGCGCCACCAGGGCAAATTCGACGGCCGCGGCGCCGCGCTGGCGGCCGGCGCGGTTGGCAGGTGAGAGGCGGTGGCGCATGGCGTTCTCCTTACAGCATGTAGCGCATGGTGGTGCGCGGCGCCAGCGGCGTGGCGTAGCTGCTGGCCGCGCCGATCACGAAGGGCAGGTACTGGCCCACGGACAGCGTGTAGTTGACGACTTCGACGCGGATGCCGCCCGGCGCCGTGCCATCGGTGCAGCTGCTGTCGTTGAAGCTGGCGTCCAGGCAGGTGACCGTTACGTTGGCCGTGGTGAGGTCGCTGATGCCGGCGCTGGTGGCCGCATTGACCACCGTCTGCTTGGCCGCCGGCACGCCCTGCGAGGCGATGCTGGCCTTGGCACTGACGGACATGTTGCGCGCCGCGTCGCGCGTCGCCTTGGTCAGCGCGTCGTAGTACCAGAAGGCGCGGCCGAAGCCGAAGATGCCGGCCAGCAGCGTGACCAGCAGGGCCAGCACGATGCCGAATTCGACGGCGGCGCTGCCGCGCTGCCTGGGAGGGGAACGATGGATGCGCATGGCCGCCTCACTTGTAGAGCTTGATTTCGGAATTCGGCACGGGCTCGATCAGGCCCGCGAACTCGACGTCGAGGTGCTTGGTGCCGCCGCTGAAATCGGCTTTCGTCGTCATGAAGAATTTGCCGATGCCGACCGCGTTCATGGTGCCGCACGAGGCCGGACCCACGGGCGCCGTGCGGCAGTCGACCAGCACCACGTTGAGGATGCGGCGGTTGCGCTGGCCAGGATGCGCCACCGACGGCGCCTGGAACGTGGGGCCGCTGGTCTGGTTGTACGGCGATGGCGGCGTGCCGGCCGGGAAGGAGGCGTCGGCGCTGGTCGGATAGCTGGCCGTGTCGAAGTAATTTGCCTTGGTGGTGTTGTACATGGGATTGGCGTTGCCGTCCGTGACGCTGTAGGCCGTACCGGCCTTGGCCGGCGTGGCGCCGTTGCTTTGGTAGGCGGGACCGTATGACCACAGCACGCCGTAGCCGGCAAACTGGGCCTGGGCCGCCGTCACGGGCGTGCTGTAGGTCGGCGGCAGGCGATAGTTCGGCTTGTTGCCGGACAGGCTGACGGACTGCTGGCTCGGCACGGTGCTGGCGCCCGGCTGCATCCAGCCGGTGGGCGGCGAGGTGGCGGCGGTGGCGGCGCACGGCGAGCTGCCCACGCAGGGATATGCCTTGATATTGGTGTCGGGCGGCGCCGACACGGGGTCGCACACGGAGGGCGAGGAGTAGTCGTCGAAGCGCGAATTGAGCGAGGCGGCCAGCGAGGCGGTCATGCCCGTATTCGTGTAGACCTGGCCCGTGCCGCTGGTGATGACGGCGCTGCTGCCCGTGCACATGAACGGCGCGGTGGAACTGGCGCTCGAGTGCGAGGCACTGCAGCTGCCGGGCGGCGCATCGACGGGATTGATCAGGTAGGGATCGGAGGAGCCGCCCAGCGGATTGAGGCCGAACAGGTTGTAGGTGACGCCGCGACGGAAGCCGAATTCCACCAGCTCCGTCAGGCCCGTGCCGGCCGGCGCGGCGGGGTACGTGTACTGCGCCGTCTTGTTGGCCGGATCGACGGCGCACACGCCGATCGGCGTGACGTCGTTGACGAAGCGGCCCGCCACCGCCACGCCCGAGGTGCTAGTGCTGGCGATGCCGGCGATGCCCATCAGGTAGGTGGCGAAGGTCTTGCTGCCCGTGTCGACCTGGATGAAGGTCATTCCCTGCGGGCTGGTGCGGGCGCTGGCGCCGGACGACCAGGGGCCGTCCGGGCTGGGGCCGAAGCTGATGTTGGCGGCCGTGATGGTCAAGGTGGTGGAAAAGTCGTAGCGGTTCTTCTGCGCGATGGCGATGGCCTTCGTCTGCGCATTGTCGATGCCCGCCGCGCTTTGATTGAGTTCCACGGCGCCCGCCAGCGCGGCGCTGTCGGCGCCGTTCTGCAGCTCGGCCTTGGCGATGTACAGGTGACCGAGGTCGAGCACCAGGCCGCCCATGGCAAACAGGACCACCAGGGTCAGTCCCAGCACGATGGCGATCGCGCCCTGCTGCTTGTCGTGCCTGCGAAATGCGGTATGCATGTGCTTCTCCTGGTGGCCTGGGGGGGAGTTCGCCGCGTGGCGGGCGCCTACTGGCGCGCGCCGACCCCGATGGTGAACACGTTGCTTTGTGGTTCAGGCGTGCTGAACGATTTCTGGTAGCGCTGGTAGGCGCTGGCCCCGGCCTTGCCATCCATGCCGCTGATGGGGTCCATATTGCGGTAGGCATCCGGATACATGATCTGCTGCGCCTTGAGCAGGGCCACCGATTCGCCGAAATGGGAATCGAGCACGGGCGTGGTGGTGGCGGCGCAGCCGGCCAGCAGGGACAGCAGCGACAGCAGGGTGGCGCAGGGCAGGCAGTGGGCGGTTTTCATGGTGTTCTCCTATTTGAGGTCGAAGCCGGCGGCGGGCTGGGCAGCGGCTGCCTGCGGCTGCATGGGAGCGGCGGGCGCCGGCGCTGGTGCCGATGTGGCTGCCGGCGCCGGTGCGCTGCCTTCCATTTTTCCCTGCATGAACATGTCGCCGCGCGTTGGCTGGATGTAGTCGTCGGTGGGCAGCTTGTAGTCGGCCGGCAGGGGCTTGACCAGGTGCGGCGTGATGATGAAGACCAGTTCGGTCCGGTCCGTCTGGAAGTCCGTGCTGCGGAACAGGGCGCCCAGCACGGGCACTTCGCCCAGGCCCGGCAGCGCCTTGATATTGCTCGTCACATTGTTCTTGATCAAGCCGCCGATGGCGAAGCTCTGGCCGTCGAACAGCTGCACCGTGGTGGTGGCGCGGCGCGTCGTGAACGACGGCAGGATGGCCGTCGTCGACACCCCGGTGGCGGTGATGCCGATGCCGTCCTTGTTCAGGTCAGACACTTCCGGCGCCACCTTCAGGTTGATGCGTCCGCCGTCGAGCACGGTGGGCGTGAATTTCACGGCCACGCCGAATTCCTTCTCTTCCAGGGTGATCGTGGGCACGCCGCCGTTGTTGGTCTGGCTGACGGGGATGAAGATCTTGCCGCCGGCCAGGAAGCTCGCCTCCTGGCCGCTGATGGCCATGATGTTCGGCTCGGCCAGGACCTTGATCAGGCCATCGCGCTTCTGCGCGTCGAGGTTGAAGAAGTTGTTCTTGCTGGCGCCGCTCAAGCCGCTGGGATTGTTGCTGAGCAGGCTGGACAGCAGCGAATACGACCAGCTGCCGATGGTCTTGTTTATGCCCAGGCTGGCCCCGAGCTGGTCGACGAGCACCTTCGACACTTCGGCCACCTTCACTTCCAGCATGACCTGCTGCGGCGCGGCGATCGACAGCAGGTTGATCACGCGCGGCATGGCGGCATCGGGCGTGGCGGCAGGGGCCGCGGGCGCCGCGCCGGCTGCCGGGGCTGCGCTGGCGCCGGCACCGGCGGCGGAGCTGCTGCGCGCGCTGCGCTGCACGTAGGCGTTGGCCAGCGACAGCGCCTGGTCGGCCTTGACGGCATCGCTGACCACGCCCGACAGGATCAGGGTGTCGCCCGCCACGGTGATGTGGATGTTCTTTTCGTTCGGCAGCAATTCGTTCATGCGCGCCTGCAGGCTGCTGCTGTCGATGCCGACGGCCAGGTCGACGATGGTGGCGTCGTTGTTCTTGTTCCACAGGATCAGGTTGGTGGTGCCGACCGAGCGTCCCAGCAGGTACACCTCGCTGGGATTGAGCAGGATGACGTCGGCGATGCGCGGATCGCCGACGGACATGCGGCTGGCGGCAAACGGCAGGCGCATCAGGGTCGACTTGCCTTCGGCCAGGCTCATTTGCGGCGCCATCTCGGTGCGGCCGGCGCGCGATTCGCTTTGCGGCGGCGTGGCCCGGGGACGGGCCGTCGCGCGGCTGCTCCTGGCGGCGCCCGCGTCGGCGGCAACGGCGGCAACGGCAGTGGTGGCAGTGGCGGCGACGGGTTCGCCGCGCGCCTGGGGCGCCAGGGCGCCGATCATGGCGAGGGCAAGCGCCAGGCTGAGTACCCGGCTTTCGCTTGCTGTGCAATATGTGCTCATGGCGTGACTCCTCTGGTGCAGGTTAGAATTGTTGGGAGCTGCGTTCCAGCCCCTTGATGACATCGACGCGGGGACCGGCCTGCGGCGCAGGCGCCGCGGCAGGACGGCGGCGTGGCGCCGGTTTGGCCTGCACCATGGCGGCCGGGGCGGCGGTGGCGACCTTTTCATCGAGCAGGCTCGATTTGGTGGCGCCGTCCGTGTTGACGGGCTTGTCCTCGACCTGGTTGCGCAGCACCAGCGACAGGGTGCCCACGCTGCGCGCCAGGTCGAGTTTTTCAGCCTGCTCCGGCGTCAGCTCCAGCGTCACCGCATTGACCACCTTGGGCTTGGTGTCGTCGCGGTTCGATTCCTGGGCGATGGCCAGCACGAGGATGCGTTCGAGGACGATCTTGGAAATGTTCGGATCGCGGTCCGGCGTCTTGCGGGCACCCTCGCCCTGGGTGTTGACGAGGATGTCGACGAAGTTGCCGGGCAGGGCGAAGCCGGCCACGCCCACCACGTCGTTGACGCGCACGGTCATGGCGCGCTTGCCCTCGGCGACGACGGCCGACAGGCCGCCCTGGGTGCCCGGTGGCGCCAGCTTGCCTTCCATGATCGGTTCGCCATGCTGGATGCTGGTGCGCGTGACGCGCGTGTCGAGCAGCTTGGGATCGTTGATGGCGCCCGGCGGCAGGGCGTTCGACGGCCAGTCCACCATGCGCACCATGTCGGGCGTGATGCGCGCCCCCAGGCTGATGTCGATCTGGGCCACGGCAACCTTGTTGATGTTGCCCGAAGCCTGGGCATTGATCCAGCGCGCGGCCACGATGACCGCGGCGAACGCCAGGATGACCGCAATGGCCATCATCGTCAGAGCGCGTGCGTTTCTCATTTTGCTTCCCCTTTGTGCTGGACCGCTGCCGGTCCGGTGAGTGTGCTTGCCAGCGTGTCATCGCTGCCGAAATAGTTTTCCCATGCCCAGAACAGCACTTCAGGCGACAGCTGCGCCGGATGGTCTTCATAGCGCGCCTGGTCGCAGACCTGCGCCAGGATGTCGCGCGGATAGCAGGCCAGCAGGGGGCGCCCGTACTGGCTGTGCAGGTGCAGCAGGTAGGTGTACGAGGCTTCGTCGAAATTGATGCCCAGCTGGGCGCAGGTGCTGCGGAACACGGCCAGGTAGTGGTAGGCGCTCAGCGGGCCCACGTGGATCTTGTAGCCGATGCGGCGCAGGAAGGAATCGTCGGCCAGCTGTTGCGGCGCCAGGTTCGAGGAAAACACGACGATGACGTCGAAGGGCACGGGGAATTTGTAGCCCGTGTGCAGGGACAGGTAATCGACGTGGCGCGCCATCGGCACGATCCAGCGGTTCATCAGTTCCACGGGTGAGCAGCGCTGGCGGCCCAGGTCGTCGATGATGAAGATGCCGTTGTTGGCCTTCAGGTGCGGCGGCGCCTGGTACAGCCGCGCGCCCTGGTCGAATTGCAGGTCCAGCATGTCGAGGGTCAGTTCGCCGCCCGTCAGCACGGCGGGGCGCTCGGCGCGCACCCAGCGCGGGTCCGATGGCAGGGAAGCGCTGCCCGACAGGGTATGCAGCATGGGGTCGAGGAAGGGCAGCACTTCGCCGTCGACCATCACGGCATGGGGCAGGGCGATGGCGCCGCTGAGCAGGCCGTTGAGGCGCTCGGCCAGGTAGCTCTTGCCGCTGCCGGCAGGGCCGTGGAAGAACAGGGCGCGCCCGGAATTCATGGCCGCGCCCAACTGGTCGAGCACGGCCGAGCTGGCGACCACGTGGCGGAATTCGCGCATTACGTCGTCGCGGGTGACGTGCATGTGCGCCACGCTCTGTGCCAGCACCTGGTTGCTGTAGTCGGCCAGGGTGACGGGCGCGGGGCCGCTGTAGGCATTGCGGCGCAGGTACTCGGCGGCGCGCAGGCGGCCCTGGTCGCCCAGTTGGTAATACAGGTCGGCGTCGGTGCCGCTGCTGCCGTTGCGGCGCGCTTCGCACAGCTTTTCCGCACGCATGAAGGCGAGCAGCGGTTCGAGCACGCCGGCGCCCAGCTTGACGTGGGTCGACAGTGCGGGCAGGCCGATCTGGCCGCGCAGGAAGAGGATCTTTACCAGCAGCTCGACGAGGAACAGGAAGGGCAGTCCCGTTTCTTCGACCGTGCGCGGCGCGCGCTTGGCCGCCGGTTCGACGCCGCCGCCGTCGCTGCGTTCTGGATAGGTATCAGGCATGATGGGTGCTCCTCTTGCTCGGATGGGCGGGAATCAGAAAATGAAGG
Source organism: Janthinobacterium sp. GW821-FHT03C08 (assembly GCF_059420905.1). Lineage (NCBI taxonomy): Bacteria > Pseudomonadati > Pseudomonadota > Betaproteobacteria > Burkholderiales > Oxalobacteraceae > Janthinobacterium > Janthinobacterium sp. GW821-FHT03C08. The sequence goes on along the minus strand of NZ_JBWKUP010000010.1, from coordinate 186,930 downwards.
GCAGCAGGCGGTACTTCACCTGGCGCATGTAGACGCGGTAGCACACGTCGGTGGACAGGAAGCGCTCTTCGCGCAGCAGGCGCGCCACCAGCATGGAGATCGTCGCGACGTAGGCCACGGTATTGGCAGGCGAGGTATTGGCCAGCAGGTAGCCGCTCAGGGAAATCAGGTAGCTGGCGTACAGGGGATGGCGCACCAGGCGGTAGACGCCGCCCGTCTTGATGTCGCGCTGCGCCGCCACCAGGCCGAAGCTGCGGTTCAGCGACAGCAGGCCGGCGATCTGCAGCAGGCTGCCGACGGCCAGCAGATAGCGCGCGCCGGGCCAGATGGCCATGTCCGATGGCGCGAAGAAGAACGGGGCGAAGGTGGCGCCGATGGCCAGCAGCCAGTCGCCCGCGTCGGTGGAGACGCTGACGGGGGCCGAACGGACGATGAAGAACAGGGCCGCCAGGGTTTCGGCCGCGCAGAACAGCAGGTAGCTCCAGTCGCCGCTGTGCAGGTAGCCCACCACGTGGGCGCTGGCAAAGACGGTCCACAGGCCGGCCATGGTGATGCTGGTGAGCAGGCTGGCGCGGCGGGAGTGGCAGAGGGTGGCGATGGTATCCATGGTCATGTCCTGTCGTGGTGGGTGGCTGGAGCGGCGCGTGTCAGCGCAAGCTCCACAGATGGGTGTAATGCAGGAACACCTGCAGCAAGGTGCCGCTGGCAATGGCAAAGGCGTAGGCCAGCTTGCCGGTGGCCGGTGGCGGCTCGGCGATGGTGGCGGCGCCACCGGCCAGGCTGTGCAGCAGGGCGCCCAGCATCATGTGATAGGTGTTCTTCAGCACCTGGCGCAGGCGCTGCCCGGCCAGCGCGGCGGCCAGGGCCAGCACGCCGCCGGCCAGGAGGGTCAGCAGGGCCGCTTCCAGCACGGCGTCCGGTCCCAGGAAGGCGCCGCACATGGCCATCAGCTTGACGTCGCCGGCGCCCAGGGCGCGCAGCAGGTACATGGGCAGCAGCAGGGCCAGTCCGGCGCCGGCACCGGCCAGCGCCTGCGGCAGGCCCAGGCCGCCGAACGGGGCGTCGAACAGGCCGGCGCCGGGTGGCACGAAGCTGTTCAGGGCCAGGCCGGCCAGGGTGCCCCACAGCACCAGCTGGTTGGGGATGCGGCGCGTGCGCAGGTCGTGCCACAGCGCGGCGCCCAGCAAGGCGGCCAGCATGGCCAGGCACAGCAGCATGGACAGGGGGGCGTTCATGATGTCACTCCTCCCTTGCTCATGCAGGGCACCGGCGCCAGGGCAGCAACGGGGGCCGCCGCCTCGCGGCCCAGCATCCTTCCCACGAGGCGCCACACCAGCACCGCGCCGGCCGCGCCCACATAGCCGTCCACGGCGTAGTGCCAGCCCAGGTGGATGGAGCCGAGCATGATCAGCACGGCGAAGACGGACAGGGCGGTCCCGGCGGCACGGCTGACTCTCCAGCCCATCATGGCCATCAGCACGGCCGTGGCCACATGCATGCTGGGCATGGCGGAAATGCCCAGCTCGCCGTTCGCGCCCTTGCTTTGGTAGCCTCGCCACAGCATGTCCTGCACCTGCAGGGCCCAGACGGGAATGTGCTGGTTGGCTTCATGCAGGTAGGCCATCAGCGGCGCATACGGGTCGCTGGCGTGCAGGTGGCCGTAGTAGCAGGGGCCCACCGAGGCGAACAGCACGGCCAGGACGCTGCCCAGCGCGATCCACGTCAGTGCAAAGCTGAGCAGGAACTGCATGCGCAGCAGGGGGCGGCGCGTATCGAGGATGAGCCAGTACAGGATGGCGTAGAACAGGAAGAACCAGAAGTGGTAGGAAAAGTTCAGCAGGGCCGTCACCAGCGGATGGCCCAGCAGCGGCTGCAGCCTTTCCCACGGTGCCATGCCGCCATGCAGGGCCATGTCCCAGGACGACAGGGTGGCATCCCAGGTATAGGGGTGCAGGCGCGGGATGGCGGACTTGAAGACGGTAAAGCTGGAGGCGAAGATGGGGATCAGCAGTATGGCCGGCAGCGCGTGCAGCAGGCGTTCGTTGCTCAGGTAGCGGCGCAGGTCGTGGTACAGGTAGTGGCACAGGCGGTGCGGACGCTGCACCACCATCACGCGGATGGTGTAGCCGCACAGGATGAAGACGGGACCCGTGAGGATGGCCACGAGGAAGCCGGCCAGCACGTTGAGGATCTCCGAGGGGCTGGGCAGGCTGCCGGCCAGCAGGGTGGCTGCGGCGGCGTACAGCAGCACGATTAGCAGCAGGACGCGGTGGGTGCGCAGCGAGGCGCGCAGGGTGTTCATGACAGGGCCAGGACCACTTGGTCCTTGACGTAGACAAACAGCTGCTTGACCTGGTCGCCGAGCAGGGTGATCGTGAGCACCAGCAGTGCCGCTATCAGGCCCGCCAGCAGCGCGTATTCGATCGCTGTGACGGCCGATTCGTCGGATAAACGGGCGAAGAAAGATTTCACGATGGGCCTCGCTCTGCATCTTCAAGGTGGACGTGCCGGGAAATGCGGTAAAACGTTGTCCGGGCCGGCGCAGGGCCGGTCCGGACGGCGCTGCATCAATTTGCGGCGGTGAGTTTGGTGCCGATGGTGCTGAAGGTCTTTTTCAGCTGGGTACCGACGATGGTGACGGCGGCGATGATCACGACGGCAATCAGGGCAGCGATCAGGCCGTACTCGATTGCAGTAACGCCATCTTCTTCGCGGATAAAGTTTTTGATGAGTTTCATGACAACTCCTAGCGGTGGTTAAGGTACAGCGGTGGGTAAAACGACATGACAATCTTGCTTGCTGCTGCTTCGGGCCGGCCGTCTCATGGGCTTTCCCCCAGTGCCAGCAAACCGATGATGCACACCACGGCCATGAGCGCCGCCACCAGTGCATAGCGGTAGAACGCGGCTTTCTCCTTGCCCTGCAAATAGGTGATCAGGGCCGTCGGAAGAATCTTGTCAAAGCGCATGCTGTGCTCCGTGTCGTGGTGGGCCGCGGCGGTAATCTGCACTCCGGTAACACCACTATAGAAGTCGGCAGCTTGATCTACATCAGAAGAACATCCTTTTGTTGCAAGGAGGAACTGCTTGTTTTTTTCGTGACAATTGTCATGGTTGAGCTCGACGCACAGGGGCGGCGGCCATGCCGCTGGCTGGCGGGGATGGTGGCGGAGAGGGGGGCGGAGAGGGGGGGCGCGGCCCTGTGGCGGCCGCGCGGCGGGATGGGGGCGTCAGGCGCCGGGCGGCAATTCGCCCAGGTGGTGCTTGGTGGCGTAGGCGTACAGTTCCAGGCGGTTGTAGACGCCCAGCTTGCGGTAGATCGAGGTCAGGTGGTTGCGCAAGGTATGTTCGGAGATGAACAGCTGGTCCGCCAGCAGCTTGGCGGGCGTGCCGCTGCCGTGCACCAGGGCGGCGATGATCTTTCTTTCCTTGAGGGTCAGGCTGGCCACGGCGACGGCCTGCGCCGAACCGCCGCCGGGCTGCGTCAGCTGCGTCAGCATGCGTCCCAGCATGGCGTGTTCCAGCCACAGTTCGCCGTGGTAGACCTTTTCGATGGCCTTGAGCACCATCTCCGCCGGCGCATCCTTGCTGACGATGCCGCGCGCGCCCTTGAGCACGGTCTGGTCCAGGATGGCCTGGTCGTGGCTGGCCGTCAGCACCAGCACGCGCGTGCTGCCGCATTGCGCCAGCGCCGGCAGGATGGCCAGCGAGCTGATGCCCCCCAGGTCCAGGTCCAGCACGACCACATCGGGCGACAGCGCTTTCGCCAGCTCCAGCGCCTCGGTGCTGTCGGAGGCCGTGGCGACCACCCGCATGCCCGAATGGTCGCCGCCGATCAGGCGTTCCAGGCCCCACAGCATGGTCTTGTGATCATCCACCAGCAGGACGCTGATGAGATGGCTGGCCGGCGGCATGGCGTGATGGTCGTTCATATGGGAATCTCGATCTGGACGGAGGTGTTGCCCTGCGTGTCCTGCGTGACGCGGGCCGTGCCGCCCAGGGCGGCGGCCCGCTCGGCCAGCGAATCGGGCAGGAAGTCGGGTATATGCGCGGCGGCGCATTCGTTGTCGATGCTGATGTGCAGCGCGCCCTGGGCGCAGGTCAGCTTGACGGCGCCATGGCGGGCCGAGGTGTGCTTGCGGATATTGCTCATGCCTTCGTTGACGATCTGAAACACTTCGGCCGCCAGGCGGTCATTGATGTGCAGGTCGCCCTCGATGTGCAGGGTGATGTCGATGCCATAGAATTCGCGGATCTGCGTGGCCTGGCGGCGCAGTGCGACGAGCAGTTCCGGCTCGCTTTGCACCTGGCCGTTCTTGAAGGTGCGCGCGTAGCTGCGCAGGTCGGTGATCACCTGGCCCGACATGAGGATCAGCTTTTCCAGCTCGGGCAGCAGGGGATTGCCCGGCGTGGCTTCGTTGCGCAGGGCGGCCAGGCCGTGGCGCAGGCCGATATACGGCTGGATGGCCGTGTCGTGCAGGTCGCGCGCGATCTTTTCGCGCTCGCGCGAGGCCGCTTGCGAGGCCAGGCGGTCGAGCAGGTCGATGTTCTCGATGACGGGAAACGCCTGCGCGCCGATATGGCTGAGGAACAGGGCGTCGGTCCTGCTCATGCTGGTGGCGGAGACGATAAAGATGCGGCCTTTGCCATTGCGCAAGGGCAGGGGCGCGCTGATGAAGGCGTGCGCCTCGAGCAGCTCGGCCAGGCGCGCGCCTGCCGCATCGTCATGCCGCAGCCAGCGTCCGCTGTGCGGGTCCTGCATGCGCGCCCCGCCGGACCAGGGCAGCCAGAGTCCCGCGGGCTGGTTGTACAGCGCGATCTTGTCGGGCGCAAAGGCGAGCAGGGGGCTGGCCGCCTCGTCGCTGAGGAGCGAACTGGTGTGCATGATGCCCGATGCCGTATGGATCACGCTGCGCAGCGACCAGACCCGCGTTCCCTTGTCCTGCATGACGAGCAGACAACTGCGGCCGTTGAAGTAGCTGCGCGTCTTTTCCAGCACCGAGGTGATCGTCTGGTCGACGCCGAAGCGGGGGTTGGACAGCTGGCTGACATCGCGCAGCAGGGCCAGGTGGCTGCGCTGCGTGATGGCCGAACCGCCCCAGTAGGCGATCATGTAGCCGAGCGCGAGCAGGAAAGTGCTGCGCAACAGCAAGCGCGACAACTCCGCATCCGATTCGCCGAACAGGGCCGTGGCGGCGAACAGGCCGGCCGAGGCCAGGGTGACGCGGGCGCCTTCCTCGAAGCCGCGCTGGAACGACGATGTCAGGATGGCAAAGAAAAAAAACAGGAAGAATAAATTGTTGTGGCTGCTGGTGGAAAAGACGATGAGTGCATACCAGGCCACGTCCAGCCAGTACAGCAGGATGTCCTGTGGCAGGTTGATGCCCAGCACGGCCAGCACGTAGAGCAGCAGGCTGTGCAGGGTGTAGGCGGAAAAGATCAGCCAGGTGATCCTGCTCAGCTTGCCGGCGCTTTCGGGGTCGATGAACAGGGTCAGCAAGGTCGCGCTGGACAGCAGCAGGCGCATGCCATTGACCATGGTCGTATCCAGGCCAGCGCCCGGCAAACGGGAGGTGAGAGGCAGATCGAGGTTCACAAGCACTCCTGGGCGTATCCGCGCAGGAGCGGCGCATGCGCGTGAATGGATACCGCAGATAAATTCTTGTTGTTTTTGCTGCAATCAGCTATGAGTCTACGCATCCGCCGGAAAGATGTCTACTGGAATTACATGGCGGACGTTGCTTTCCTACAGCGCCTGCACCATGACGCGGTTGCGGCCGGCCCGCTTGGCCAGGTACAGGGCGCGGTCGGCCGCGCCGATCAGGGCGGAGATTTCCAGCGGCTGGTGCGGATGCTGCGTGGCGATGCCGATGCTCACCGTGATGTGCTTGACGTCATTGCCCGTCTTGGCGTGCGGAATGCGCAGGTCGGCCGCGCGCTGGCGGATCGCCTCGGCCATGCGCAAGGCCTGCGCCGCATCCGTATCGGGCAGGATGGCGGCAAATTCCTCGCCGCCATAGCGCGCCAGCAGGTCGGTGGGGCGCTGCAGCATGGCGGCCAGTTCGGCCGCCACGCGGATCAGGCAGCCGTCGCCCTGCTGGTGGCCGTAGTGGTCGTTGTAATCCTTGAAATGGTCGATATCGATCATCAGCAGCGACAGGGGGCTGCCCGTGCGCATGGCGCGCCGCATTTCCTTCTCGATGGCGACGTCGAAGTGGCGGCGGTTGGCGATGCCCGTCAAGCCGTCGGCAAAGGTTTGCGAGCGCAACACCATGGTCTGTTCGCGCAGCAGCTTCTCGCGGCCCACGGCGATGGTGACATCATTGATCTGGATCAGGCAGTGGCGCGGCGCGCCGGGTAAATTGATCGGTGTGACGGCGATCGCCTGCTGCATGCGTTCCTGGCCTTCCGTCGCCCCCGCGGCGGCGCCATGCGTGTACAGGGCAAACGGCGCCTTGTGCAGGGTTTGCGACAGCAGTGACTGGAAATTGTCGCGCAGGGCCTGGGTGATGGCCGAATCGATGCGCCTGTGCCGCAGGTCCGGGAAGATGGCAAAGAAGTCCTGGCCCAGCACGGCCTCGGCCGTCCAGGCGGAATGGCGCGCCATCCAGCGGTTCCACAGCACGATGCGGTGTTGCTCGTCGAGCACGATGGCGCCCAGGTTGACGGCGCCGATGATGCTCTCGAGCAGGGCGAGTCGGTGTAAGGCATCCGGCATGATCTTCACGCCTGTCCCAGGACCTTGGCCAGGTAGCGGCTCACCTGCTGCTTCAGGTCGTGCAGGGCGGACAGGTCGAGCACGAAGGCGACATAGCCGTGGATCTGGTGCTTGGCCAGCACGAAGTCGATGTGCAGCATCAGCACGACGGCCTCGTCGTCCTGGCCGCCGAAGGACGACAGGATTTCCGCGCTGGTACCCACGTGGTACAGGGGCAGCGAGCCATGCAGTTCGCTGTCGAACAGGTTGGCCAGGGTTCCCACGCAGGAATTGAGGATGATGTTGCCGATTTCGCTCATCGCCTCCTGTTCCATCTCCGTCAGTTCCTGCAGCGGCATGGCGTCGCCCACCATCAGGCGCACGATTTCCAGGCTCTTGTCTTCCGGGAACATCAAAATGGCTTCGGTGGCGAAGGCGCCGTCATAATGCTGGCTGACGCCGCAGATGCGTTCGCCATCTTTCTTGCTGCCCAGCAGGGCGGCCGCGTCGGCGCGGTTCAGGAAGGTGATGGAAGGCACCGACATGGTGACTTCTTCATTGACGATCTCGCTCATCGCGGCGGCCGCGTGGCCTACCCCGATATTGAATATCTCCACGAGGGCATCGTTTTCCAGTTCGGAGAGATTGACCATGCTCACAGTCCCAGTGAATCGATCAGCTGGTGGATGCGCGTTTCCGTGATCGGTTTTTCCATGAAGCCGACGCCGAGTTCGCTGGCGCGGTTGCGGATGGCATTCTGTACATTGGCCGTGACGAGGAAGATGGGGGTCTGCGGGCACAGCACGCGCAATTGTTCCGCCGCCGCCACGCCGCCCATGCCGGGCATGTTGACATCCAGTAGTATCAGGACAGGCTTGACGGTCTTGACTTTTTCCAGGGCTTCTTCACCCGTCGCCGCCTCGATGACTTGCCAGTCGGCATGTTTGCTGAGGATGAATTGATGCGACATCAAACGTGAAACCCGGCTGTCATCGACAACAAGTACCTGTTTACTGTGATTCATTTGCTGTTCCTGAAACGTCATATGTGTCAATAGTGGCATTTTCGCATATTTTAACGGGCATACGGAGGAATTGAGCAATCAATTGCTCTTGAGCAAAATTCACGCCGCCAGGGTGGAGCAAAAGCCACGGCAGGCAGGCAAGGGCGGCTGGATGGGCCGGCAATCCGTTAAAATGGCGGCATTCCTCACTTTAGCCTGAATGCCATGACCCAAGACGAATTGAAGCAAGCCGTAGCCCGCGCCGCCATTAACTACGTGGTGGAAGGTGAAATCATCGGCGTCGGTACCGGTTCCACCGCCAATTTCTTCATCGATGAACTGGCCAAGATCAAGGACCGCATCAAGGGGACGGTCGCGTCCTCCGAAGCGACGGCTGCCCGCCTGGCCGGCCATGGCATCCCCGTCTTCGACCTGAACGACGTCGAGTCGATCGCCGTCTACATCGACGGCGCCGATGAAATCACGGCTAGCGGCGCCATGATCAAGGGCGGCGGCGCGGCATTGACGCGTGAAAAGATCGTCGCTTCCGTCGCCAGACAATTTGTCTGCATCGCCGACGGCTCGAAACTGGTGGACACCCTGGGCGCCTTCCCGCTGCCCGTGGAAGTGATCCCGATGGCGCGCGCCGCCGTGGCGCGCCAGCTGGCCGCGCTGGGCGGCACGCCCCGTCTGCGCCTGAAGGCGGGCACTACCGAAGCGTTCATCACGGACAACGGCGGCGAGATCATCGACGTGCTGGGCCTGCAGATCGCCGACCCGGTGGCGCTGGAACAGCAGATCAACCAGATCGTCGGCGTCATCGCCGTTGGCCTGTTCGCCGTGCGCGGCGCGAATGTCTGCCTGCTGGGCATGCCGGAAGGCGTGCGTACCCTGGCGTACTAAGGTGATCGCCGGCGTCCGCCGGCGTTGCTACCTTGCTACCTGTATTACACGGCGGCCCCTTGCGGGCCGCTCGTCATTGCTGCCTGGCGGTAGACGGCCACGGTGCGCAGCAAGCCGCCCAGGAAGAGGCCGCTGAAGCAACCGTAGGCGAGGCAGACGGGCACGATGAAGCCGGCCGCGTGGGCATAGGCGGGCGCGATGGACAGGGTCACGGCGACCGCATATTTCATGCAAAAAATACACATCATCAAGATCAAAGGCAGCCAGCTGCCGGGACGCTGCACGCTGCCCCGCTCGGGATAGGCCGTCAGCTTGCCGGCATCGGTCAGCGACCAGGCCAGCGCCGCGCCGCCCAGTGCGCCGGCTACCCAGGCGTACGGCGCCATGCCGGCAAAACCGAAGCTGCCGTGCACGCCGCTCAGCGACAGGGCCAGCATGACGAGCGGAATGATGCACAGCTTGCGCAAGCTCACTTCGCGGGCCCGGCTGGCCAGCACGCCGCGGTACACGAGGAAGGCCAGGATGGCCCAGACGTAGAGGGGAGTGTGGCTGAAGATTTGCTGCAACATGGTGTCCGCCTTTGGTGTGAGGTTGTCGATGGGCGTACTGTGCCAGCCGGCGGTGCGGGCGGCGAGCGGCTTGCGACGAAACGGAGAGGCGGTGCCGTGAAACGGCGGGGGAAGGCGCGAAACGCAGGTGAAACTGCCCGTGACGCGGTCACGGGCAAGCGATACGGCTTATTCCGTAGGCGGCACGTAGCCCATGGCGGCATCGGCGCCATCGCCGAAGAAATGCTTTTCCATCTGCGTGGCCAGGTATTTGCGGGCGCGCGCGTCGGCCAGGTTCAAACGGTTTTCGTTGACCAGCATGGTCTGGTGCTTGAGCCAGGCGGCCCACGCTTCTTTCGACACCGATTCGTAAATCTTCTTGCCCAGTTCGCCCGGGTACGGCGGGAAGTCCAGTCCTTCGGCTTCCTTGTTGAGTTTGATGCAGTGGATCGTGCGGGCCATCTGTGCTCCTGAATCAGTGTAGAGATAAAGCGTGATTATAAGGCACTTTGCGTGTCTCCTCGCGAGGCCGTCGCGGCCCGGCCACGCGCCGTTTGCCGGGCGCTTGCGCTGGATCAAATTTGATCTGCGCCGCCCTAGCTAGTAAGATGCCTTACCGCGCCAGCCGCTGGCTGCGCCTCTTCCAAGCAAGTAGTAACAATTAACCAATATGGAATCCCTATGACCTCAGTGAAAGTCCATGGCATCGATGTCAGCAATACCGGCAGCTTTGCGCTGTTTGGCGGCATCAACGTGCTCGAATCGCGCGATCTGGCCATGCGCGCGTGCGAAGAATATGTGCGCGTGACGCAAAAACTGGGTATTCCCTATGTGTTCAAGGCTAGTTTCGACAAGGCCAACCGTTCTTCGATCCATTCCTACCGGGGACCGGGCCTGGAAGAAGGCATGCGCATCTTCCAGGACGTCAAGGCGGCGTTCGGCGTGCCCGTGATTACCGACGTGCATGAGCCATGGCAGGCGCAGCAGGTGGCCGAAGTGGTCGACGTGCTGCAATTGCCGGCCTTCCTGGCGCGCCAGACGGACCTCGTCGTGGCCCTGGCGAAAACGGGCAAAGTGATCAACATCAAGAAGCCGCAATTTTTGAGCCCAGGCCAGATGGCCAATATCGTCGAGAAATTCAAGGAAGCGGGCAACGACCAGTTGATCCTGTGCGACCGCGGCACTTGCCTCGGCTATGACAACCTGGTGGTCGACATGCTGGGCTTTGGCGTCATGAAAAAGACCTGCGACGACTTGCCCATCATCTTCGACGTCACGCACGCCCTGCAGCAGCGCGATCCCGGCGGCGCCGCGTCGGGCGGCCGCCGCCAGCAAGTGGCGGACCTGGCCCGCGCCGGCCTGGCCGTCGGCATCGCCGGCCTGTTCCTGGAAGCCCATCCGGACCCGGACAATGCCCGTTGCGACGGCCCCAGCGCCTTGCCGCTGGACCAGCTGGAGCCATTCCTGGCGCAGTTGAAGGCGCTCGACGACCTGGTGAAATCGTTTGCTCCGCTGAATATCAAGTAATGGCAGGTAAGTAAAAAAAAGCCCGGCATGCCGGGCTTTTTCACGTGCTACAGGGTTTTAATTAAGACTTGCGACTTGCGCTGCCAGTTATACATATGCTGGCGGTCCTTCGGCAGATCGTCCACGGTGGCGGGCACGAAGCCCCGTTTCTTGAACCAGTGCGAGGTGCGCGTGGTCAGCACGAACAGTTTGTTCAGGCCGGCGGCGCGCGCGCGGTTTTCCATGTGTTTCAGGATGCGCTCGCCGTCGCCCTGGGCTTGCACTTCCGGGTTGACCGTCAAGCATGCCATTTCCGCCATCTTTTGCGCGGGGAAGGGGTACAGGGCGGCGCAGCCGAAGATGACGCCGTCATGCTCGATGACGGAGAAATAATCGATCTCGCGCTCGATCAGCTCGCGGCCCCGCTTGACCAAGGTGCCGTCCGCTTCCAGCGGCTCGATCAGTTTGATGATGCCGCCCACGTCTTCGATGGTGGCCTGGCGCAGGCTTTCCAGGTTTTCATGGCTGATCATGGTGCCCACGCCATCATGGGTAAACAATTCCAGCAGGGCGGAACCGTCCATCGAGAAGGGCACGATGTGCGAGCGCTCGACGCCGTTGTGGCATGCTTTGACGCAATGTTTCAGGTAGAACGCCGTGGCGTCGGGCAGGAAGCCGGCCATCAGCACGGCTTCGGCCTGGTGCGACGACAGTTCGCGGATTTCCACGCCCGTGGCGTCTTCCATCATCGGTGTTTCCGTGATGAAAATCAGTTTGTCCGCGTGCAGGGCGATGGCGGCGCTGCACGCCACGTCTTCCATGGTGAGGTTGAACGCTTCGCCCGTGGGCGAGAAACCCAGCGGCGACAGCAGCACCAGGCCGTCGGAGCCGAGGATGGAATGGATGGTTTCGGCATCGACCTTGCGCGTGATGCCCGTCAGTTCCAGGTCCACGCCATCGATCACGCCCAGCGGGCGCGCCGTGATGAAGTTGCCGGAAATGATACGGATGGCCGCATGCGACATGGGCGTGTTCGGCAAGCCCTGGCTGAACGCGGCCTCGATGTCGAGGCGCAGCTCGCCGGCCGCTTCCTTCGCGCATTCCAGTGCGGCAATATCCGTGATGCGCACGCCGTTGTGGAAGCGGCCTTCGACGTTACGCAAGGCCAGCTGTTCCGCCACCTGCGGCCGCGAGCCGTAGACGACGGTGACATTGATGTCCAGCGCATGCAGCAGGGACAAATCATGGGCCAGCACCTGCAGCGCCCCGGCGCTGACGAGTTCACCGGGGAAGGCGACCACGAAGGTCTTGCCGCGAAAGGCGTGGATGTAGGGCGCGACTGAGCGCAGCCATTGGACGAATTGGGTAGGGTTTTCCATTAAGCGCATTATAATTCGCTGCGCGATGTGCGCGCTTAAAATACCTGTAAAAAACAATGTCTTCAGCCAGCAATAAGTCTTCCCCTCCTTCCACCGTTGCAAATGTGCCCGCCAGCGGCGATGTTGCCACGCCTGCGCCGGGCCGCCAGCGCCCGCCCGTGAGCCAGCAAAGGCCGCAGCCGCCGCGCGCGGAACAGCAGAAACAGCAACAGCAGCAGCGCGCGCCGCGCGATGGCCAGCCTGCGCGCGACGGGCGTGACAGCCGGGAAAGCCGCGAAAGCCGCGAAGCCCGCGAGGCGGCCCGCGCCGCGCGCGAAGCGGAAAAGGCTTTCCGCAATCCGCTGCCGCCGATCACGTATCCGGAAGACTTGCCCGTCTCGGGCCGGCGCGAGGAGATCGCCAAGGCCTTGACGGAAAACCAGGTGATCATCGTTTCGGGTGAAACAGGCTCGGGCAAGACGACGCAGCTGCCGAAGATCTGCCTGGAACTGGGACGGGGCCAGAAGGGCCTGATCGGCCACACGCAGCCGCGGCGCATCGCCGCCTCGTCGACGGCCAAGCGCATCGCGCAGGAACTGGGCACGCCCCTGGGCGAAACCGTGGGTTTCAAGGTGCGCTTTGCCGACACGTTGACGAAGGGCGCCTCCGTCAAGCTGATGACGGACGGTATCCTGCTGGCCGAGACGCAGACCGACCCCTTGTTGAAAAATTACGACACCATCATCATCGATGAAGCGCACGAACGCAGCCTGAACATCGACTTCCTGCTCGGCTACCTGAAGCAGCTGCTGCCGCGCCGGCCCGACCTGAAGATCATCATCACCTCGGCCACCATCGACGCGGAGCGCTTCGCGCGCCATTTCGGCACGCCGGAAAAACCGGCGCCCGTGATCGAAGTGTCGGGCCGTTTGTACCAGGTGGAAGTGCGCTACCGTCCCGTGGAACGGGAACAGGTGGCCATGCCGGGCGCCGGCAGCAATGCCGACAAGCCAGGGCAAAGGACCGCTGCCGCGCGCGAAAAGCGCGACCTGATGGATGCCGTCGTCGATGGCGTGGAAGAACTGTGCCGCATCGGCTCGGGCGACGTGCTGGTGTTCCTGCCGGGCGAGCGCGAAATCCGCGACTGCGCCGAAGCGCTGCGCAAGCACCATCCGCCGCATGTGGAAATCCTGCCCCTGTTCGCCCGTTTGTCGGCCGAGGAGCAGGAGCGTGTGTTCAAGACCAGCAGTGCGCGCCGCATCGTGCTGGCCACCAACGTGGCGGAAACCTCGCTGACCGTGCCCGGCATCCGCTACGTGGTCGATGCGGGCCTGGCCCGCGTGAAGCGCTACAGCTACCGCAACAAGGTGGAGCAGCTGCAGGTCGAGCCGATCGCCCAGTCGGCCGCCAACCAGCGCGCCGGCCGTTGCGGCCGCGTGGCCGATGGCGTGTGCATCCGTTTGTATGAAGAGCAGGATTATCTGCTGCGGCCGAAATTCACGGAGCCGGAAATCCTGCGCTCCTCGCTGGCGGCCGTCATCCTGCGCATGAAGTCCCTGCACCTGACGGACGTGGAGACCTTCCCCTTCATCGAGCCGCCGCTGGCGCGCGCCATCGCCGACGGCTACCAGCTGCTGCAGGAACTGGGCGCTGTCGACGAAGTCAACAAACTCACGCCGCTGGGCAACAAGCTGGCCAAGCTGCCGCTGGACCCGCGCGTGGGCCGCATGATCCTCGCCGCGCTGGACAACGCCTGCCTGACGGAAGTGCTGATCGTCGCTTCCGCCCTGTCCGTGCAAGACCCGCGCGACCGCCCGATGGAACACCAGCAGGCGGCCGACGAGGCGCACAAGAAGTTCGCCGATGAAAAGTCGGAATTTCTCAGCTACCTGAAGATATGGCGCTGGTTCGAGTCCGCCATCGAGCACAAGAAAACCAACCGCCAGTTGCAGGACAATTGCCGCACGAATTTCCTGTCGCAGATGCGCTTGCGCGAATGGCGCGACGTGCACTCGCAGTTGTTGACCATCGTCAAGGAGCAGGGCTGGCGCCTGAACGAAGCACCGGCCACCTATGATAATCTGCACATGGCCCTGCTGACTGGCTTGCTGGGCAATATCGGCTTCAAGGGCGAGGACGAGCCGGGCGCGGGCTACCTGGGCGCGCGCGGCATCAAGTTCCACATCTGGCCCGGTTCCTCGCTGCTGAAAAAGCCGGGCAAGTGGATCATGGCGGCGGAACTGGTCGACACGACGCGCCTGTACGCGCGCTGCGTGGCGCAGATCCAGCCCGAGTGGCTGGAAAAGGTGGGCGGGCACCTGCTGAAGAAATCGTGGGGCGAGCCGCGCTGGGAAAAACGTTCGGCGCAGGTGACGGCGTCCGAACGCGCAACCCTGTATGGCCTGGTGGTGTACAGCCAGCGCCGTATCAATTACGGCAATTTCAACTTGCCGGAAGCGCGCGAAATCTTCATCCGCGACGCGCTCGTCGGCGGCGACTTCGACACGCGCGCGCCGTTCTTCGCGCACAACCATAAACTGATCAAGGATATCGAAAACCTTGAGCATAAGTCGCGCCGCCTGGACGTGCTGGTCGACGACGAGCTGATCGCCGCCTTCTACGACAAGCTGCTGCCGGCGGACGTGTGCAATGGCGCCGGCTTCGAGAAATGGCATAAAGAGGCCACGCGCGAGAACCCGAAGCTGCTGTACCTGAACCGCGAAGAGCTGATGCGCCACGAGGCGGCCGGCGTGACGACGGACCTGTTCCCGAAAACCATGTCCGTGACGGGCCTGGAAATGGGCCTCACCTACCACTTCGAGCCGGGCAGCGTGCGCGATGGCGTGACGTTATCGGTGCCGCTGTACGCGCTGAACCAGCTGCCGCGCGAGCGTTGCGAATGGCTGGTGCCGGGCATGCTGAAGGAAAAAGTCCATCTGCTATTGAAATCCTTGCCGCAGAAGCTGCGTCGCCATTGCGTGCCGCTGCCCGACTACGCGGCGAAGTTCTGCGAGCGCGTGCACGAGGCGGGCGTGTTTGGCCGTGGTGATTTGATCGACGCCATCATCGCGGACATCCGCGCGCAGATCACCATCAACGTGCTGACGACGGACTTCAAGCCGGAAACCCTGCCTGCCCATCACTTCATGAATTTCAAGGTGATCGACGAGCATGGCCGCCAGCTGGACATGGGCCGCAACCTGGCCACCCTGCAGGCGGAATTCGGCGGCCAGGCGCGCCAGAGTTTCCAGAAGCTGGCCGAAGTGTCGGGCGTATCCGGCACGGGCACGCCGGGTGCCAAGGTGGCGGGCGCGCAAGTGGCGTCGCGGCTGCAGGCGCAGGCGCAGGGCAGCAACGCGGCGCCAGGCAAGGGCGGCGCAGCGACCAAGGGCGCAGCAGCCGCTGCCGCGCCGGCGTCGCCGAATGCCACCGTTTCGCAGCACATGGGCTTGACGGGCTGGACCTTCGGCGAATTGCCGGAATTGCTGGAAATCGTGCAGGGCAAGCTGACCCTGATCGGCTTCCCCGCGCTGGTGGACAAGGGCACGCATTGCGACCTGGAAGTATTTGACGACCCGACCGTGGCTGCCCGCACGCACAAGGTGGGCTTGCGCCGCCTGTTCGCGCTGCAGATGAAGGAGCAGATCAAGTACGTCGAGAAAAGCATCCCCGGCCTGCAGCAGATGGGCATGCAGTTCATGGCCCTGGGGTCGCAGGAAGAGTTGCGCGAGCAAATCATCAACAAGGCGCTCGATATTGCCTGTTTGCAAGATCCGCTGCCGCTGGACGCCGCTTCGTTCGCCAAGCGCCAGGCGGAGGGCAAGTCGCGCCTCGTCTTGCTGGTCAATGAAATCGCCCGGCTGCTGGCGCAAGTGCTGACGGAATTCCACGGCTTGCCCAAGCGCCTGCAGAATATCCCGGCAGCGGCGGCTACCGACATCCAGTCGCAGCTGCAGGGACTCGTGCACAAGCGCTTCCTGACGGAAAACGAGTACACGCAGCTGGCGCATTTCCCCCGCTACCTGAAGGCGATCAATGTACGCCTGGAAAAACTGCGCGCCGATCCCGCGCGCGATACCAAGTTGATGGCCGAATGGCAATCGGCCGCCGCGCCGTATCTGCGCCAGGCCAAGGATCGCCAGGCGGGCAAGAACACGGACCCGAAACTGGTGGACTTCCGCTGGATGCTGGAAGAACTGCGCGTGTCCCTGTTTGCGCAGGAATTGCGCACGCCGATGCCCGTGTCTGCCAAGCGTTTGCAGAAGGTATGGGAGTCGATGCAAAGGTAGGTCGGATTAGCGCGTCCGCAGGGCGCGCGTAATCCGACAACAGCGTTGGCGGGTGGTGGCCAGCGGAGGGTATTGCTGGCATTACTGGTGACGTCGGATTACGCGGTTGCGCCGCTAATCCGCCTTACGCCGCCCTGTGCCGCCCTATCGGCCTCTACCTGTCTTGCCCCTCTTCCTTCTGCTCGGATCACGTGCGCTTGTTCAAATCATCATCATCGCTGAGCGGTGAGCGCGAGCCGCTCTGGCTGCTGGTGCCGGCGCGGCTGCCGCTCATCGAGCTGCCGGACAGGCTGCCTTCGCTGCCCGATTGCAGGCTGGCGCCGCCGCGCAGGTCGCTGCCCGATGGCATGCGGCTGCCGGCCATGCTGCCGTAGCGCGTGCCGCTGCCGTAGAACGCTTCCATCTGCTGGTTCCACGCCTCGCTGCCCATGTCGGGCCAGTTGTTCTTGTCGAAGCCGGGCGCGTCTTTCAGCTGGCCTTTTTCCACGTTGAGCAGAAAACGCTTGTTGACGGTGTCGAGGGTCAGGCGTTCCCAGGGCACGGCAAACAATTTGTCGCCCATGCCCAGGATGCCGCCGAAGGACAGCACGGCATAGGCGATCTGGCCGGTGCGCATGTCGAGCATGATTTCCTTGATGTCGCCCAGTTCCTCGTCGTTGTGGTTGTAGACGTCGTCGCCGATCAGGGTGTCGGCCCCCATCAGGGCCGGCCCCGGGCCGTCGTGGTTGCGGTACATGCCCAGGATGTCGCGGTCCAGATAGCTCATGGTGTTTTCTCCTCAAGTGAAGTGCTGATCGAACACCCAGATTAAGCATACGCGCCACGTCGCGTTTGATCTGCCTCAATGGTGTTAAGTAACCCCCAATAAATTATTATGATTTCTGACTTCCATAACCGGCGCTCTGCGGCGTTGCCCACTGCTAGCAGTGCTCGCACTGCGTCGCAGTGGGCGCCTTGCATAGCATCCGGTTCTGTTCGTCATAAATTCACAATAATTTCCTGAGGATTACTTAGCGGCACTTTTATCGGTGTGCAAACGTACGGTGCCGTGGCCCAATTGCGGTACTCTATGCGTTCTACGGAGGAGGCCGCACATGCTGACGATGCAACGATGCACAGGGATGAACTGGCGGTACGCTCCACAACAGGCCGTCTTCTCGTGCCCATGGTAAAGCCCGCGACCAAGTGGCTGCGTGGACTCCTGCGCGCCGGCAAGGCGCAGCAGCGCACGGCGACCAAACTGGCCAAGGTACTGTTCGGCCCCGCGCCCGCCACGCCGCGCGGCAAGGCCGCGGGCAAGGCCGTGGGCAAAACGGCCGCCAAGCCGCGGGCCAAACCCGTCCGCGACGCGCTGCCCTCGCTGGCGCCTTTTGCCACGCCCCTGGTACCGCCCCGCGCGCGCAAGCGCACGGCGCCCCCGCCGGGCAAATGGCTGGCCGCCCACTATGCGCCCTTGCCGGAACTGGGGCAGTTGCCGGGCCGGCGCCTGCCGTATTTCCTGTACCTGCCCGAGAAGGCGCCGAGCGCCGCCATGCGCAGCCGGGGCCGGCCGCTGCTGGTGATGCTGCATGGCTGCGAGCAGAGCGCCACGCAGTTTGCCGAGGGCACGCGCATGAACCGCCTGGCCGAGCGCAAGGGCTATGCGGTGCTGTATCCGCAGCAATCGTTGCGCGCGCATGCGCGCCGCTGCTGGAAGTGGTATGACAAGCTGACGCAGGACGGCGGCGGCGACGTGCGCCTGATCGTCGGCGCCATCGAGCAGGTGGCGGCCCGCTACGCCATCGACCGGTCGCGCATCTATATCTGCGGCATTTCCGCCGGCGCCGGCATGGCGCATATCGTGGCCCTGAACCATCCCCACCTGTTTGCCGCGCTGGGCCTGCATTCCGGTCCCGTGTTCGGCGCCGGCCACAACCTGATCGGCGCGCTGCACGTGATGCAGCATGGCGCCGGCGCCCGCATGGATGCCGCCATCGATGAAGTGCTGGCGCGCCTGCCCGCGTTTCCGCTCCTGCCCGCCATGCTGATCCAGGGGCAGGCCGACAAGGTGGTGCGGCCCGTCAACCAGACGCAGCTGGTGCGCCAGTGCGTGCGCGTGAACCGCCTGCCGGCAGACACGGTGGTGACGGCGCAGCGCCTGCCCGGCGGCGCGGCGGGCGGACGCAACCCGGCCCATGCGTATGCGCTGCACGATTACCGGGTGGGCAAGCAGGTGCTGCTGCGCGTGGCGCAGGTCGAGCGCCTCGAGCACGCCTGGAGCGGGGGCGATGCCAGCCTGCCGTTCAACGACAAGGCCAAGCCCGACGCCAGCAAGCTGCTGCTCGATTTCTTCGCCAGCCAGCGCCGCCGATAGTTCCCCTGGCCGGCGCCGCCCATGCCGCGCCGCGTGGCCACCACTGGTACGCACGCCTCCCTTCCTGCCGCTGTACCGTTGCCGCTGCCGCGCCCCCGCGCCAGCGCGGCGGCTGGCCGCCTGCGCGCTTTTTGGCTGGCTGGCAGCGTGCGCCAGCCAGGCTGGTTTTTCCCTAAGTGGTATTGCATAGGTATTTAAAAACAACAAAAATAGATGCCAAAAATGCTAAGTGGTATACAATTGGTATATGTTTTCAGTGCCTAGGCGCGCTTGCCGCGTCCTGCGTCGGCAGGGCGCCGGCGCTGACGACAGCCACCCACGTCACGGAATGCGCCATGTCCATCAAGTCGAAACAGTTGCTGTGGTTTTTTGCGTTTTTCCTCGTCTTTGAACTGAATATCTATCTGTCGAACGACATGATCATGCCGGCCATGTTGACCATCGTCGGCGAGTTCCAGGCGGAGGAAAAGTTCATTCCCCTGTCGCTCAGCCTGTATCTGCTGGGCGGCAGTTCCCTGCAGATATTCCTGGGACCGCTGGCGGACCATGTCGGCAAGCGCAAGCTCGTGCTCACCGGCAATACCTTGTTCCTGCTGGCCACCCTGACGGTGCCGCTGTGCGCCACCATCGAGCAATTCCTGCTGGCGCGCTTCGTGCAGGGCATGGGTTGCTGCTTCGTGTTTGTCGGCTATGCCATGATCCACGAACTGTTCGACGACATGGCGGCCGTCAAGCTCAGCAGCATCCTGTCGAGCACCACCATCCTCGCGCCCCTGGCCGGCCCTATCCTCGGCAGCGCCATCATCAGCCGGCTCGACTGGCGCTACGTCTTTTTCTGCTCCGGCCTGCTGGCGCTGCTGTCCTTGCTGGGCCTGTTCAAGACCATGCCGCGCACGGCAGCGCCGCGCGCGCGCCCGGACCTGGCCGCCATCGCGCGCAGCTATGCCGCCATTTTCAGCAACGGACGCTTCATGTTCGGCATGTTTACGGCCGGGCTGGCCACCGTGCCCCTGACGGCCTGGATCGGCTTTTCGCCCATCTTCGTGCTGCAGGAGATGGGCGCGTCCTACGCCACGTATATCGCCCTGCAGTGCGTGATCCTGTCCGGCTTCGTGCTCAGCAGCATCGCCATCCAGCGCCTGCGGCAGGACTTCCCCCTCGTCGCCCTGCTGCGCCTGGGCGGGCTGATCGCGGCTGCCGGCATGCTGGGGGCGGGCCTGGGCCGCCATCACGTCGATGTGTTTGCCGCTTGCATGTTTGTCTATTCCATCGGTTTCGGCCTGTTCAACGGAGCCCTGATCCGCAGCGCGATTACGGCCAGCAAGGAAGCGATGACCTTGACGACGGCCGCCATGAGCTTGCTGTACTGCATCTATTTATCCGCATGGCTGCAGCTGTACAACGTGCTGTGCCAGCGCTTCGGCTATGCGCTGGAAACGTACGCGCTGCTGAATCTCCCCGTCATCGTGGTTATCGTGGCCTGCCTGCTGCTGTTTACGCGGGGCATGGCGGGACGCCGGGAAAGCGAGGTGCGGCTGGCCCGGCATTGATGGCGCCACGGTGCGCGTGTTGTGGATTACCTGGACGAAATTACCTACACTCTCCTGCGGAAGATGGTGCGCTCATGAAAATAGATGACCTGGCTTCGAAACACGATCAAGCAACGATTTTCAACCTGGAATACGAGTTCCGCATCAATAAGCTGAAGCTCGATTTCATCGCCCTGGCCGATGCGGGGCCGGCGGACGCGGACGCCGGCCGCCTGGCGGGGGAGCACCAGGCCGGCCTTGCCGCCCTGCGCAGCTTCATCGCCGCCAATTTCACGCATTTCAATGCGGCCAGCTGTTCCTCGCTGAGCGCCATCCCCACGCGCGCGCTGGGCGACGACGAGCGTTACGTGCACCGCATCTGGATGGGCGGGCCGTTGCCGGCTATCGCGGCCCAGGCCATCGTGCAATGGGGCGCGGCGCTGGACGAGGTGCTGCACAATGGCGGCGCGCCATACGTGTCCATCCTGTGGGTGTGGGATGCGGCCCAGCTGCGCGGCGATGCGCGTTTCAGCCCGACGGGCGGCGCGGGGCGCTACACGATAGGACGCTACGCCATCGGCGGCACGACCCTGCACATCAATTCGCTGCGCGCGCTGGCGCTGGACTTTGTCCCGGCGCGCTTCGGCATACTCGATGCCCTGCATGCGCAGCGCTACTTCGCCACCCTGTCCGATTATTTCCGCATCCTCATCATGTGCGAGTACGGCGGCATGTACATGGATGTCGACACGATCCCGCACAATCCGGCGACGATTTTCCTGATGAAGCCGGAGGTGCCCGATTATTTCCAGCGCCACGCGGACGCCGGGGGAGGGCGCCGCCACGTCAGCTGGATGAACCTGTTTCTTGATGAAACGGGCATGCTGATCGCCAGGAAGAACGACGCGGCGCTGCGTTTGATCCAGCGCAATGTGAACCGTGCTTATGCGGACATCGATGGCGCCATCCCCCGTTCCTGTCCGCAATTCGAGGCGCGGCTGTTCGGCCAGTTCTATGCCCAGTGGAAGCAGCACCTGGGCCGCACCATGCTCAGCCATGCCGAGTTCTACCAGCGCTATTGCGTGCTCTACGACGGCGCGCCGGAAGCGGTGGTGGGCGGCATCCGCGGCATGCGCCTGCTGGTCGACATCATTACCGATACGCATATCCCGCTCAGCGAGGAAGAGGCGCGCGCGTATGCCCGCTGCATCGCGCAGCTCGACGAGATCGGCTGGCAACTGGACGATCCTTTGAGCCTGGTCAACATCGTCGACGTGTTCGACATCGAGGAAGCGCCGCGCATGGCCTATGCGGCCCAGCTGCGCGCGGAAATCGACCATTTCCACTATTACTCGGTGCTGTCGCACGACCCGCAGCTGGACCGCGTGAATGACGTCTTTTGCCGCTACCTGCTGGCGCACCGGTCGCGGCATATTGCTTCCGGCGCCTTCTGGCGTCCCACCGTGGGCCGTCACGGCAGCCGCCTGCCGGCCGTGCATGAGGTGGCCGTGCCCGAAGACGAGGGCTTGCTGTCGCATGCGCCGCTCAGGCTGGTGCCCGGCAGCCTGCTGGGCGAGGAAGCGAAGAACCGCATGGCGAAGCTGCTGTTTGCCACCAGCTACCTGGAATATTGTTCGTTTGGTAATAAACTCAATCTGCAGTTCGTCGAACTGCAGCGGCGGCAGAATATCGACCCGTATCTGCAGCACATCCACGGCCTGCACGACGAGGACGAGCGCTTCATCGGCTTTTTCACGGCCGCCACCATGGACGAGTTCCAGGCTTGCGGGGCCGTCTCGTATTACCGCGACGACATGAAGGCGCTTGACGACGCGTATGACCGGTTCGTGCTGCAACATGCGCGCGCCGGCGACTGCTTCGTCAGCAGCCTGGCCATCGACGAGAAATACCGGGGACAGGGCTTGTTCAAGCAGATGTTCCATGCCATCCGCGACCTGGCCAGGGGCAAGGGCTGCACGCGCATCAGCCTGACGGTATGGGAAAAGAGCGAAGCGCTGCAAGTGTACCTGCACAAGGGATTTCGCAGCGTGGGCACCTTCGACTATGCCTACAGCCTGTTCTACGACCGGCTGCATTTCCTCGTGTATGAGGGAAATTGATTTGGGGAACTGACGGGAGCAGGGGCGGCCGGCAGCCGCCCCGTGTTGAGACTTACAGGGCCAGGAAGGCGAGCGCGGCCACGGCCGTGGGCAGCAGGGCGCCCGCCAGCAGACCGACGGCGCCGATCGATTCATCCTTGAAGCCGCGGCGCAGCAGGGCCACGCCGGCCGGGTTCGGCGCATTGGCGATGACGGTCAGGCCGCCGCCGGCCACGGCGCCCGCCATCAGCATGTATTTCGCTTCGTCCGTCATGCCGACGATCAGCGAACCCAGGTAGGTGAGGGCCGCATTGTCCGTGATCGCCGTCAAGCCCAGGGCGCCGAAGAACAGGGCCAGCGGTTTCAGGCTGGAAACGATGGGCTGCAGCCACCATTGCTGCATGCCGCCCAGCACCACCAGGCCGCCGAGGAAGAAGCCGACCAGCAAGCCTTCCTTCAGGATCAGCGGGCTTTGATAGCGCTCATACGCCTGCACGAAGCCGAGGAAGAACAGGAACAGGCCGATGAACAGCACGGGATGATGTGCCAGGGTAACGACGCCGGCCAGCACGATCATGTGCACGAGGCTGACGGCCAGCGGCACTTTCGGCGCTTCCACCTCGCCGGCCTTCGGCTTGATGTCGGAGGTGTTGCTGTGCAGATATTTACGCAGCAATATGCTCACGCCCGTGGCGTTGACCAGCACGGCGATGGCGGCCTTCCAGCCGAAATGGCTGGCCATGTAGGCGCTGTCCCAGTTCCACGTGGTGGCTACCATCAGCACGGGCGGCGCCGCGTACGAGGTGAGGGTGCCGCCGATGGAAACGTTGACGAACAGCACGCCCAAGGCGCCGTATTTCAGCCATTCGGGGATGCCTGGACGGAAGATTTGCGGCGCCAGCATCAGCGCGGCCAGGGTCATGGCGGCTGGTTCCGTGATCAGGGAGCCCGTCAGGGGCACGAGCGCCAGGCCCAGCCAGACGAGGGCCAGTTCTGTGCGCAGCGGCATCACGCGCGCCACGCCTTTCAACAGGCGCTGCACGGCGTCGAGCACGGGGCGCGAGGCGGCCACCACCATGACGACGAAGACGAACAGCGGTTCCGTGTAATGGCGCGATTCGGCATACTCGATGGCCGCATCGCTGCCCGAGACAAAGGCCATGATGATGATCAGGATGAAGGCCCAGAAACCGAACACGACTTCCACTTCGCCCAGCAGATGCAGCAAGCCCGCATGGCGGGGGTGGCGCCGCGATAATGTCTCAAACGACTTGGCGGCGAAGGTGTGGATGAGCGCAAGGCCGAAGATGATGGCGCTGATGATTTGGATGGTGGTCAAATGCGTTTCCTTATGGACGGAGGAAGCCGCCCGGTGCATTGCCGAGCGGTAAGGAGAGTGCTTATGGTACAGCAATCCCTGCAAAAAACGGGGTTTTTCGGACATGGCGGAGCGGCCCCGGCAGGCATTCAGCCAGATAAGCCTTGCCAAAAGCGGGTGCGGATAGTACTGTATATGCATACAGTATTCATCTTCATATTCAATCATGCAACATTCTCAATTGATGGCGTCGCCGGAAGCCCTGCACCCGTCCTTGTGGCGCGCCTCGCAGCTGGGCCAGGGCGCCACGCGCTGCCTGGATACGGGCTTTGCCGCCTTGTCCGCGCAGCTGCCTGGCGGCGGCTGGCCCAGCGGCAGCCTCATCGACCTGCTGGTGCAGCAGGCGGGCAGCGGCGAATTGCGCCTGCTGGCGCCCGCCCTGGCGCAGCTGGCGGGGCAGCCCATCGTGCTGCTGCAGCCGCCCCATCCGCCGCAGGCGCTGGCGCTGGCCGCGCAGGGGCTGGCGCCGTCGCAGCTGCTGTGGCTCAAGAGCGCCAGCAGCAAGGATGCCCTGTGGGCGGCAGAAAACATCTTGCGCAGCGGCACGTGCGGCGCCCTGCTGTTCTGGCAATCGCACGTACGCGCCGACAGCCTGCGCCGGCTGCATCTGGCGGCGCAGTCGGGCAACACCCTGTTCTGCATGCTGCGCCCCTTGCACGGCGCGCAGGATGCGTCGCCGGCGCCCTTGCGCCTGTCCGTGCGCCCGGCCGCCGGCGGCATCGAGATCGGCTTCATCAAGCGCCGGGGACCGCAGCGCGACGCGCCGTTGTTCCTGCCCCTGCAACCTCCTTCTTTATTGCTGCGCCATGCGACTCTGGATCGGCCTGTACCTGCCCCGGCTCCCGCTCGAAGTATTTTGCCCGCGCTGGTCGGCTGACAGCCTCGGCGTAGTACTGGAGCAGGAGCAAGTGATGGCCGTGTCGCCGCTGGCGCGGGCGGCGGGCATCCGGCCGGGCATGCGCCGCGCGGGCGCACTGATGCTGGCGCCGCAGGCGCGTTTGCACGAGCGTTCGCCCGAACTGGAAGCGCAGGCCCTGCAGGCGGTGGCGCTGGCGCTGCTGCAATACTCGCCGCAGGTGGCGCAGGGCGAGGAAGCGACCCTGCTCGTCGACGCGGGCGCCAGCCTGCGCCTGTTCGGCGGCGTGCGCGCCCTGTGCAGGCAGATTGCGGCCAGCCTGCGCGCATTGGGCTACACGGCCCAGCTGTCGTGCGCCCCCACGGCACGGGGCGCCTGGCTGCTGGCGCGCGCCGGGACGCGCCGGGGCCGCGTGCTGGGCATGGAGAGTCTCGTGCGCCGCCTCGACGGCCTGCCATGCGCCTTGCTGCCGCCCGCGCGCCCCTGGCTCGACTGGTTCGACGGCATCGGCTGCCGCACCCTGGGACAGCTGCGCCACTTGCCCCGGCCCGGCCTGCAGCGCCGCTGCGGCGCCGCCTTGCTGGCCATGCTCGACGATGCGCATGGCCACGGCACGGAACTGTACGTCTGGCTCGAAGCGCCGCCCACGTTCCGCGCCAGCCTGGAACTGTTCGACCGCGTGGAGCACACGGACGCGCTGCTGTTCGGCGCGCGCCGCCTGCTGCAGCAGATGACGGGCTGGCTGTGCGCGCGGCAATTCGCCGTCGAGCGCATCCAGTTGCTGCTGGCCCACGAGCGGGGCAGGGTGGCGCGCCCGCCCACCGTCATCGACCTGGCCTTGGGCGAGGCCGTCTGGCGCGACGAGCACTTGGTGCGATTGCTCAAGGAGCGCCTGGCGCAGCTGGTGCTGGAGGCGCCCGTGATCGGCCTGAGCCTGGAAGCGCTGCAGGTGCAGCCCATGGCGCCGCCCAGCGAGAGCCTGTTTCCCGAGCCGGGCGGCACGCCGCAGGAGCGCCAGCGCCTGATGGAGCTGCTGGTGGCGCGCCTGGGCAGTGACAATGTCCTGCAGGCCGCGCCGCGCGCCGATTACCGCCCTGAGGCGGCCAACCAGTGGCTGCCGCTGCCGGCCAAGCCCGCGGCAAGAAGCGGGCCCCCCGACTTGCCGCCCGGCCTGCCCGGCATGCCCCGTCCCGGCTGGCTGCTGGCCCAGCCCATCGCCCTCCTGATGCGCGAGCACCGGCCCTTCTATGGCTCGCCTTTGAAAATGGTGTCCGTGGCCGAACGCATCGAGGCGGGCTGGTGGGGGCAGTCGCAGGCGCGCGATTATTTCATTGCCGAAGGACTCGACCATGCCCATTACTGGGTCTACCGCGAACGCATCGCCGGCAGCGGCGAAGACGCCGCGCCGCGCTGGTTTTTGCATGGTTTGTTTGGCTGAATGATGGGTGGAAAAACCAGTTTCAGGGCCGCCCAGCAGAAGCGGGCCGGCTTGGCTATACTGGCTTTCCTGCTCCGCGTCCTACACTTGAATGAATAAGGATTTCCATGCATCAACTCTCCGACTTTCCCATTACCCAAAAATGGCCTGCCCGGCATCCCGAGCGCCTGCAGCTGTACTCGCTGCCCACGCCGAACGGCATCAAGGTCTCCATCCTGCTGGAAGAGCTGGGCCTGGCGTACGAGCCGCACCTGGTCAGCTTCGAGCAGAACGACCAGCTGTCGCCCGCCTTCCTGTCCCTTAATCCGAACAACAAGATTCCCGCCATCCTCGACCCGGACGGCCCCGGCGGCAAGCCGCTGGCCCTGTTCGAATCGGGCGCCATCCTGCTGTACCTGGCGGAAAAGACGGGCAAGTTCCTGCCCCAGGACGCGGGCCTGCGCTACGAAACCATCCAGTGGCTGATGTTCCAGATGGGCGGCATCGGCCCCATGTTCGGCCAGGTGGGCTTCTTCCACAAATTCGCCGGCAAGGACTACGAAGACAAGCGTCCGCTCGAACGCTACCTGGGCGAAGCCAAGCGTCTGCTGGGCGTGCTGGAGCAGCGCCTGCAGGGCCGCGACTGGATCATGGGCAGCCAGTACACGATAGCCGACATCGCCATCTTCCCGTGGGTGCGCTGCCTGGTGGGCTTCTATGGCGCGGGCGATCTCGTCGGTTTTGACAACTTTCCGAACGTGCAGCGCGCGCTGGACGCCTTCCTGGCCAGGCCCGCCGTTGCGCGGGGCGTGGATATTCCCAAGCGCGCTTAAAGCCCGAGGCGGCCGGACGGCGCTAGAATACGCCTTCGGCCGCCCTGCGCGGCAGCTTTGATCTGAGACAATGAAATCCACCCGGCAAGATTTTCCCGGCGCGCATGGCCATGTGCTGGCGGCGCGGCTCGATGCGCCCGACGGCGCCATCCGCGCGTACGCGCTGTTCGCCCACTGTTTTACCTGTGGCAAGGACGTGCTGGCGGCGCGGCGCATCGCGCAAGGCCTCACGGAACACGGCATCGCCGTGCTGCGCTTCGATTTTACGGGCCTGGGCGCCAGCGAAGGCGAGTTTGCCGCCACCAATTTCTCGTCGAACGTGGACGACCTGGTCGCCGCCGCCGACTTTTTGCGGGCCAGGCATGGCGCACCGCAATTGCTGATCGGCCACAGCCTGGGCGGCGCCGCCGTGCTGGCTGCCGCCGCGCAGGTGCCGGAAGCGAGCGCCGTGGCGACCCTGGCCGCCCCCAGCACGCCCGCGTATGTCACGCGCATGTTCAGCGCGCACCTGGAGCAAATCGCCGCCGAGGGCGAAGCGCTGGTGCAGCTGGAAGGGCGGCCCTTCCGCATCCGCCAGCAATTCGTCGACGACGCGGGCAGCCACAGCCTGAAGGCCCACATCGCCGGCCTGCGCCGTGCCCTGCTGGTGATGCACGCGCCGAACGACACGACGGTAAGCCTGTCGAACGCGATGGAGATCTTTACGGCTGCCAAGCACCCGAAAAGTTTCGTCTCGCTCGACGATGCCGACCATTTATTGACGGGGCGCGATGATGCGGCCTATGTCGCCAACGTCATCGCCGCCTGGAGCGCGCGTTATATCAACCAAGCGGAACGAAGCGGTCGCCCATAAAAAACGCCGTACCGGCAAGATGCCAGTACGGCGCAGATGGTATTGATAGCTTGAAGGATCAGTCTTCGTCGAATTCTGCCGAAAGATCCTTCCAGCCTTTACTAATTGCAAAGGCGGAAAATTCCTCCGGCGCTTCCAGGACGATCAGTTTCTTGTCCTGCAAGCCCAGGTCGCCGTGGCCGAAGTCGGGGCCCACGTAGCCGAGGCTACGCAAGCGGGCCAGGATGTGGCCGACCAGGGTCTTGTCCTTGTACGCGCCCGCTTCGAGGGGGGCTGCGAAATCGACGTAGACGTCGATGATGCCGTAGCCTTCGTCGAAGATGCGGATGGCCTTGATGTCGTGGGCACGGCCGGAGCCGTCGGTGGCCTTGAAGGGGCCGCTGAGCTGGATGTCGGTATCATTGTTCATGCCGCCAGCATACACCAAAAGCGGCCGCCGCATAGGGTGCGCGGCGCCACATTTCCCGGGAATTTACGCCTCAGCGCGCCTGCAGGATGGCCGACAGGCGGTCGCGCGTGCCGGCGATGCGCTCCAGCTGCGGATAGCGCAAGCCGCCGTGGTAGTCGAGCGCGACCGTCTGGAATTGCTTGCCCTTGCGCACCAGCAAGTTGATCGGCTGCGGGCTGGTCTTGGCCGCCTGGATGGCCGCCTTCAAGAGCTTGGGCGTGTAGGCCGTGCCATTGACGGCGAGCAAGGTCGTGTTGCCCGACAGACCTGCCTGGAAGGCGGGACCGTCCCACAGCACTTTCTCCAGCTTGCCCTCCTTGCTGATCGTCAAGCCCAGCGAGTACGTCAGGTCCGTGCCCTTGCTGCGCTCTTCAGTTGCTTTCATGAACGGTGTGGGCGTGTCGCGGTAGACCAGTTTCCAGCCGGCGCGCGCCAGGCCATCGAGCGGGGCGCCGGGGCCGTGGCTCTCCAGGCGCGTGCGCAGGAAGGTGGCCCAGTCGTGCGGCTGCACGGCATTCAGCGCGGCGACCACGTCCTCGAAGGTATAGGGCAGGGGTGTCGTGCTGCCATCCTGCACGCCAAAGAAACTGCGGGCGAAGTCGTCCAGCGAGCGGCGCTCGTGGGACAGTTCACGGATGGTGGTGTCGACATCGAGCCACACCAGCGCGCCTTCCATATAGTAGTCTTCATCACGCTGCCAGCTGCTCCAGGCGATGGGGCGGCGGCCATTGATGATGGGGTCGTTCGTCGTGTCCTGCATGGCGCGCCAGCTGCGCCCCGGCATCACGTCGTAATGGGCGGCCGTGGACGCGAACAGCTCGCGCATGTGGGCCGGGGCCACGAGGCCGGAGCGGGCCGCCAGCACATTGCCCCAGTATTGCGTCTGGCCTTCGTAGACCCACAGCAGGCTGTTTTGCAGCGGGGTATTGAAGTCCGGCGTGTCCTGGCCGGCGGGGCGGCGGAACTTGCCGTTCCACGAATGCGTCAGCTCGTGCGGCAGCAGCACGCGGCCCGCCTCGTTCTTCTCCCATTCGCTGAAATAGCCGGGCTTGACGCCGTTTTCGCTCGACTGCAGGTGCTCGCGCCCGATGCCGCCGAACTCGTCGCTCAAGGCCAGCAGGAAATCATAGTGGCGGTAGTGGCGCGCGCCGAACAGTTTGTAGGCTTGCTGCAGCATCGCGCGGTGCAGTTCGATCTGCTGCGGCGTCGCTTCCAGGCTGTCGGCGCTGTCGGCCATCACGTTCAGGTGCACGGGCACCCTGGCGCCCGGGTCGAGGTCGATGCGCTCGAAATGGCGCCCGGCAAAGACGGGCGAGTCGACCAGGGTGTCGAGGTCCAGCGCTTCGAAATCGACACGCTGGCTGGCCGGCGTGGCCGCGCGCGCGCGCACTTCCAGGGCGCTGGCAAAGTCCCAGCCGGGCGGCAGTGTCAGGCTGGGCTGCACGAGGATGTCGCGCGCGGGCCGCCCGGCCGGATACAGGGTCATCGCATGCCATTGCACGCCCAGCATGGCGCTCGTCATGGTGATGCGGCCCTGGCTCGTGTCGACGGGCGAGAGGAGCTGGTATTGCGCCTCCACCGTGCTGGCGCCGGCCGGCACGTCGAGGTGGAAGGCGAACATGTTGACGGGGTCGCGCCGCCATTCCAGGGGCGCGCCGTTGGCGGACAGGCGCAGGCCGGCCAGTTGGTTCAACGGGCCGCTGGGCCCGTGGTTGCCCGGTACCCATTGCGGATACAGCAGGGTCAGCTTGCCGGGCGCGGCGGGGATGCTTTCGCGGATGCTGAACAGTTGCTGCGCCACGTTGCTGGCATCGACGTGCAGTACGATGGGGGGCGGCGCGGGCGATGCCGCCTGGACGGCGGCGGAAATCAACAGGGACAAGGACAGGAGAACACGGGACATGTGGCGGGGGGCTGGGGTGGCAAAGGCCGAGTCTAGCATCCTGTAAAAATTTCTTACAAATTTAGCGCCGTCTGGGGCGTTTTGCGCCGATTTCAAGGCCTTGAAAGGGGCGAGGGCGGCCGTATATCGGTAGCAAGCGGATGCTCATGGTGAGGTCCGCGATACTTATCGCTTAACTGAAAGGATATTTAATCATGCGTACTTTTGACCTTGCTCCTCTGTATCGTTCCGCCATCGGCTTCGACCGCCTGGCACAGCTGCTCAACGAACAGCGCGCCGATGCACAGCCCAGCTATCCACCTTACAACATCGAACTGGTGTCGGAAGATAAATACCGCATCGTGATGGCATTGGCGGGCTTCTCGCGCGAAGAGATCGACATCGTCACCGAACGCGATTCGCTGCACGTCACGGGCCGCAAGCAGAAAGATGGCGTCGAGCGTACTTTTTTGCACCGCGGCATCGCTGCCCGCGATTTCGAACAGCGCTTCCAGCTGGCCAACCATGTGAAGGTCACGGGCGCCACGTTTGAAAACGGCATGCTGACCATCGACCTGGTGCGCGAAGTGCCGGAAGCGCTGAAGCCGCGCAAGATCGAGATCGGCACCGGCACCGGCACCGGCAGCCCTGCCGCGTTCAGCGCGCTGGAACAGCGCCAGGCCGCTTAAGCGGCTAGGCCCAGGCTGGTTGCGGCGCCCCTGCGGCGCCCGGCCAGCTCGCGGCAGCTCTCCCCCATGCAGTAAAATACTGGCCGGTTCATCCGGCCAGTGTCACGTCCAGGCTCCGTCCGGCTTGCTTCCGGACTCTCCATCGATCGCCATGCGATGTGCGTGCGGCGGGCAGGATTAAGCGATGCTTAAAGGCGCAAACGCCTGTTTCCAAATGGAAAAATGTTAAGCACCACCTAAGACTCCTGGCCCACTATTGCATACATCAAAATCTCATTGAATGAGGAGCAATTCATGGAACAGCAAACGAATACCGCATCTCTTAAAATCAAACGCACCGTAGCCGCGCTGGCCGCGATCGGTGTGCTGGGCGCCGGCGGCGCCATGGTGGTGCATCAGAACAATGCCGGCGCGAATGCCGCCGCCGCTGGCGCACCCGCCGCCCCCGTGGCCGCCGCCGTTGCGCCTGCCGCTGCCGCGCCGCTGGTGGCCTTGCCCGACTTTAGCGAGATCGCCGCGCGCAACAGCCCGGCCGTCGTCAATATCAGCGTCACGGGCAGCACCAAGGTGGCCTACGACCCATCGGCCCAGGCCGGCAACGACGACTTCGGCAACGATCCCTTCTTCGAGTTCTTCCGCCGCTTCCAGGGTCCGCCGGGCGGGCAGCGGGGCGGCCGCGACGTGCCTACGCACGGCCTCGGTTCCGGCTTCATCGTCAGCCCGGACGGCATCATCATGACCAACGCCCACGTGGTGCGCGATGCGCGCGAAGTGACGGTCAAACTGAACGACCGCCGCGAATTCCGCGCCAAGGTGCTGGGCTCGGATCCGAAGACGGACATCGCCGTGCTGAAGATCGACGCCAACAACCTGCCCGTCGTGCCGCTGGGCCATTCGAGCGACTTGAAAGTGGGCGAGTGGGTCCTGGCCATCGGTTCTCCTTATGGCTTTGACAGCACGGTGACGGCCGGCGTCGTCAGCGCCAAGGGCCGTTCCTTGCCCGACGATAGCAACGTGCCCTTCATCCAGACGGACGTGGCGGTCAATCCCGGCAACTCGGGCGGCCCCCTGTTCAACACGCGCGGCGAAGTGGTCGGCATCAATTCGCAGATCTACAGCCAGACGGGCGGCTTCCAGGGCCTGTCCTTCGCCATCCCCATCGACCTGGCCGGCCGCATCAAGGACCAGATCGTCGCCACGGGCAAGGCCAGCCACGCCAAGCTGGGCGTGACGGTGCAGGAAGTGAACCAGGGCTTTGCCGACTCGTTCAAGCTGGCCACGCCGGAAGGCGCGCTGGTGGCCAACGTGGAGCGGGGCAGTCCGGCCGACAAGGCGGGCCTGAAGTCCGGCGACGTGGTGCGCAAGGTGAATGGCCAGCGCATCATCGGCTCGGCCGACTTGCCGGCGCTGGTGGGCACGTCCTTGCCAGGCGACAAGATCAGCATGGATGTCTGGCGTGACGGCAAGATCGTCAGCCTGACGGCCACCCTGGGCAATGCCGCCGACAAGGTGGCCGAAGTGGCGAAGAGCGATGGCGCCGCGGGCAAGGTAAAGCTGGGCCTGGCCCTGCGTCCGTTACAATCGGATGAAAAACGCGAGGCGGGCATCAGCGCCGGCCTGCTGGTGGAAGACGCCGGCGGTGCCGCCGCGAATGCCGGGGTGCAGCCGGGTGACGTGTTATTGTCGGTCAATGGCCGTCCCGTCAACACCGTCGAGCAGGTGCGCGACGTGGTCGACAAGTCCGCCAAGTCGGTGGCCTTGCTGATCCAGCGGGGACCGGACAAGATTTTCATTCCCGTGCGCCTCGGTTGATCTGGCACAGGATGCCAGGTCGGATAATCAGTAAATATGAAGGAGTAGGGCATGCGGCTGTTGCTGGTAGAAGACGATACGATGATCGGCGAGGTGGTGCTCGACCTGCTGCGCGCCGAGCATTACGCGGTGGACTGGGTCAAGGATGGCGACATGGCCGATACGGCCCTGCAGACGCAGACCTATGACCTGGTGCTGCTGGACCTGGGCTTGCCGCGCAAGGATGGCCTCGACGTGCTGCGCTCAATGCGCTTGCGCAAGCTCGACACGCCGGTGCTCGTCGCCACGGCGCGCGACGCCGTCGAGCAGCGCATCGCCGGCCTGGACGCGGGCGCCGATGATTACGTCCTGAAACCGTACGACCTCGACGAGCTGCTGGCGCGCATCCGCGCCCTGCTGCGGCGCGCCTCGGGCCGCCCGGAACCGGTTTTCGAGCACCAGGGCGTGTCCATCAATCCGCTGACGCGCGAAGTGATCGCCGATGGCCATCCCGTCAACCTGTCGGCGCGCGAGTGGGCCGTGCTGGAAGCGCTGATCGCGCGCCCCGGCATCGTGCTGTCGCGCGCGCAGCTGGAAGAAAAGCTGTACAGCTGGAAGGATGAAGTCAACAGCAATGCCGTCGAAGTGTATATCCACGGCTTGCGCAAGAAACTCGGCAGCGACCTGATCCAGAACGTGCGCGGCCTGGGCTACATGGTGCCCAAGGCATGAGGATGAAGGTCACGGTGACGCACTCGCTGCGCGGCCGCCTGCTGTGGTTCCTGCTGGCGGCCATCATCATGGCGGCCCTGGCGCAAGCGTCGATCGCCTACCGCAGCGCGCTGTACGACGCCGACCAGATCTTTGACTACCACATGCAGCAGATGGCCCTGTCGCTGCGCTCGGGCGCGCCGCTGGCCAACCACGCGGAAGCCTTGCCGGCCGATCCCGTCAACAACGACATGGTGGTGCAGGTGTGGACCCCGGACGGTGTGCAGGTGTTCCGCTCGATCACGCGCGCGGAACTGCCGCAGCGCGCCGTGCTGGGCTTTTCGAATGTGAAGGCCAACGGCACCACCTACCGCATCTTTTCCGTGCAGACCAGTTCCCAGACCGTGCAGATCGCCCAGGACATGGCCGTCAGGAAGCGCATGGCCGGCAGCCTGGCGCTGCGCACGGTCGGTCCCATCGCCCTGATGGCGCCTATCCTGATGCTCGTCGTCTGGTGGGTCGTCAGCGGCTCGCTGGCGCCCGTCTCGCGCGTGCGCAAGCAGGTGGCGGCGCGCCAGGCGGACGACCTGTCGCCCGTCTCGGAAGCGGGCCTGCCCGACGAAGTGCGGCCCCTCGTGCATGAACTCAATCTGCTGTTCGGACGCGTGAAGACGGCGTTCGACGCGCAGCAGCACTTCGTCGCCGACGCCGCGCATGAACTGCGCACGCCGCTGGCGGCGCTGAAGCTGCAGGTATTGAGCCTGGAGCGGGCCGAATCGGAAGAAAAGCGCAGCCTGGCCATCAGCCGCGTCAGCGCCGGCATCGAGCGGGCCACGCGCCTGGTCGAGCAGCTGCTGGTGCTGGCGCGCCAGGAAGCGAGCGCCGCCAGCGGCGACCAGCTGCAGGCGGTGGACTTGAACGACGTCGTCAAGCGCGCGCTGGGCGACATGGCCGGCATCGCGCAGGCGCGCAAGATCGACCTGGGCCTGCACCACATGGACCCGGCGAAGGTGGCCGGCCAGGCCGACGCGCTCAACATCATGCTGCGCAACCTGGTCGACAACGCCATCAAGTACACGCCGCAGGGCGGCACGGTGGACATCGACCTGCGCGCCAGCCCCGTCGGCGTGACGTTATCGGTGGAAGACAGCGGCCCCGGCATCCCGCCCGAGGAGCGCGAGCGCGTCTTCAGCCGCTTCTACCGCGTGCCCGGCACGGACGCCAACGGCAGCGGCCTGGGGCTGGCCATCATCAAGGCCATCGCCGAGCGCCATGGCGCGCGCCTGGTGCTGGACAAGTCCGAGCGCCTGGGCGGCCTGTGCGTGCGCGTGGAATTCCCGCAAGCCGTGAAGAAATAGCGTTTTGATCATGATCTTTGGCATGTTGCATTGACGCGCGCGCCGTGGCCCTATATTGTCTGCGCAATAAGCATTCAAGCAAACGGAGCGCAGCATGCAGAAGATCGGCTTTTCAGGCACCCTCGACCCCATCACCAACGGCCACATGTGGGTGATCGGGGAAGCGCGCTCGCTTGCCGACGAGGTGATCGTCTTCCTGTCGCAAAACCCCGCCAAGAAACCGCAGTTCCCCGCCGAAGACCGCAAGCGCATCATCGAGCAGAGCGCGCGCGAGTGCGGCTGGGACAACGTGCAGGTGGTCATCGTGAAGGGCGACTACACGGCGCGCGCGGCGAAAAAGCACGGCTGCGACTACCTGATACGCGGCATCCGCACGACGGCCGATTTCGACTATGAAAACCTGATCCAGCAAACGAATGTGGACGTGCTGCAGGGCGCCAAGACCATCTTCGTGATGCCGCCGCGCGACCTCGGCTCCGTCAGTTCCAGCTTCGTCAAGGCGCTGGAAGGCCCTGTCGGCTGGAACTGGACCATGAAGAAATTCGTCCCCGGTCCCGCCTACCACGCGTGGATACTCGACTGCCTGCGCAAGGAGTGGGAAGCGCTGTGGAACTACGCCACCGCGTCGCAGGCCGACATCGCGCTGGCGGACCACTGGTTCGCGCACCTGACGGGACCGCAGGCGTATGGCGGCGCGGAGCGCCACTACCACAACCTCGACCACCTGGTGCACGGCCTGTCCGAAATCCGCGTGTGGGCGGACAACACCTATGCGCCCAAGCGCGACAGTGCGTTGGTGAAGAAAGCCTTCTGGTTCCACGACGCCGTCTATGGCCACGACGAGGATGCCCTGTATTCCAGCGAAGAGGCGAGTGCCCAGCTGTGGCTGGGCAGCGGCCTCGACGTGGGCGATAACCTTGACGTAGCGCAATTGATCCGCGCCACGGACCACTTCCAGGGACCGGGCATCGCTCACGAGCTGAAGGATGCCATGCTCAGCGCCGACCTGGCCATCCTGGGCCAGGACGAGGAAGTGTATCAAGCCTATACGCGCGCCATCGGCCGCGAATACGCGCACGTGGACCCCGCGCGCTTCCAGCAGCAGCGGGGCCTGGCCCTGCAGCACCTGTGCGCCAAGGCGCAGGCAGGCCAGCTGTTCGGCGATCCTTATTTTGCCAGCCAGTACAACGAGCGGGCGATCGACAACATGCAGAAAGAGATCGCGGCGCTGGCGGGCGGCTGAACTCAGGCGCGGGCGGCGGCATGCGCCAGCGCATCCTCGAGCCGGTCGTTGCCCCAGAAGAGTTCGCCGCCGCTGATGAAGCTGGGCGCGCCGAACAGGTTCAAGGCCTGTGCCTGCTGCGTCTGGCGGCGCAGGCGCAGCTTGTTGTCCTGCGTCAAAGCCAGCGCGAGGATGGCGCCTGCATCGAGGCCCAGTTCTTGCAACACCTCGCCGACGGCTTCGGGGTTGTCGATATCGCGGTCTTCGGCAAAATTCATCGTCATCATGCGCTGCGCAAATGGCGCGATCCAGCCCTGGTCCGCGCCGACGAGGGCCACGCGCATGGGCAGCAGGGCCGTGCGGGGAAAGGTGGCAGGCTGGCGCCACGGCAAGCCGTATTTGTCGCACTGGCGCGCCATGTCGCGCCACGCGTAGTCTCCCTTGATTTTTTGTAAGACGAACGGCGACGTTTCCCAGCCCAGCGCCTGGAAGACGACGCCCAGCAGGAAGGGCTTCCAGGCCACTGCCACATGGCGCTCGCGCGCCAGCGCCTCGATGCGCATGACGCTCAGGTAGCTGTAGTTGCTGCCGAAATCGAACCAGAATTCCAGTGTAGCCGGGGGCATGATATTTCTTTCCATGTGGTGACGCAGATTGCATCTTACATGGATGGCAAACTGGGGTAACGTATCATAAGGGCCATCAACGGACAGACGAGGCCGTTGACGGCATGACGCCAAATCCTTCCCTTCTGTGCTTTGTGACGCAACGCTGGAGGAAAGCTGCCTGTTCCTGCAGCGTATCCCTTCAAACGATATCTAGCCTGACGACTTATGTATAAAATCGAAATCACCCGTTTTCAACCACACGGCACAAAGCAACGACTCTCCGTGGCTGACGCGGCGCAGGCCGCCGCCGTCATAGCGAATCTGGACGATGGGGCCGCTGTCATATTTGTCGCCGACATCCGCGATCACATCGACCACGGTAACTTTTACGTATGGTGGTCGGCTGGGCAGGCTTATGTGCGCCTCGATGAACACAGGGAACACTATGCTCGGTATCGCGATACGGCGACCATTCGACAGGGGGAAGCCATGTTCCTTGATGAGGATGGGGCCTCATTCAGTGTCCTGCCCGCAGACATTGTCAGTGTCAGCTCGGCTAAAGAAGCCCTGGTGCACTGGCTCCTTACCGGGCGCGCCACCGATGCCCTCATATGGTCATAGCCTGGCGCTGTTGCCGCCGCTACTGGCATCGGGATCGGACGGGCCTGGATGACAGAACAAAAAACAGCGGCTGCCCACTCTGGCGCAGCCGCTGTTTTTATGCCGCTGGCCCGATCAGAACTTCACCCACAGGCGCCCAAAATAGGAGGCGCCGTTCAGGCCGAACTGCACGCTGTCGTACTTGAAGCCGTTGTCCGTTTCGTCCGGATTCTGCGCGGTGGGCTTGACGTTGAAGATGTTGTTGCCGCCAAAGGTCAGCTTGGTGTTCTTGCTGATGCTGTAGGTAAAGCTCAGGTCGGCCGAGGTCTTGGCCGCATAGTGGGCGTTCGGCACGCCGGCGGCCGTGCCGCTGAAGGTGCCCAGGGTTTGCGGGCCAAAATAGATGATGCGCAAGTCTGATTCCAGCTTGCCCGTGAAGTAGTCGAAGCCCAACGTGGCTTTCGAACGGGGACCGCCCTGCTCGATGAACAGGCGTTCGCGC
The DNA here is from genome assembly GCF_059420905.1 of Janthinobacterium sp. GW821-FHT03C08. Classification (NCBI taxonomy): domain Bacteria; kingdom Pseudomonadati; phylum Pseudomonadota; class Betaproteobacteria; order Burkholderiales; family Oxalobacteraceae; genus Janthinobacterium; species Janthinobacterium sp. GW821-FHT03C08. The sequence continues at coordinate 149,498 of NZ_JBWKUP010000010.1, read as the reverse complement.
TCGGACAGCAGCACGTCAGCAAAGCCTGCCAGCGAGGCGGGCGTCTTGACTTTCGTCACTTCCGTCTTGCTTAAATTTAAGGCCAGGAAGGTGTTCAGGCGGTTGCCGGCCAGCTCGCCCTTGTGCGAAGCCGTCAGGTCCAGGCCGCGCGTGCGCGTGTCGATGGAATTGACGAAAAATTGCGCCTCGCCCACGCCCAGGAGGGCCAGGCGCGCCGCCAGGTCCGGGTAGTTGTCCGCATTGAAGCGGCCCGACAGCACGATGCGGTCCTTGATCTTGATGTTGTACAAGTCGGCCGTCACGGAGACGGCTGGCGTCGGCGTCCAGGTGGTGCCGAAGGTAAAACTGGTGGATTTTTCTTCCTTCAGTTTCGGGATGCCGGCCGCGTTGGCGACGGCGCCGCCGTTCGGCGCCAGCACCACGTCGGTGGGCACGCCGCCGATGAAGTCCGTGAAGGTGGACGAGAAATACACCTGCTGCAAGGACGGGGCGCGGAAGCCCGTGCTGGCCGAGCCGCGCAGCAGCACGTCCGGCGCCACTTTATAGCTGGCGGCCAGCTTGCCCGTCACGGTGGAGCCGAAATCGCTGAATTTTTCATAGCGCAGGGCGGCCTGGGTCTTCAGGCGTTCTGTCCAGTCCAGTTCCACGTCGCCATATGCGGCGATGCTGTGGCGCTTGGCCTTGGTGGCGTCGCCGGGCTGGAAGCCGGGAAAGCCCTGGCTGCCCGCGTTGCCGCCCACGCCCACGCCGTCTGCGTCGATGTAGGAGCCCGGCTCGCCCGCCATGATCCTGTATTCCTCGCTGCGGTATTCGGCGCCGAAGGCCACGTTCATGCCGCGCATCACCGTGTCGTAGTAGCGGCTGAAATCGGCGTTGCTGGTCAGCTGCTGGAAGGAGAAGCCGCCCGCGTCAAAGCTGCTGGCGCTGACGCCCTTGCCGCCTTTTAGCAGGTCGAGGTTGGCGATGGAGGCGTTCAGGGTATGGCTGATGTCGTAGCGCATCTTGTTGTAGCCATAGGTTTGCGAAAAGTCCGCATGCCATTCGCCGATCTGGCTGCGGTGGCCGATGGTGGCGTACTGGTCGTCGATCTTGCCATTGATGAAAGGCACGAAGCCGTCCGGGTACATGGCGGCCGAATTGCGCGACGGGATGTCGTCGCTGCCGATGCCGCCCCGCCCGAACGCGGCGCTGGATGCGTCGCGCGTCTGCGCGCCGGCCGTGAAGTACAGCTTGCCCGTGGCGCTGGTGGCGTAGTCGCCATTCACGTACAGGGTCTTGTTCTGCGACTTGGTGTCGCCGATGATGCGCATGCTGTCCGCGTCGGCCCGGTTCGACCGGCCCCGGTCCAGGTATTCGCCGGTAATCGCGATGCTGCCCTTGTCGCCCAGCGCGATGCCGCAGTAGGCGGACGTCAGGTAATTCTTGCCGTCGCCGGCCGAATACTGGCTGTAGCCGGCCACCGCTTCGCAGCCCAGGCTTTTCTTCAGTTCGATGTCGATCACGCCGGCGATGGCGTCCGAGCCGTACTGGGCGGCGGCGCCATCGCGCAGCACTTGCACGTTCTTGATCGCCAGCAAAGGAATCGCATTCATGTCCGTGCCCGTGTTGCCGCGGTTGCGCGCGCCGAACAGGTTGACGAGGGCCGTCGTGTGGCGCCGCTTGCCGTTCACCAGCACGAGGGTCTGGTCCGAGCCGAGGCCGCGCAGGGCGGCCGAATCGATCAGGTCGGCCCCGTCCGCGCCCGTCTGGCGCGTGGAGTTGAACGAGGGGGAAATGTATTGCAGGGTTTGCGCCAGGTCAAACTGTCCGCCTTGCTCGGCCACCTTGGAAATGGGGATGATATCGACCGGCACCATGGTGTCCGTGGCGGAACTGGCGACCCGGCGCGAGCCGACCACGCTGACCGTTTGCACGGGGCCGTCCGTGGCCGCCGGATCGTTGCTCTGCGCCATGGCGGCGGGGCTGAAGGCGGCCAGGGCGGCGCTGCCGTACAGGCTGGCGAGGATGGCTTGACGCAAGGTGGTGAGGGTCGGCACGCAGTATCTCCAAGTGGCTGATGAGCAAGATTCGTGACTTGATTCTAGTGCCATCATTTCAGCATTCACCAGCGATACTTTGTTTTTTTGTTACAAATTTGCGGTAACTGTTGTTTCCTGGTTGCTAGTCATTGCCCCGCTTGTTGTCTTGCCTTGCGCTGGTGCATGATGCCCCGTTCAGGTGCCCGCTTGCACCATGCCGCCCACGCGGATTTCCGCCGGACTGTATTGCACTTCGATCAGGCAGGGCTGCTGCGTGACGTGGCCCTGGTGCAGGCGCAGCGACTGTTGCAAATGCAGTGCCAGCGCGCCCGCCGCCACGCCCGTGGCGCTGTCTTCCAGCGCCGGGTCAAGGTGGTTGAAGTTGCGCCCTTCGAAGGTATGTTCGTCCGTGCGGCAATACGCGTAGCAGCCGCTGACCTGGTGCAGGGCGCTCCAGTCGGCGATCAGTTCCAGGTTCGGCCGCAGCGCGCGCAGGGTGGTGCGGTCGGCCACTTCCAGCAGCAGCTTCGGGCTGCCGACGGAGGCGATCACGGGCGGCGACAGCAGATGCATGTGCTGGCCCATGAGTTCCGACGGCACGTGCTTTTCCACCGTGACGGTGGGTGCCGGCTGCGGCGCCAGGCCGATGAATAGTCCTTCCGCGCTGCGCAGCAGCTGCAAGGCTTGCCCGCGCATGGCGGTGGCAACCGTCAGGGTGGCCGGTGCGCCGGGCGCCGCCAGCAGCACATGCGCGGCCGCCAGGGTGGCGTGCAGGCACAGGGGGCTGCGCGTGTGCGGATAAAAATAGTCGAGCACGATGCCGCCGTCCGCCTGGCGGTCGAGGAAGACGCAGGCGCTCACTTGCCGCTCGCGGGCAAAGGCCTGGCGCTCGGCTTCGCTGCCGTGGTGGTTTTCCACCACCAGCGCGGCATTGCCGGCGCCAGGTTCGGCGCCGAAACATTTCAGTAAGTGGACGATCATGGCAGTCGCGGCAAAGGTAAAACATCAGCATAACCGAGAAGGGGGTATCCGGATGAGTATAGTATACTGTGTTTATATACAGTATTGAGGTAGATCATGTGGGGCGCAGTCTTACCCGAGTATGCTGAGTTGTATTGCCTGACCAATTTCAGCTTTTTGCATGGCGCCTCGCATGCGCAGGAGCTGGTGGCGCGCGCCGTCCAGCTGGGCTACCACGCGCTGGCCATCACGGACGAGTGCTCGCTGGCCGGTGTCGTGCGCGCCCATGCGGTGGCCAAGCGGGCCGGTTTTCCCCTGATCATCGGCGCGCATTTTCATTTGACGCAGGCCGACGGCAGCGCGGGACCTTCCCTGCTGGCGCTGGTGCGGGACTCCGAAGGCTATGGCAACCTGTCGGAACTGATCACCATGGCGCGCACGCGGGCGGCCAAGGGGCGCTATCTGCTGACGCCGGACGATTTGGCCGCGCCTGCGGCGGAGTTTGCCCATTTGCGGGGCTTGCCCGGCTGCCTGATGATCTTGCTGCCCGGCTATCCGGCCCAGCCCGGGACGCTGCGCGCGCAGGGCGCGTGGATGGCGTCCACCTTTGGCAGCGAGCGCAGCTGGATCGGCCTGAACCTGCTGCAGCGGGCGCAGGATGACGCCCACCGCAGCGTCGTGCAGGAGGCGGCGCAGGCAATCGGCTTGCCCGTGGTGGCCGTGGGCCACGTATGCATGCACGTGCGCTCGCGCAAGCCCCTGCTCGATACCCTGTGCGCCATCCGCGTGGGCAAACCCGTGGGCGAGTGCGGCTATGCGCTGGCGCAAAACGCGGAGCAGCATCTGCGCGCCCGTTTGCGTCTGGCCAATGTGTATCCGCCGCAAGTACTGGCGGAAACCGTGCGCATCGCGGGTCAGTGCACGTTTTCGCTCGACAGCCTGCACTATGACTATCCTGACGAGCTGGTGCCGCACGGTCACACGCCGGCGACGTATCTGCGCGAGGAAACGTATGCGGGCGCGCGCCTCCGCTTTCCGCTGGGCATCCCGGCCAACGTGCAGGAGCAGATCGAGCAGGAGCTGGAGCTGATCCGGGATCTTTCCTACGAAGCGTATTTTTTGACCGTCTACGATATCGTGCGTTTTGCACGGTCGCAAAACATCCTGTGCCAGGGCCGCGGATCGGCCGCCAATTCAGCCGTCTGCTATTGCCTGCACATCACGGAAGTGGACCCCGCGCGCGGCAATTGCCTGGTCGGGCGCTTCATGTCGCGCGAGCGCAACGAGCCGCCCGACATCGACGTCGATTTCGAGCACCAGCGGCGCGAAGAGGTCATCCAATATATCTACGGCAAATATGGGCGCGAACGGGCTGCGCTGGCCGCCGTGGTGATCAGTTACCGGCCGAAGAGCGCCTTGCGCGACAGCGGCCGGGCGCTGGGCGTGGACCTGGCCATCGTGGAAAAAGTGGCCAAGGCGCACCGCTGGTTCGACGGCAAGCACGATCTGTTGAACCGCCTGGCCGAATGCGGGCTGGACCCGGAAGCGGAACTGTCGCAGCAGTGGGCCAGCCTGGCGCAGCAGCTGCTGGGCTTTCCCCGCCACCTGTCGCAGCATCCGGGCGGCTTCGTCATCGCCCAGGGAAAATTGTCGCGCCTGGTGCCCATCGAAAACGCCAGCATGGCCGGGCGCAGCGTCATCGAGTGGGACAAGGATGACCTGGAAGAGCTGGGCTTGATGAAGGTGGACGTGCTGGCGCTGGGCATGCTGTCGGCCCTGCGCCGCGCCCTGGAGCTGGTCGGCGCGCGGCGCGGCGAAGAGTTCCGTATGCAGGACATTCCCCGCGAAGACCCCGCCACCTACGACATGATGTGCGAGGCCGACACCATCGGCGTGTTCCAGATCGAGTCGCGCGCGCAGATGAGCATGCTGCCCCGGCTGCGCCCGCGCCAATTCTACGACCTCGTCATCGAGGTGGCGCTCGTGCGTCCCGGTCCCATCCAGGGCGGCATGGTGCATCCGTATCTGCAGCGGCGCCAGCAGAAAGAACCGGTCGAGTATCCGAAGGGCCTGGACAAGGCGCTGGGACGCACCCTCGGTATTCCCATCTTCCAGGAACAGGTGATGCAGGTGGCCATCATCGCCGCCGATTTCACGCCCGGCGAGGCCGATGAGCTGCGGCGCGCCATGGCGGCCTGGAAACGCAAGGGCGGCATGAACAATTACAAGGAACGCATCGTCGAAACGATGGTCAAAAATGAGTATGACCGGGAGTTCGCAGAGGCCATCTTCAGCCAGATCGAGGGCTTCGGCGAATACGGCTTTCCCGAGTCGCACGCGGCCAGTTTCGCCCTGTTGACCTACGCCAGTTCCTGGCTGAAATGCCACGAACCGGCCGCCTTTTTGTGCGCCTTGCTCAATAGCCAGCCCATGGGTTTTTACAGCCCCTCGCAATTGGTGCAGGATGCGCGCCGGCATGGCGTGCCCGTGCTGCCCGTCGACGTGGCCGTCAGCGGCTGGGAGGCGGCGCTGGAAGCGCCGGCAGGGCAGGGCGGGCAGCGTGATGCACCGGCCGTGCGCCTGGGCTTGAACAGCCTGTTCGGCATGCGCGCGGAGGCGGCCCGGCGCATCGAGGATGCGCGCGCCATCGCCGCCTTCGCCGACGTGGCCGACCTGGCCCGGCGTGGCGGCCTGGATCGCCATGACTTGCAGGTGCTGGCCGCCGGCAACGCCCTGCACGCGCTGGCCGGCCACCGGCGCGCGGCGCTGTGGCAGGCGGCCGGCGCCGTGCCCGACAGGGATTTATTGCGTGCCACTACGCCGGAGGAAGACGCGCCCATGCTGGCCGCCCCCTCGGAAGGCGAGAGCATCGTCAGCGACTACCGTAGCCAAGGGCTGACCCTGGGGCGCCACCCGCTGGCGCTGCTGCGCAAACAGTTGCTGGCGCAGCGCTTCCTGCCCGCTTCCACGCTGAGCTGTTATACCAACGGGCAGGTGGCGCGCGCCTGCGGCATCGTCACCGTGCGCCAGCGCCCGGGCACGGCCAAGGGCGTCGTCTTCATGACCCTGGAAGACGAGACGGGCACGGTCAACGTCATCGTCTGGCCCGATCTCGTGGCAAGCCAGCGGCGTGAAGTGCTGAGCGCGCCGCTGCTGGGCGTGTACGGCGTGTGGCAGCAGGAAGGCATCGTGCGCAACCTGGTGGCCAGGCGCCTGGTCGACATGTCGCACCTGCTGGGGCGCCTGCGCACGAGCAGCCGCGATTTTTGTTGAGGCTTGTCAATATCGTCCGGACGGTGGCATGATTGTCATATGACTACCTTGCCCGAACCGATACTGCGTCCCGCTCTGGTCGCCGACGCGCCCGCCATCGTCGCCCTGATCGACGACCTGATGCCCTTTCTGACCTTGCACCCCGATGGCGCGGGAGCGGAAAAATTCATCGAGAACTGCCGCCAGCCCGCCATCGAAAACTATCTGTCGCTGCCGAACTACCACTACCAGCTGGCGCATATCGACGGCGCACTGGCGGGCGTGGTGGCCATGCGCGACAACACGCATTTGTTCCACATGTTCGTGCCGCGCGCCCTGCACCGGCGCGGCATGGCGCGCCGCCTGTGGCAGGCGGCCCGCGACGCATCGCTGGCCAGGGGCGAGGTGACGGCGTTTACCGTCAATTCCTCGGCGTATGCCTTGCCCCTGTACGAAAGCCTGGGCTTTGTTGCCACGGGACCGAAGGTGGAGACGGGCGGCATCGCCTTCGTGCCGATGCGCATGGCATTGTCCAAATAAGCCTACGGCAAGGACGGGGAGGCTGCCCCGGCCTGTGCCGTGGGGCTGATTACCACCGCACGATCTTGCCTGGATTCATGATGTTCTTCGGGTCCAGCGCGTGCTTGACGGCGCGCATGGTGTCGATGGCGCCTTCGCCATGTTCTTCCACGAGGAAGGCCATCTTGTGCATGCCCACGCCATGCTCGCCCGTGCACGTGCCATCCATGCCGATGGCGCGCGTGACCATGTCGCTGTTGACCTTTTCCGCGCGGGCGATGTCGGCCGGGTCGTCCGGATCGACCAGCATCTGCACGTGGAAATTGCCGTCGCCCACATGGCCGATGATGGCGTAGACGAGGCCCTGCGCCTTGCAGTCGGCCTGGGTGGCGAGGATGCATTCGGCCAGGCGGGATATGGGCACGCAGCAATCGGTGGAAATGGCGCGGCTGCCGGGGCGCATCTGCAGCAGGGCGAAATAGGCGTTGTGGCGCGCGGCCCACAGGCGCGAGCGCTCCTCGGGGCGGCTGGCCCATGCGAAATCGCTGGCGCCATGCTCCGCCGTGATGGCTTGCACCAGCTGCGCCTGCTCGGCCACGCCGGCCGGCGTGCCGTGGAACTCGAACAGCAGCAAGGGCTGCTCGGGCAGCGCCATCTTGTCGTAGGCATTGATGGCTTTTACGCCGTTCTCGTCGAGAAACTCGACCCGCGCCACAGGAATACCCATCTGGATGGTCTGGATCACGGCATTGACGGCTTCGCCCGTGCCCGGAAACGAACACACGGCGGCCGAGATGGCTTCGGGCAGCGGATACAGTTTCACCGTCACTTCCGTGATGATGCCCAGCGTGCCTTCGCTGCCGACGAACAAACGCGTCAGGTCGTAACCGGCCGAGGATTTTTTCGCCCTGGTCCCCGTCCTGATGATGCGGCCATCGGCCGTCACCACCGTCAGGGCCAGCACGTTGTCGCGCATGGTGCCGTAGCGCACGGCGTTCGTGCCCGAGGCGCGCGTGGCCGCCATGCCGCCCAGCGACGCATTGGCGCCCGGGTCGATGGGGAAGAACAGGCCCGTGTCGCGGATTTCCTCGTTCAGCTGCTTGCGCGTCACGCCCGCCTGCACGGTGGCCGTCAAGTCTTCATCATGCACGGCTACCATGTGATTCATTTGCGACAGGTCTATCGTCACCCCGCCATGCAGGGCCAGCACGTGGCCTTCGAGCGAAGTGCCGCTGCCGTAGGCGATGACGGGCACGTCGTGCGCGCTGCACAGCTTGACGGCGGCCGCCACTTCCTCGGTGGAATGGGCGAAGATGACGGCATCGGGCAGCATGGGAGGATAGCTCGACTCGTCGCGGCCATGGTGGTCGCGCATGGCTTGCGTCATGGAAAAGCGGTCGGCAAAGATCAGGGAAAGTACGGCAGCCAGGGATACGGGCAGCGGTTTTTTCAGCACCGCCAACTAGTCAGTTTGATTCACGCAAGTCCTCCGTTTTTTTTTATTCTACTCCGCGCCCGGCGATTGCGCCGGGGCCGCCACCGTTGATTTTTACCGGTGGCAAAAAAATTACCTGGACAGGCGTACTTTGATTGTAAATGAGAATCATTTCTATTAAAATGCCCGCCAGTAGTTATTTTGCAATGTGTCATCTGACCCGCAACGTTGACCCGAAAGGCCCCGTCATGAACTTCCCCCTGTCCCTTGCCACCGTCCTGCCCGCCTGCGTGCTGGCCCTGAGCGCTTGCAGCAGCGTCGCGCCGGCAGGCGGCGCCGCCACGATGGCCACTGCCGCCGCGCAAGACGTGCGCCAGCTGGGCGAGATCGTCGACCTGCGCAGCGGCCAGCGCGTCAGCGCCGAGCAATTGCTGGCCCGGCTGGCCGCCGCGCCCCGTGTCATCATCGGCGAGCAGCATGACCAGCTCAGCCATCACCAGATCGAGCAGTGGCTGCTGCAGCAACTGCAGGGCCAGCGCCCGCAAGGCAGCGTGCTGCTGGAAATGCTGAATCCTGACCAGCAAGCCAAGGTGGACAAGGTCAAGCCATGGCTGCAGACGGCCCCTGTCGTGCGTCCCGAACACGTGGCCGAGCTGCTGGCCTGGCAGCCGAACTGGAAGTGGGAGCAATATGGCGACCTCGTGATGACCGTGATGCGCGCGCCGTATCCCGTCTGGTCGGCCAATCTGGACCGCAGCGAGATCAAGCAACTGTTTGTCGACCAGCCTGCCGTGCAGGGCAAGCACTCGAACCTGGCCAACGATGGCAAGGTGCATGACAAATTGAAAGACATCATACGCGTCATGCACGACAACCAGATCGACGCGCCGCGCCTGGCCGCCATGCTGTCGGTGCAGCAGCAGCGCGACCGCCGCATGGCCGAGCGCCTGCTGGCCGCGCCCGCGCCGGCCCTGCTGATCGCCGGCGCCTACCATGCGCACAAGGACCTGGGCGTGCCGCTGCACGTGCAGGACTTGACGGGCGGCCCCGCGCCGCTGGTGCTGGTCCTGGCGCAGCAGGGCGCCGCCGTGCAGGCGCCGCAGGCGGACTTCGTGTGGTTCACGCCGGTCGTGCCCGCAGTTGCCAGCGCCAGGTAAGGTCCGGTACCGCCGCGTGACGTCCGGTGCCGCGCCATGAGCAAGGGCGAGCGGCAAATGCTGAAATGCTGGAATTCGGTGCTGCCGCAGTCGGGCGGGAATGCGCCGATGCGTGCGGCGAGAAGGCGGAGGTGGGTGGCGGGGCTGGAGTACCGCTTCTGGTTTTCTGGCAAAGCTGCGACGCCTGACAGAACTGTAGCGAGCGGAGGTGATTTGTGGCCGAGACGCGCGACTGTGCTAGAGCACAGTGAGCATCGCCGGCCGCAAAGCGCGCCGCGCAGGAAGTTTTGTCAGGTGTGATCAGCGCGGCGTGGTGCCGTAGTAGCTGTGGATGGACGTCGCCCAAGCCTGGTCCGCCATGTTCGGCCAGTTATCCGTGTCGAAGCCGGGGGCGTTTTCAATGCGCTCCTTGTCGACGTTGAGGGTGAAGCGCTTGTTGACGGTGTCGAGCAGCAGCGCTTCCCAGGGCACGGCGAACAGCTTTTCGCCGATGGTGAAGACGCCGCCGTGCGACATGACGGCATAGGCGATCTTGCCGCTGCGCATGTCGATCATGATTTCCTTGATTTCGCCCAAGTGTTCATCCTTGGCGTTGTGCACATGGTCGCCGATCAGGGTGTCGGCACCCATCAGTTCAGGGCCGGGGCCTTTGTGGCCGCGGTTGACATACATGCCGTAGGCGTCGCGTTCTTCGTAGCTCATGATAGACCTCCTGTTGAAAAATCCCAGTCTGTGGCCAGGGCGCGGCAGGGTCTGTTCGCTCGCCCACACAAAGTATGGAATTGGAAATATTTCAATTATTGCTATCGGGTAATTTTGTTGTGCGTAGACAGCAGGAGGGGGAGGGATAGTCGGTATTTGGCGCAAATTTCCGCGCGCGGGGAGCGCCGAAGGCGGGCTTTAGTGTATAATTTCAATTTCCCGCACGTGCCGTTCGGCACCATCTGCAATGACCAAATTTGTCTTCGTCACTGGTGGCGTTGTGTCTTCCCTTGGTAAAGGGATTGCCGCCGCCTCCCTCGCCGCGATCCTCGAATCGCGCGGCCTTAAAGTCACCATGCTCAAGCTCGACCCGTATATCAACGTCGATCCTGGCACGATGAGCCCTATGCAACACGGTGAAGTCTTCGTCACCGACGACGGGGCCGAAACCGACCTCGACCTCGGTCACTACGAGCGCTTCATCTCCACCCGCATGAAAAAGGTGAATAACTTCACCACCGGCCAGATCTATGAATCGGTGATCCGCAAGGAACGCCGGGGCGAGTATCTGGGCAAGACCGTGCAGGTGATTCCGCATATCACCAATGAAATCCAGGATTACATCCGCCGTGGCGCCGAAGGCTACGACGTGGCCTTGTGCGAAATCGGCGGCACCGTCGGCGATATCGAATCGCTGCCCTTCCTGGAAGCGGCACGCCAGCTGAGCCTGCGCGCCGGCCGCAAGAACACGGCCTTCGTCCACCTGACCCTGGTGCCTTACATCGCCTCGGCCGGTGAACTGAAGACCAAGCCGACCCAGCACTCGGTGCAAAAGCTGCGCGAAATCGGCATCTTGCCCAACGCCCTGCTGTGCCGCGCCGACCGCGCCATCCCGGAAGACGAGCGCGCGAAAATCTCGCTGTTCTCGAACATCGAGGAAGACGCCGTCATTTCCGTATGGGACGTCGACACCATCTACAAAGTGCCGCAAATGCTGCACGACCAGGGCCTCGACAAGATCATCTGCGACGCGCTGGACCTCGATCCCGCGCCGGCCGACCTGTCGATCTGGAGCAAGCTGATCTACACGATGGAGCATCCGAAGGCGGAAGTGACCGTTGGCATGGTCGGCAAGTATGTCGAGCTGACGGAATCGTACAAGTCGCTGATCGAAGCGCTGCGCCACGCCGGCATCCACACGGAAAGCCGCGTCAACATCGAGTACATCGATTCGGAAGAAATCGAAACGACGGGCTGCGACGGCCTGGGCAAGTACGATGCCATCCTGGTCCCGGGCGGCTTCGGCAAGCGCGGCGTGGAAGGCAAGATCAAGGCGGCCCAGTTCGCCCGTGAAAACAAGATCCCTTACCTGGGCATCTGCCTGGGCATGCAGGTGGCCCTGATCGAATACGCGCGCAACAAGGCAGGCATGCCGAACGCGAATTCGACCGAGTTCGACCTTGATACGGATCAACCTGTCGTTGCACTGATCAATGAGTGGCAAAACCACGATGGTAAAGTCGAGTTGCGCGATGAAAACTCGGACCTGGGCGGTACCATGCGCCTGGGCGCGCAGACCTGCGCCGTCAATCCGGGCACCCTCGCCGCCGAGATCTACGGCAGCGTGGTGACCGAGCGTCACCGTCATCGCTACGAAGCCAATAATCACTACCTGGCCCGTGTCGAAGCGGCTGGCCTGATCGTCTCGGCCCGCACGCCGAGCGAAGATTTGTGCGAGATCATGGAATTGCCGCGCACGGGTGAAAATGCCCACCCATGGTATATGGGCGTGCAATACCATCCCGAGTTCAAGTCGACGCCACGCACCGGCCATCCGTTGTTTACCTCGTTCATCAAGGCAGCGCTGGCGCACAAGGAAGCCAACGCCGCTGCGCAATAACGCGGGTCGACAGCGACAGCATTACCTGAAAGACAGCTCCCGGCCCGTCAGTCTGCGCCGGGAGTTTCTTTACCCACTTTGTGCAATTGCGCATCAGAACGCAGTGTGCAGCCCTGTTACGCTTAACTTTGGAGAATGACATGAGTGCTATTGTTGATATTATCGGTCGCGAGATCCTGGACTCGCGCGGCAACCCGACCGTCGAATGCGACGTGTTGCTGGAATCGGGCGTGATGGGCCGTGCGGCCGTGCCGTCGGGCGCCTCGACCGGTTCGCGCGAAGCCGTGGAATTGCGCGATGGCGATGCCAAGCGCTACTTCGGCAAGGGCGTGCTGCAGGCATGCGAAAACATCAATACCGAAATCTCCGAAGCCATCATGGGCCTGGACGCCAATGAACAGGCTTTCCTGGACCGCACCCTGATCGACCTGGACGGCACGGAAAACAAATCGCGCCTGGGCGCCAACGCCATCCTGGCCGTCTCCATGGCCGTGGCCAAGGCTGCCGCCGAAGAAGCGGGCTTGCCGCTGTACCGCTATTTCGGCGGTTCGGGCGCCATGCAGATGCCAGTGCCGATGATGAACGTCATCAACGGCGGCGCGCACGCCGACAACAACCTGGACATCCAGGAATTCATGATCATTCCCGTGGGCGCGCCGTCGTTCAAGGAAGCCGTCCGCTACGGCGCGGAAGTATTCCACACGCTGAAAAAGATCCTGCACAAGAAGGGCCTGAACACCAACGTGGGCGACGAAGGCGGTTTCGCGCCATCCTTGGCCAACCATGAAGAAGCCATCAAGCTGATCATCCAGGCCATCGAAGAAGCGGGCTACGAGCCAGGCACGCAGATCGCCATCGGCCTCGATTGCGCCGCGTCCGAGTTCTACAAGAACGGCAAGTATGAAATGGAAGGCGAAGGCCTGAGCCTGACGGCCACCGAGTTCACCAACCTGCTGGCGACCTGGTGCGACAAGTACCCGATCATCTCGATCGAAGACGCGATGCACGAAGGCGACTGGGACGGCTGGGCGATCCTCACCCAGGAACTGGGCAAGAAAGTGCAACTGGTCGGCGACGACCTGTACGTCACCAACACCAAGATCCTGAAAGAAGGCATCGCAAAAGGCATCGCCAACTCGATCCTGATCAAGATCAACCAGATCGGTACCCTGACGGAAACCTTCGCCGCCATCGAAATGGCCAAGCGCGCCGGCTACACGGCCGTCATTTCGCACCGCTCGGGCGAAACGGAAGACTCGACCATCGCCGATATCGCCGTGGCTACCAACGCCCTGCAGATCAAGACGGGCTCGATGTCGCGTTCGGACCGCATGGCCAAGTACAACCAGCTGCTGCGCATCGAGGAAGACCTGGGCGACATCGCCAGCTATCCAGGCCGCGATGCGTTCTATAATCTGAAGTAAGCTGTTGTAAAACCCACTGGCCGGCCGGAGATGTTCCGGCCGGTTTTTTAACTGACTACTCCATGCGCCTGATTACGCTCGCCCTGGCAGCCCTGCTGCTGTTGATTCAATTTCCCCTCTGGCTGGGCAAAGGCGGCTGGCTGCGTGTTGCCGACATGGAAGCCCAGGTGGCGGTGGCCAACAAGAAGAATGTGGAATTGAAGGCGCGCAACGCCAAGCTCGAGTCCGAAGTGCGCGACCTGAAGGATGGCACGGGCGCCGTCGAGGAGCGTGCCCGCTATGAGCTGGGCATGGTCAAGCAGAATGAGATTTTCGTGCAGATCGTGCGCAAGGGCCAGACCCCGCCATTGCTGGAAACGCCGGTGGACGCTGCTGCGCCGCACTAAACAAAGCATTTCCCCTTGCCAGTCTGGACCGATTGCCAGGCTGACCTGTCATTCCCGGACGCGCGCCGCACGGCTGCGCTGCTGGCCAAGTCTGTTCCTTCTACTGCCGTATGACTGTTGCGTTGTACTGCGTGACTGCCTAGCGTTCGCCCTTGCCCGTCGTGATCAGGTAAAAGCGGATGGCGGTAACGGCGACGGCGACGACCACCAGGCCGGATTCGAGTAACATCATAGGATTTCCTTGTAAGTATAAAAATATTGCTGTTTATTTATTAAAAAACATCCAGGGCCAGGCGCCAGGCCGAAGACAGTACGCGAGTACGGCGAGGCGCAGGCAACGCCGCCCTGGGCGCTTTTTAACCGCGCGAAGCCAGGAAGCGCAGTTCCGAAGCCAGGTTCGGCATCAGGTGCTCGTAGCGTGCCGCTTCCGAGTTCAGCAGGGCGATATCGCGCTGGCTGGGGCGCACATAGCGCGCGTCGCTGTTGCCGGTGCTGCCGGCGATGACTTCCTTCTGTGCCAGGTCGCTGTACGGCTTGGAAGCGAGCAGGGCGCCCAGGAAGGCGCGCGTGGCGCGGCCCAGGTTGCTGAAATAGTTATCGTCGTTGTGGTAAGTGTTGGTAAAAGTGGACATATGCCCTCCATGTATGGTCTGTTGTTGCATTGCACAATAATGGAGTTGGCGATATATGTCTAATTCCAAATTCCAATTTCAGAAATTCAAGAAACGCATAATAAGGGCGTAGCTGCAGGCCACGCCCTGAAATTAAAGTTGTTACGAAATGTTTATCCTGCGGCGATGCGTCCCAGGCCCGGATCGTCGCTGAAAAAACCGTCCAGTCCCGTCTCGATGTAGCGGCGCATTTCCGCCACGGAACCGGCCTCGTTGCGCGCATTGTCCCCATTGCCATCGCGGAAGTCCGCCGCCAGGAAACGGTTTTCCGGGCGGAAGGTCCACGTGTGCAGCAGCAAGCCCGCCTGGTGCGCATCGTCGACGATGGAAGAGGGCGCGGCCAGGCGCTGGTCGGCGCCCAAGGGGATGACGCCCCGCGTGGGCGGCGCCACCACGTCCGCGTAGGCGGCGATGTCGCGCAGGCCGGCCGGCGTGGTCATCTGTCCAAACGTCAGCTTGCCGCCGGCCTTGACCACGTCCATCGGGCGCACATCGCCGCCCACCACCAGCTGCATCAGGCGCACGTTGGCGCGCCGTCCCAGCTTCTCGCGCAGGTATTTCAGGTTCGCCACTTCGAAGGACTGGATCTCGATGGGCGCGCGGCGCGTGTACTCGTGCGCCAGCATGGTCGACAGGAAACGGTCTTCCAGCGCCAGGCCCGCATCGCGGAAATACGTGGAGCTTTTCAGCTCCGGCACGAGGCCGATGACGCGGCCGCAGGCGGCTGATTGCGCTGCAACAAAATCGATGATTTCTTCCCACGTGGGGATCTGGAATTGTCCATCGTACAAGGTGTTGCCGGTACGCACTTTCGGCAGCCGTTCGATGGCGCGCAGGGTCTTCAGTTCCGCCAGGGTGAAATCGTCGACGAACCAGCCTTCGTGCCATTCGCCGTCGACCATCTTCCTGCCGCGCCGGCTGGCGAACTCGGGACGACGGGCCACGTCGGTGGTGTCGACCAGGTTGCTTTCATGGCGCGCCACGAGAATGCCGTCGCGCGTGGCGACCAGGTCCGGTTCCACGTAGTCGGCGCCGTCCAGTATCGCCTTGGCGTAGGACGCCAAGGTATGCTCGGGGCGCAGGGCGCTGGCGCCCCGGTGGGCGAAGACGAGCGGGCGCGAAGGGGGCGTGGCCAGCAGGCCGGCGGCAAAGCCGGGCGCGGCGGCCAGGGCCAGGCCGCCCACGGCCGCCTGGACGAAGCTGCGGCGCGAGAAGTGCCGTTGCGGCAGCACAGGGGCGAGATGCGGCGCGCGCATCAGAAGTCCGCCGTCAGGGTCAGGAAGCCCTGGCGCGGGGCGATCGGGAAGGTATTGTACGTCTTGTCGGCCGCGCCCACGACCACGTTCAGGGCGCCTTCGCGGTTGGCCAGGTTGCTGACGTTGAGTCTCCAGCGCGGGTTCTTCAGCCAGCTGGCCATGGCCGGCAGCTTGCCCGACACGCCCAGGCCCATGAGGAAATAGCTGGGCACGGACAGGTCGTTGGTGTACGTCGCGTAGCGCTTGCCCACATAGTCTCCGATCAGCTGGAATTCCACATCGCCAAAAGTTGCCGAGGCCACGAACTTGTTCAGCCATTCCGGCGAACCGGGCACGTTCTTGCCCGCCGTCAATACCAACGCGGCGCCGTTGCTGTAATTGTCCGCGTACTGCGAGCGGTTGTACGACAAGGCATTGTAGAACGAGAAGTTATTGCCGAAGTGCACGGTACCGGCGATGTCGATGCCGTCCGTGCGCACGCTGCCCACGTTGGCCAGCACGGGGTTGCCGCCAATGATGGAGGAAATCACGGGCGTCGGGCTGATCTGCAGCAAGCGGTTGCTGAAATCGACGTGGTAGACGTTGACCTGGCCATCGATGGCCGTGATGGCGCCCAGGCTCAAGGGATGGCTGCCGCGCACGCCCGCTTCATAGGTGAGCGCCGTTTCCGGCTTGGCGTCGCGCTTGAACAAATCAAACGCGGCCTGGCTCGACAGGCTCCACGGCGAGGCGCCGCCGCCGCCGTAGGTGACGAACTGGCGCATGTTCTTCTGGATGTTGAAGTACAGCTGGTCCTGTGGCGTAACATCCCAGCGCGCGCCCACTTGCGGCAAGAACCATTTTTTCGTGTTGATGGTGCCGACCGGCAAGGCCGTCGAACCGCCCGCGATGGCGCCCAGGGCCGGCTGCACGGGGAATTGGCCGTCGGCAAACTGCAGGCTGGACTTGAAACCGGCCTGCAGGGCGATATCGGGACGGATGCGCCACTCGTCCTGCAGGTGCAGCTGCACCACCTTGTTGTCGATCTCGCTGCCATACTGCGTGATCAGAGGATTGCTGGGGCGGTCATACGGCGACGTGGGGTTGTTCACGTCCAGCGCATACCAGCGGCGGTAGGCGGACGAGCGGTTCTGTTCCAGCCACAGGCCCGCTTCCAGTTGGTGCTCGCCGAACTCCTTGCGCAAGGTGGAAAGGAGGCCGCCGCGCTTGATGTCGTATTCCGTCGTGCGCACGGCGTAGCCGGAATTGCCGAACACCTGTTTCAGGTTCTGTTTCGGGTAGTACACGCTGAACAGGCCCGGCAAGCCGGCCACGCCGATGGGGCCGGCCACCACGCCCGCGCCGTCATCCTTGTGGTAATACACCTGGTTGGACCACGTCGCGCCTTCGCCCAGGTTGGCGTCGAACTTGGCGTAGGCCAGGTAATCCGTGCGCTGCGCATCGCTGTAGTAATTGCGGTAATTGTTGCCATCCGCGGCGGGCGTGGCGCCCGTCGGCGACAGGTAGTTCAGGGCCGCCTTGAAGTCCGGGTACAGGAAGGGGCGCGTGTACGGCGCGCTCGTTTCGCCCGCCACATGCACGGTGCTGTCTTCGTTCGGCTCGATCTTGTCCGAGTAATTGAAGAACAGGGTCAGCTTGCCCGCCTCGCTGCGGTTGACGTACTTGGCGTTGAACTGGTCGCCGCCCTGGCGCGCATCGAAGTCCCAGGCGCGCGCTTCGTGGTGCAGGATGGAAACATAGGCGCTGCTGCCATCGCCGAAGGCGCCCGTGTCGTAGCGTGCAAACGTGCGCGAGGTGCGGTGGCTGCCCACCGTTTGCTGCACGCTGGCGCCCTGCGTGGCCAGCGGGTCGCTGGAATAGGTTTCGATGGTGCCGCCCAGGTTGCTCGTCGAGGCCGTCGCCAGGTCGCCCGCGCCCGAGGACAGCACGACGCTGCGCACGTTTTCGCTGATGACGGCGCGCTGCGGCGACAGGCCGTTGTAGTTGCCGTACTGCTGGTCGCCCAGCGGCACGCCATCCATGGTGTAGCCGAGTTGCTGGCCGGAAAAACCGTGCACGAACAGCGACAGGTTCTGCTCATTGTTGCCCCATGGGTCGGCCGTCTGGAAGCTGACGCCGGGCAAGGTTTGCAGGGCTTTCAGGGGATTCGTGCCGGGCAGGATTTTCTGGATTTCATTCTTGCTCAGCGCGACGGAAGAACGCGTCTTGCGCGAGGAAATCTCCACGGTGACCATGGGTGCATTGTCGTCGGCGGCAGGAGCGGGCGCGGCCATGTCGGTGGCGGCGGACGCCACGGCGGCGGCCACGGCCGTTTGCGCCAGCGCGGGCAGCGACAGGCCCGCGGCGCAGGCGCCCAGCAGCACGTGGAAGGAATGGCGGCGCAGGGCCAGCGTCAAGTGGGGTGTCATCATCAGCCTGTGGAAAGTGGGAAGTAATACAAGCTGCGCAGCGTAACGGCGCGCCGTGACGGGCTGATGACGAACTGATGACGGAACGATGACAGTGGAAACAATTGCGCCGCCTCAGGGGCGGCGCGGACGATTCATTGCGAAAGTGTAATGATCAGTTGATGCTGGCGGCCGGCGGAATCAGCACCTCGGCCGGCGCGTCCGTGACGAACAGCTGCGCGCAATCGACCTTGTCGAAATCATAGTGCTGGCCGCAGAAATCGCAGTTCACGCCCACGTGGCCGATCTCTTCCAGGGTGCTGTTGACTTCTTCCTCGCCCAGCATCTTGAGCATATTGCCCACTTTTTCACGCGTGCAGGTGCAATGGAAGCTCGGGTGCAGGGGATCGAAGACGCGGATCGTTTCTTCCCAGAACAAACGCTGCATCAGGGTGTCGATGTCCGTGGCGAGGATTTCTTCCTCTTTCAGGGTCGATGCCAGCATCACGGCACGGTTCCACGTGTCGAGCGCATCTTCTTCCGAGACGGGCGTCGCTTCGGCCTTGCCGCCATGGTGGGGCAGCTTTTGCAGCAGCAGGCCGCGCGAGACGGTGTCGTCCGTGGCCAGCCACAAACGCGTGTCCAGCTGTTCCGAGCGCAGCATGTAGTTTTCGATGACGGTTGCCATGTCGTCGCCGTCCAGCGGCACGATGCCCTGGTACGGCTGCTGGCCCGGCACCTTGTCGGCAGGGTCCAGGGTGATGATGAAGCGGCCCTTGCCCGTGGCGTTGAGCAATTGCGGCACGGTGGCGCCGTCGGCGATGGCGGCGTCCGGGTCCAGCTTGGCCGTGGCGCGCAGGCGCAGGTCCGAATCGCACTCGACGACCATCAGGCGCACGGGACCGTCACCGTGGATCTGCATGATGATGGAGCCGTTGAATTTCAGGTTGGCCGACAGCAGGGCGGCGGCCGCCACCATTTCGCCCAGGACTTTTTTCACGGCCAGCGGGTAGGCGTGGCGCGATACCACTTCCTGCCACGTGTGGGAAACGTCGATGAACTGGCCGCGCACGGCGGCGTTGTCGAAAATAAATTTTTGCAGGGTGTCCTGGGCCGGGGTGGCGGCGCTGACGGCGCCCGTCGTTTCAGTCGTCATTCTCTTATCCAATCTTCTTGAGTTGCGTATTAAATAGCTGGCCGCGCTGTACATAGTTCACGGCGTTGCCTTGTAGCCTGGTGATATCGTCTGCCGTCAGGGCCCGCACGGCTTTTGCCGGCGAGCCGAGGATCAGCATATTGTCGGGAAATTCCTTGCCTTCCGTGACCAGCGCGCCCGCGCCGACGAGGCAGCCCTTGCCGATCTTCGCGCCATTCAGGATCACGGCCTGGATGCCGACCAGGGCGCCATCGCCGATTGTGCATCCGTGCAACATTGCCTGGTGGCCAATGGTCACGTTTTCGCCGATGTCCAGCGGGTAGCCCGGGTCCGTGTGCAGTACGGCGCCTTCCTGCACATTGCTGTTGGCGCCCACGGTGATGCGTTCATTGTCGCCGCGGATGGTGGCGCCGAACCATACGGAACTGTTGGCGCCCAGGGTCACCTTGCCGATCACGTTGGCCGTGTCGGCAACAAAAGCGGAAGCATCAATCTGCGGCGCATAGTCGCCCAATTGGTAGAGTGTCATCGTCAGCCCGTGGCGGTGGTGGAAGCGCCGGGCAGGGCCGGACGCGGAAGTTTTACGGTGTTGCGTACGCTATTTTACGCTGTTGCAGGACAAGTCCTGCCGCCGACCGCCAATCCGGTATAATTATCGAACGGTCGTACTTTTATATGCGCACTATCTACAGACACAGCATGTGGCGCCATCGGCGCCACTTTCAAGGCAGGCAATGAGATGAAACCCATGAAACTTTCCCGTTCCGAATTCATCACCATCCGCGGCGCCCGCACGCACGTGCGCCACTGGGGCCGAGAAGGAGCACCCATGCTGTTCATGGTGCACGGCTGGATGGACGTGGCCGCCTCGTTCCAGTTCGTCGTCGACGAGCTGGCGGGCGACTGGCACGTGATCGCGCCCGACTGGCGCGGCTTTGGCCTGAGCGACTACACGCAGTCCGACACCTACTGGTTCCCCGACTACCTGGCCGACCTCGATGCCATGCTGCTGCACTATTCGCCGCACGCTCCCGTCAACCTGCTGGGCCACAGCATGGGCGCCAACGTGGCGGGCCTGTATGCGGGCGTGCGCCCGGAGCGCATCAGCCGCTTCATCAACCTGGAAGGCTTCGGCATGATGGCAACGCAGCCGGAGCAAGCGCCGGGGCGCTACGCCAAGTGGCTGGACGAATTGCGCGAGCCGCCCGTCATGCGCAGCTATCCCTCGCAGCGGGCCGTGGCCGAGCGCCTGCAAAAGACCAATCCCCGCCTGCCGGACGACCGCGCGGCCTTTCTCGCCGAACACTGGTCGGCGCAGAACGAGGCGGGCGAGTGGGATATCCTCGGCGACCCGCAGCACAAGCGCGTCAATCCCATCCTGTACCAGGTGGAAGAAGTGATGGCTTGCGGGCGCCGCATCACGGCGCCCGTGCTGTGGGTGGAAGCCGATGGGACGAATATGTGGCAGTGGATGGGGCCAAAGGAAGAGGCGCGCATCGAGATCGACCGGCGTTTGGCCTGCATCAAGGATGTGCGCTGCGAAATGATGGCGGACGCGGGCCACATGCTGCACCACGATCAGCCGGCCGCGCTGGCGCGCCTGGTGGAAGCCTTCCTGCTGGCCTGACTGCGCGAGCGCAACTGTGTCGCTAACGCGACTTCCTTATTTGACAGGCAGCGTACAATGAAAACTTCTTCCATGCTGAGCCCGTGCAGGGTATTGTTTTCACATGCTTAAAGTCGACCTGCATTGTCATTCGAATATCTCCGACGGCGTGCTGTCCCCCGCCGCCGTGGCCGCGCACGCACGCAAGGCGGGCGTGGACGTGTGGGCGCTGACGGACCACGATGAAGTGTCCGGCGTCGCCGCCGCGCGCACGGCCGCGCTGGACCTGGGCATGCGCTTCGTGGCCGGCGTGGAAATTTCCATCACGTGGGCCGGTGAAACCGTGCACATCGTCGGCCTGCAGGTCGATGAAGCCAATCCTGGCCTGGTGCAGGGCTTGCACCGCACGCGTTCCGGGCGCGACGCGCGCGGTCGCGAAATCGCCCGCCAGCTGGACCTCGCTGGCATTCCCGACGCCTATGAGGGCGCGCTGAAATTCGTCGGCAACCCGGACCTGATGTCGCGCACGCACTTCGCCCGCTACATCGTGGAAACGGGCAAATGCGCGAACATTCCCGACGTGTTCAAGAAATATTTGTCGGAAGGCAAGCCTGGCTACGTCGAGCACCGCTGGGCCACCCTGGCCGAAGCCGTGGGCTGGATACGCGGCGCGGGCGGCGTGGCCGTCATCGCCCACCCGGGCCGCTACCGCTTCAGCGACATGGCGCAAGGCGTGCTGTTCGATGAATTCAAGCAATTGGGTGGCGTGGCCATCGAAGTCGTCACGGGCAGCCACAGTCCTGACCAGTATCCGGAATATGCGCAACTGGCCAACGCCTACGGCTTCCTCGCTTCGCGCGGCACGGACTTCCATGCGCCGGGCGAGTCGCGCGTGGACTTTGCCATGCTGCCGCCATTGCCAGCCAACGTCACGCCCATCTGGCACGACTGGTTCTAATGCCGTTGAAAATCTGCTGCGCGGCGCGCTTTGCGGCCGGCGATGCTCGCTGTACTAAAGTACAGCTGCGCTTCTCGGCCACAAATCACTGCCGCTCGCGACGATTTTCTTAGGCATTCAGTGCAGGATGTGCTCGGGCTTGAAAAGTCGCGACAGCACACTTATCTTTTCGTTATTCTTGTCATATATAGTCACCTGGAGCCATCGCCCATGAAACGTATCGTCCTCTTTATTGTTACCAACCTGGCCGTGATGCTGGTGCTGTCCATCGTCCTCAGCTTGCTGGGCGTGGGCAATCCGGCGCGCGGCAGCACCCTGAACCTGGGCAGCCTGATGGTGTTTTCACTCGTGGTCGGGTTCACGGGGTCGATCTTCTCGCTGCTGATCAGCAAACCGATGGCCAAGTGGAGCACGGGCGCGCGCGTCATCGACAACCCGACCTCGTCGACGGAGCTGTGGCTGGTCAATACCGTGCGGGCCCTGTCCGAGCGGGCCGGCATCGGCATGCCGGAAGTGGCCGTCTACGAGGGCGACGCGAATGCGTTTGCCACGGGTGCCTTCAAGAATTCGGCGCTGGTGGCCGTCTCCACCGGCTTGCTGCAAAGCATGAACCGCGATGAAGTGGAAGCCGTGCTGGGCCACGAGATCGCCCACGTCGCCAATGGCGACATGGTGACATTGACCCTGATCCAGGGCGTGGTGAATACCTTCGTCGTCTTCATGGCCCGCGTGGTAGGTTTCTTTGTGGATAACGTGTTGCTGAAAAATAACAACCGCGAAGGCGGCGGGCGCGGCATCGGCTACTTCGTGACCGTGATGGTGTGCGAAGTGATCTTCGGCCTGCTCGCCTCCATCATCGTGGCCTGGTTCTCGCGCCAGCGCGAATTCCGCGCCGATGCCGGCTCCGCCAAGCTGCTGGGCAGCCCGACGCCGATGATGCATGCGCTGGCCCGCCTGGGCGGCGTGCCGCCGGGCGAACTGCCGCAATCGATGCAGGCGCTGGGCATCAGCGGCGGCAATGGCGGCTGGGGCGCCCTGTTCGCCACCCATCCGCCCATCGAGCAGCGCATCGCGGCCCTGCGCGGCGTGCAATAATGACAATCAATGCCCATCATTCAGAACGCATAAAATGAGTCAATTTTTCCAGATCCATCCCGACAATCCGCAATTGCGCCTGATCAAGCAGGCGGCGCAGATCATCCAGTCCGGCGGCGTCGTGGCCTTGCCCACCGACTCTTGCTACGCGCTCGTGTGCCAGCTCGACGACAAGGGCGCCGTCGAGCGCCTGCGCCGCATCCGTGGCGTGGATGAAAAGCATCATCTGACCCTGCTGTGCCGCGACTTGAGCGAGCTGGGCGTGTACGCGCGCGTCGACAACCGCCAGTTCCGCCTGCTCAAGGCGGCCACGCCGGGCGCCTACACCTTCATCCTGGAAGCGACCAAGGAAGTGCCGCGCCGCCTCAGCCACCCCTCGCGCAAGACCATCGGCCTGCGCGTGCCGCAGCACCGCATCGTGCAATGCCTGCTGGAAGAGCTGGGCCAGCCCCTGCTGGGCGCCACCCTGACCCTGCCCGGCGACGAAGAGAGCCTGACGGACGCCGACACCATCCGCGAACGGCTGGAAAAGCTCGTCGACCTGATCATCGACGGCGGCGTCTGCGCGCACGGCCCCAGCACCGTGATCGACCTGACGGGGCCGGAGCCGGAAGTGGTGCGTGTGGGACGTGGCGACCCGGCCGCGCTGGGCTTGTAGAGGTTGGCGCAGGGCGCAGGATTTACCTGTCTTTAATGGCAACATAAGAAAGGCCGAGTGGGCGCTCTGGTAGAATCGCATGCATGAGCGATTTCAATACGATAGTCCAGACCGTTGCGGTGTACCTGGTACCGGTGCTGTTTGCCATTTCCCTGCACGAGGCGGCGCATGGCTATGCCGCCCGTTATTTCGGCGATCCGACCGCCTCCGACGCGGGCCGCCTGAGCCTCAATCCCATCCGACATATCGATCCTTTCGGCACGATATTGCTGCCCTTGATGCTGTATTTCACGATCCAGGTGCCGTTCGGCTATGCCAAGCCCGTGCCCGTCGATTTCAGCCGGTTGCGCAATCCGAAGAAGCAGATGGCCTGGGTGGCGTTTGCCGGTCCCGGCGCCAATTTCGTCATGGGGTTGGGCTGGATGATTGCCTTCGTCGTCCTCAGCGTCCTGCCGCCGACGGAAATGGGCATGTTTTTCCGCAAGATGGCCGGCGCCGGCGTCAGCGTCAATGCGGCCATGTTTGTCTTCAACCTGATTCCCGTGCCACCGCTCGATGGCGGGCGCATCATGACAGGCCTGCTGCCGATGCAGCTGGCGCGTCCCTACGCCAGCATCGAACGCTACAGCCTGTATGTCTTCGGCGCCCTGGTGCTGCTGATGTACACGGGCATCTTGAACCGCGTCTTGCTGGCGGCAATCGAATTTGTCATTGGCATTTTTGTCACGCTGGTCACTCCCCTGACCGCCATATTGACCTGATGCACGTAAATAACTGATGGAAGTACCGATGCAAGCAACTGAACAAGCAGTAGAGATGGATACGATTTCCGGCTGGGTGCGCCGCTGGGCGCCCCTGATCCCCGGCGGCGAAGTGCTGGACCTGGCCTGCGGCGCAGGCCGCCATGCGCGCCACCTGGTGACCCTGGGCCACCCCGTGATCGCGCTGGACCATGATCCGGAAATGCTGGAAAAGGCGGCCGGCACGGGCATCACCACCTCGCTGGTGGATCTGGAGGCGCCGGGCGCCGTCTGGCCGTTCGCCCCCGGGCGCTTTGCCGGCATCGTCGTCACCAATTACCTGCACCGGCCCCTGCTGGAAGCGATGATCGCCAGCCTGGCACCCGATGGCGTGCTGCTGTATGAAACCTTTGCCGAAGGCAATGAACAATTCGGCAAGCCGTCGAATCCGAAATTCCTGCTGAAGGAAGGCGAACTGCTGGCCTGGGCGCTGGAGCAGGGCTTGCGCGTGGTAGCGTATGAGGATGGAAGGGTGGAACAGCCAAAAGCTGCTCTGGTGCAACGAATTTGCGCCGTCCGGCCAGATTTTCCACGGTTGGCAGCCCTGCTGCCGACGTTTTGAACGGGCTTTCTAAGTCAGAATGCACCACAGGCGCGGGCTATCCGCTACAATCGTTGTTTTATTTATCGGCGCTATAAACTTACTATGATCAAGGGCAGCATTGTAGCAATCGTCACCCCGATGCACGCGGACGGCAGTCTGGACTTTCCAGGTCTGCGCAAGCTGATCGACTGGCATATCGCCGAGGGGACGGACGGCATCGTCATCGTTGGCACCACGGGCGAATCGGCAACAGTGAGCGTGGAAGAACACTGCGAACTGATCCAGTTGACCGTCGAGCACGCCAAGGGACGCATTCCTATCATCGCCGGCGCCGGTGGCAATTCCACGGCCGAGGCCATCAAACTGACGCGCTACGCGAAAGAAGCGGGCGCCGATGCTGTCTTGCAAGTGGTGCCGTACTACAACCGTCCTACCCAGGAAGGCATGTACCAGCACTTCAAGGCCATCGCCGAAGCTGTCGACATTCCCGTGATCCTGTACAACGTGCCGGGCCGCACGGTTGCCGACATGAGCAACGAGACCATCGTGCGCCTGTCGGCCATCCCGAATATCGTCGGCGTGAAAGATGCGACGGGCAATATCGGCCGCGGCGTCGATTTGCTGCGCCTGGTGCCGGCCGACTTCGCCGTGTACTCGGGCGATGACCCGACGGCCATGGCGCTGATGTTCTGCGGCGGCCACGGCAACATTTCCGTGACGGCCAACGTCGCCCCGCGCGCCATGCACGAACTGTGCGTGGCAGCCATGGCAGGCGAGCGCGCCACGGCCATTGCCATCAATAACAAAGTTTTCCCCCTGCACCAGAAATTGTTTGTCGAGCCCAATCCGGTGCCCGTCAAATGGGCGCTGGCCGAAATGGGCATGATGCCTGCGGGCATACGCTTGCCACTGGTGCCGCTGGCGGAGAATTGCCATGCCACCGTGCGCGACGCCTTGCGCGACGCGGGTGTCCTGTCTTAAGCCCGGACTTTATGCCCGGACTCGACCAGTCCGGACCTTCCCTGATTTCAGCTGCTACTTAGCTTCTTATCCAGTTACGACATGACTAATTGCAAGAAAACCAAACCGGCGCCCGCCACCATCGCCGTCCGCGGCATCGTCATCGGCGCCGTCGCAGCCAGCCTCGCGGGCTGCGGCATGATCAGTTCGGTGGTTGGTGGCGACAAGGTCGACTACAAGTCGGTCAAGAAAGCCAGCACCCTGGACGTGCCGCCTGACCTGACGCAATTGCAACAGGACAACCGCTATTCCCTGCCGGATTCGAAAAACGGCGTGGCCACGGCTTCCGGCTACAATGCCCAGCGCAACGCCGTGGCGGGTACGCCCGTCGTCGTGGGTGCCGATGGCGCGGTCGGCGTGGTGCCCGTCACGGCGGGTGGCGTCAAGGTCGAGCGCGCGGGCAACCAGCGCTGGCTGGTGGTCAAGCAGTCGCCTGAAGTGCTGTGGCCGCAACTGAAGCAGTTCTGGGAAGATTCGGGCTTCACCATCGCCGTGGACCAGCCGACGGCGGGCATCATGGAAACCGAGTGGAACGAAAACCGCGCCAAGGTGCCGCAGGACTTTATCCGCAGCACCATCGGCAAGGCCTTCGATTCGCTGTACTCGACGGGTGAAAAAGACAAGTTCCGCACCCGCGTGGAACGCCTGGCCGACGGCTCGACGGAAATCTACATCAGCCACCGCGGTGTGGAAGAGGTCGTCACTGGCCGCGACAAGGAAACCACCACCTGGACGGCGCGTCCCAACGATCCAGGCCTGGAAGCGCAATTCCTGGCCAAGCTGATGACGCGCCTGGGCGCGGCCAGCGACGACGCGCAGGCGAAGACGGCCGTCGATGCCGCCATCGTGCAGCCGCAGCACGCCAAGCTGGTGGGCGACGCCGCCACGCCGGCGCGCGCCATCGAAGTCGACGAAGGTTTCGACCGCGCCTGGCGCCGTGTCGGCCTGGCGCTGGACCGCGTCGGCTTCACCGTGGAAGACCGCGACCGCACGCAGGGCACGTATTTCGTGCGCTACGTCGATCCGGACGTCACCAAGAAAGACGGTTTCTTCTCGAAACTGTTCAGCTGGGGCTCGTCGTCCGACAAGGACAAGGAAGCGCAGCGCTACCGCGTCCTCGTCAAGGCCGGCAATGGCTCGACCAGCCTGGTCAGCATCCTCAGCAACGAAGGCAAGCCGGACGTCTCGCCCGTGGCCGAGAAGATCCTGGGCTTGCTGAACGACCAGTTGAAATAAGCGCTACATTTGCGGCAGGCATCAGAACCTGCCGCGCATTAAAAAGGCTGGCCCGGGAAACCGGGTCAGCCTTTTTTATTGCCAGCGTCCGGCGTTTTATCCTGCGGATAAACCGCCGGACGCAAAAAAGCCGGCCCGAAGGCCGGCTTTCTCTAGTGCTGGGTGCTAATTACTTAGCAGCCGATGCAGCAGCCGAAGCGGCAGCAGCAGCGTCCGAAGCGGCCGAAGCAGCGCTCGAAGCAGCAGCAGCAGCGTCGGTAGCGGCCGAAGCAGCAGCGTCAGCAGCAGCAGCTGGAGCAGCTTCAACTGCTGGTGCTGGTGCTGGGGTTTCAACTACTGGTGCTGGTGCAGGAGCTTCTTCTTTTTTGCTGCAAGCAGCCAGAGCAACAACCATCAGGGAGGCGATCAGCAGGGATTTTTTCATTTGTTTTCCTTAATTATTTCAAAAAATAAATCAACATTGTTGCGATGAATAATTACCGGTAATTATCGCTCGTTAGGTCGTCTTCGAAGGCTTTTCGTACCAGGTGGTGCCTGCCAGACAACGGAAACTTCCTAACCGAATATTATAGCGATTTTTGGTGCGTCGCAATAGGAGCAAGAGGCAAAATCGCAACTATTTTGTGATATCGCAATAATTGCCGAAGCAAATTGCAAGCAAGTGTAAGTGTTTTGCGAAAGCGCGACAAAACGATATAAAAATATTATGTTTTATTGCGCTAGCGCAGAAGCGCTTATCCTGGTTGCGGTAATGCCAATGCGGCTATGCGGCGCACATTCAGGCCAGTTCGATCCAGCCATCCTGATACCACGTATATAACGCATCCATCACGTCATCGGAAGCCAGGGCCACGGCGGCGCCGTCGAGCGCGCGTTCGTTTGCCAGGGTTTCCAGGGCCGCTTTATCGGCCCTGCCAATGGCAAACGATTCGCCATTGATAAAGACATTCTTGCCACGATACAGCATCAACGTCTTGCGCGACAACACGACACCCTTCTTTCGCGCGGCATCCGTGAAGCGGCCCACCGTCAGGGGCTTCGACAGTGGCGTAAAGAACACATTGTGCTTCGGTTCCGACAGGTGCTCGCCCAGGAAGATGGTCACGTCTTCTTCCGTGAAGCGTACCTTGTTCATCTCTTCCGTGATGGTGGCGAGCATGTCGCGGGGGATTTCGGCCGGCTTGGCGGACGCTTTCAAGTCAGGATCGCTGTAAATGCCCGGCAAGTCGATCGAGTCGGCCATGAACTGCAAAAAGGCTTCGCCCAGTTCCTGGAACGATGGCGAGCGGAAACCGATCGAATACGTCTGGCAATCGCCGATGGCCACGCCGTCGTGCGCGTAGTGGGGCGGCAGGTACAGCATGTCGCCCGGTTCCAGGGTGAATTCCTCGTCCGGCGTGAAATTGCTGAGGATTTTCAGCGGCAGGCCGTCGATCAGGCTCAGATCCTTCTGCGCGCCGATGCGCCAGTGGCGCTTGCCCTGGCCCTGCAGCAGGAACACGTCGTAGGAATCGAAATGGGGACCCACGCCGCCGCCATCGGTGGCGAAGCTGACCATCAGGTCGTCCAGGCGCGCGTCTGGCAGGAAGCGGAACTGGCGCAGCAGGGCGTTGGCCTTGGCGCTGTGCAGGTTGGCGCCCTGCACCAGCAGGGTCCATTCCTTCTGTTTCAGCGAAGGCAGGCTGGTCAGCGGGCCTTGCTGCATGTTCCAGTGGCCGTCGGCATGGCTGACGAGGCGCGATTCGACGTGGTCCAGGGTGGCCAGCTCGGCCAGGGCCTTGAAATCGAAGAGGGCCTTGAAGCCTGGCACGGCTTGCCGGATCAGCAAGGGTTTTTTATGCCAGTAGTCGCGCAGGAATTGCGCAGGCGTGATATCGCCGAGGAGAGTTAATGTTTTCATGCGCCCATTATAACAACCGGAAATGCAGGAATGCGCCTGCCGTTGGCGGCGTGAAGGTATAATTTGCCAGCTTATACAATGAAAGGAAGCATAATGAAGATTGCCAAGAATACGGTCGTGACTGTCAACTACAAACTGTCAGACGCGCAAGACAATCTGATCGAAGATGGCCGCCAGCCTATGGTCTACCTGCACGGTGATTATGAAAACACCCTGCCGAAGATCGAAGAAGAGCTCGACGGCAAGGAAGTTGGCTATTCCAACACGATCCAGATCGAACCGGATGATGCTTTCGGTGAATACGATCCCGCCCTGGTCAAGGTCGAGCCGCGCAATCGCCTGCCGGAACCGCTGGAAGTGGGCATGCAGTTCGAAGGCATGCCGGAAAGCGATTCGACGGACGAAGAAGCGATGATCTTCACCGTGACCGATATCGCCGACGACAAAGTCGTGCTGGACGGCAACCATCCGCTGGCTGGCATCGCGCTGCGCTTCTCGCTGACCGTCGCTGACGTGCGCGCAGCCACCGACGAAGAAATCGCCCATGGCCACGTGCATGGCGCGCATGGCCACGACCATGGCGATGAAGATGATGAAGGCGAAGAGGGCGATCACTTCCGCACCCATCCTATTCATTAATACCTGAGCAAACCTGCTGCGCGGCGCGCTTTGCGGCCGGTGATGCTCACCGGCTCGGCGCCCCCAGCTCGGCGCTCCCGGCTCGGCGCCCCCGTACTCAAGTACGGTTGCGTTTCTTGGCCGCGCAGCTGCCCGCGACGGTTTTGTCAGGCATCGTGACGCTTGTCGGGCGTAACGCTGCTTGAATGAAGACAGGCCGGCCATATGCCGGCCTGTTTGCTTATGCGCTAGCGGCGCACGGTTGACGTTTTGGCGCGCGCCTGCGCCGCGGGCCGGCTGGCCCGTTGACGCACCTCAAATAGCGGCGTCTTTCCGGGGCGCACGGCGATGGCGGACCAGTCGCTGTCGATGTTGACGTGGCCCAGGTTGCCTTTCCAGCGGATTTTCGGCCCCTCGCTCCTGGCGGCGGCTTTCTTGCCCTTGCCGTCCTTGCCCTCCGTTTCGCTGCCGCCCGTATCGACCAGCAATACCTTGCCGCTGAATTTCTTCGCCAGGGTGCGGATCTGCTTGCGCGGTCCGGCAAAGCCATCCTGTTTCGAACTGAAGCTGGGCAGCAGCGAACTGTCGTCGTCGTCCAGCACGCCCACGTCGCCATCGGAAAACAGCACGATGCCGTCGAGCTGTTTGCGCTGCGCCATGGCGAACAAGCGCTGCAGCCATGAGCGGTTGGCCACCAGGCGGTCTTCGAATTCACTGTTGCGTCCCGCTTCCGGCAGGAAGTGGTTGTTGTTCGCGGGCAGGTTGACGGTGGCAAACAGCACGCCGCCGTATTCCCAGTGGGCATTTTCCGCATAGCTGCGGAATTTTGCCGTCGACGATAATCGCGACAGGGTCAGCTTGCGCTGGCCCAGGCTCTGGTCATCCGCAAAATACACGTCGCGCAGGCGGTTCAGGCGTTCGATGGCGTTGATGCGGCCGCGCGAATTGCGGCAGCTGGCCCAGTCGCTGGCCGACAGCGAGACGATCAGCGGCGGGGCGCTGGCATCCAGCAAATCCTTGCGCTGGCTATACAGTTTGTCGCTGCACGACTCGCTGGCGGCCTTGATGCCCGTCGCCACGACGAAGGCGGCATTGAAGGCGCTCGTCTCGGCGATGGCTTTTTTCAGGGGCGCGTCGTCCGGCCCCGTTTTGAAGGAGTGGCCCAGCACGGCAAACTCGAAGCCGGCCTGGTCGCCAGGGCCGGCCAGCGCCCCGGACCACGCCAGGCTGGCGGCCAGCAGGCCGGCTGCCAGCAGGGGCAGGCGAGCGATGCTGCGCCGGAGCGTCATGCGGCGGCCAGCCGTTTCAACTGGTACAGCTGTTCCAGCGCGTCGCGCGGCGTGAGCGCATCGGGATCGAGGTCGGCGATGGCGTCGAGCAAGGCCTGCTGCGCCGCGTTCAGCGCGGCCAGCGGCGCCGCCGCCTCTTCTTCCTCCTGCGCGTACGGATCGGCGGCCGGCATGGCGAACAGGTCGCGCTGCGGCGTGGCGTCGAGCGCCTGCGCTTCCAGGCGCGCCAGGTGCTTGCGCGCCGCCTTGATCACGGGCTGCGGCACGCCGGCCAGCTGCGCCACCTGCAAGCCGTAGCTTTGCGAGGCGGGACCGGCCTGCACGGCGTGCAGGAAGACGATGCTGTCCTTATGCTCGACGGCGGACAAATGCACGTTGGCGGCGCTCGGATGACTGTCCGGCAGTTGCGTCAGCTCAAAGTAGTGCGTGGCAAACAGGGTGAAACTACGACTGGTATCGATCAGATGGCGCGCGATGGCCCACGCCAGGGCCAGGCCGTCGAAGGTCGAGGTGCCGCGGCCCACTTCATCCATCAGCACCAGCGAGTGCTCGGTGGCACCGTTCAGGATCGCTGCCGATTCCGTCATTTCCACCATGAAGGTCGAGCGTCCGCCCGCCAGGTCGTCGGTGGCGCCGATGCGCGTGAAGATGCGGTCGATGGGACCGATCGTCGCGGACGCGGCCGGCACGTAGCTGCCCACGTAGGCCAGCAGGGTAATCAATGCCACCTGGCGCATGAAGGTCGATTTACCGCCCATGTTCGGGCCGGTAATCAAGAGCAGGCGGCGTTCGTTGACGAGGCGGCAATCGTTGGCGATGAAGCGCTCGATCTGCTTTTCCACCACCGGGTGGCGGCCTTCGACGATGTTGATGCACGGCTCGTCGACCAGTTGCGGCGCGGTCCAGTTGTGCTGCTGCGCGTGTTCCGTCAGTGCATTCAGGGTATCGAGCTGGGCCAGGCCTTGCGCAATGGTCTGCAAGGTGCCGATGTGCGGCGCCAGCTCGGCCAGCAGCAGGTCGTACAGCAGTTTTTCGCGCACGAGGGCCTTGTCTTGCGCCGACAGGGCCTTGTCTTCGAATACCTTCAGTTCAGGCGTGATGTAGCGCTCGGCGTTTTTCAGGGTCTGGCGGCGGCGGTAGTCGTCCGGCACCTTGTCCGTCTGGCCGTGCGTCACTTCAATATAGAAGCCGTGCACCTTGTTGTATTCGACGCGCAGGTTGGCGATGCCCGTGCGCGCCCGTTCGCGCGTTTCCAGGTCGAGCAGGAACTGGCCCGCGTTTTCCGACAGGGCGCGCAGTTCATCGAGTTCCGCGTCGAAGCCGGTGGCAAACACGCCGCCGTCGCGCACCATGGCGGCCGGTTCCTGCGCCACGGCGCGCACCAGCAGTTCCAGGCAGGCCGTCGGCGTCGCCAGCGCCGCGTGGATGGCGGCCAGCAAACCCGTTTCGCCGCCCTGGCCAGGGCCATAACAACGGACCACGTCGCCGCGCAGGGCCGGCAGTTGCAGCAAGCCGTCGCGCAGGGCGGCCAGGTCGCGCGGACGCGCCGACAGCAGCGCGATGCGCGTGGTGATGCGTTCGATGTCGGGCACTTGCGCCAAGGTGGCGGCCAGCGGTCCCGCCGCTTCGCTCTGCGCCAGCGCGGCGATCGCTTCATGGCGCGCGCGGGCCACGTTCTGGTCGCGCCGCGCATGGTGCAGCCAGTGGCGCAGCATGCGCGAACCCATGGCCGTGCGGCAATGATCCAGCAGGGAAAACAGTGTCGGCGATTCCTGGCCGCGGATGGTTTCCGTCAATTCCAGGTTGCGCCGCGTGGCCGCGTCCAGACCGATGAATTCGCTTTCCGTTTCCGTCGTCAGCGAGCGCACGTGCTGCAGGCCGCGTCCCTGCGTCGATTGGGCATAGCGCAGCAGCGCGCCGGCCGCGCCGAACGCGGCGCCCAAGCCATCGGCGCCAAAGCCCGTCAAGGTCGCCACGCCCAATTGATCCAGCAGGGCCTTGTGGCCGCCCACCACGTCGAAATGCCAGTCCGGCACGCGGTTAATGTGGGTGCCCGCGTAATCGTCGAACAGGCTGCCATTGTCGCCGCTGAGGATTTCCGCCGGCACGATGCGCTCCAGTTCCTGCTGCAATCGCGCGGCCACGGTGGCGCTGTCGCCGGAAAACTCCATCAGTTTCAGTGCGCCGCTGGCCAGCGACAGCCAGGCCAGGCCCGTCGTCACCGTCTTGCGCTGCGTGATGCTGCACATGGCCAGCAGCGGGCGCTCGGCCTTTTCAGGCAGCAAGTCCGCATCCGTCAGGGTGCCGGGCGTGACGACACGCATGACCTTGCGCTCCACCGGTCCCTTGCTGGTGGCCGGATCGCCGATCTGTTCGCAAATGGCGACCGACTCGCCCAGCTTGACCAGCTTGGCCAGGTAGCCATCGAGCGAATGAAACGGCACGCCGCACATTTTAATCGGGTTGCCACTGGCCACGCCGCGCGCCGTCAGGGTAATGCCCAGCAGGCGCGCCGCTTTTTCCGCATCCTCGAAAAACAGCTCATAGAAATCGCCCATGCGGTAAAACACCAGCATCGTCGGGTGGTTTTCCTTGATGCCCAGATATTGTTGCATCATCGGCGTGAGCTTTTCAGCGGAATTTTTCTTTGCCGCGGCGGCGTTGATTTCTTTTGGGACGGTGGTCATGTGTTCTTTGTCGTTGGTCCGGCGGCAGGGAAAGGCATGCCAGCCGGGCTGTGGGTGGTGCTGTGTGCGTGCCAGGCCGCGCTGCTAGGCGGTGCCTGAGTCCAAGGCCGTCATTTTACCGCTTTCGGCGGGCGGGGCGGGGTATTGCGTGCGGATGTGAAAAAGCCGCATCGACGAATGTCGATACGGCCGCGGATATATGCAGACATCAGTGCACCAATGAGTGATAATGCCCTGTGCCGCTTACTTTATAAGGTGCTTTCGCCACCCACCGAGCTTTCCGGATCGAAGGAAAATACGCGCAATTCTGGTTGGACGTCTTCGCCTCGCATAATGCGTACCGTCATGATGAAAGATAACTCCCAGCGGCCTGTCGCATAGCCTACATCCAGATTGTGTTTCCATTCCTGCCGGATGCGGTGTAGGGGGAGCTGGTCTGGCTCTCCCAGCAGTTGCTGGATTTCGAAGTCCAGCGGGAAATGATAGCTAGCCCCGACGGCTTGCAGAAATGGCGATGGCGGGGAATAAATAGTAGGTACTTTCGGGCCGATTTGTGTCAGTTGCGGCACGGTGATGATACAGCAATCGACAATCTGGAACGAGGTGAAACCGCTGTCCTTTGAGCCACAGCAGGTAACGTCGAGATAGACATGTTGGCCTTTCTGGAAATGCACTCCGCCCATGTAAGGGCCGTGGCGGGGATCGGCCGTGCCGTCGCAGGAGGTGAAGCTGTAGTCGAGCTGGTTGGTGATCTGGTCTGCATCAAAGTGTACTGATAACTTCATCCAAGGGCTTACAGGCGTCATTTTTTACTGTCTCTTTCCAGGTTGATGAGAAATTTTTGGTAGCGGGCATCTCGCCGCAGGTTCAACAGATCGGGTGCTGATTCGATCAGATTGAGGGGGTAGCCAAGCTTGCTGGCTAGGGACAACGCAGCCAAGGCCGCGCTGCGGTCACCAATCAATTCATGTGTCAAGGCGGCGCGAAACTGCACGTCGGCTACCTGTGGTGCCAAGTTAAGAGCATGTTGTACGTTTGCCAGAGCAGCTTCTTTCTCTCCTGCGTAGGCTCTGTATAGGGCTATGCGTGAGTTTAAAGTTACATCATTGGGCATGCGCAATAACATGGGCTGTAACAGAGAGATTGCGCGTAGATATGATTGTTTTGATGCTTGCGCCAATGCTGGCACCCAGCGCTGAGCATCAGCTAAGTTGGCCCAGAGTAGATAGGTGCCGGGGCTGCCTTTTTTCTCCGAGACGGCATTTTCAAATGCCTGAACGGCTCCCAGGTAGTCACCCTTGGCAAACAAAGATGTACCCAAATTAGTGTATAGCTCCCAGTGTGGTCGTATCAGCAAACCTTGCTGGAGAACCTCAAGCGCCTCGTCTGCGCGATTTTGCCGCAGTAAAGTCGCATTTAAATAGGCATAGGCACTGGGTGATTGGGGGTCCATGCGTATGCTTTTGCGAAATATTTGTTCGGCAGTCGCATAATCATTTTTTCTGTAATACATCTGCCCCAACAAAGTATTGAACATACGCTCGTTTGGGTGCGTCGCAATTGCTTGCGTCAGTATGGATTGCGCCAGATCAAAATTGTGAACGGAGAGATACAGGCGTGCCTTGCCATATAAACCAAATATGTTGTTAGGTTCCAGGTTCAATGAGGTGTTTGCTTCACGCAAAGCTTCGTCGCTCTTGCCTTCGAATTCCAATACCCACGCTTGCGCAACATGGGCAAGTGCTAGTTGATTATCCGCTGTCAAAGCCTGTTTTGCGTTGACATTGGCTCTTTGCAGCCAAGTGTCGTCGCGCCCATTTCCCGCGTAGCGGAAACTTGATGCCAGTGACAGTCCAGCCGCCGCCGCCGCATTGCTTGGATTATGCTGTAACACTGTCATGAAGTGGCCGATTGCCTGTGCCTGGCTGATATCACGGTCAAATACACGCAAAGCTTCCATGCCGGCTTGCATCGAAGCCATTTCGGAATAGGGCATTTTACCGTATTGACTGCTCAGCTCAGTCCATAGTTTTGGCCCTTGCCAGACACCCAGGCCGAGCAAGACGACGGCGCCAGCCGCCAGGATGGCGCGCTTGACGGGCACTTGAAATCGGATGGCAATTGAGGCCGGCGGCGTGGCGGGC
This sequence comes from Janthinobacterium sp. GW821-FHT03C08, assembly GCF_059420905.1. Lineage (NCBI taxonomy): Bacteria > Pseudomonadati > Pseudomonadota > Betaproteobacteria > Burkholderiales > Oxalobacteraceae > Janthinobacterium > Janthinobacterium sp. GW821-FHT03C08. The sequence goes on along the minus strand of NZ_JBWKUP010000010.1, from coordinate 113,720 downwards.
TTGGCGGGCACTTGAAATCGGATGGCAATTGAGGCCGGCGGCGTGGCGGGCTTGGCGGGCGCGGTGTCGGCGGCCAGTGCCGGCGCCGCTAACGCGCGCTGCCCACTCATTGCCTCGCGCACATCGCGCATGGTGCGTGGCCGTTCGGCAGGGTCGTGCGCCGTCATCGCGCGCACGAGGGCGTTGATGGCGGGCGGCACCGTTTCCGGCAGGTCGGGCCACGGTTCCGTCGCCTGCATGTGGGCGGCGGCCAGGGCCAGGCCGTTCAGGTGGGCGAAGTGGCGCTGGCCGGCCAGCATTTCGTACAGCATGGCGCCCAAGGCGTACACGTCGCCGCGCGTGTCGGGCAGGCGGCCCATCAGGCGCTCGGGCGCCATGTAGGCGATGGTGCCCTGCAAGTCGCACAGGGTCGTCGTTTGCGTGGCTTGCGGGTCCATGTGGCGTGCCAGGCCGAAATCGAGGATGCGCACCTTGCCGTTCGCCTCCAGCATCAGGTTCGACGGTTTCAGGTCGCCGTGCACGAGGTCCATGGCGTGCGCCTCGTCCATTGCGTCGGCGATCTGGTAGGCGATGTCGAGCGCGGCCTGCAGCTCGGCCTTGCCGCCGTGCATGTATTGCCCCAGGGTCTGGCCTTCCACCAGTTCCATGACGATGGACTGGCCCGTGCCCTGGCCCTCGATGGCGAAGATGCGCACGAAGGCGGCATGCCTGAGCGAGGCGGCCAGGCGCGCTTCATTGATGAGTTTTTCCGGATGCAGCACGTCGGCCTGCGGCTTCAGGCGCTTGAGCGCCACGCTGCGGCACAGCTTGGCATCCCAGGCCTCGAACACATGGCCGAAACCGCCTTCACCCAGCAAGCGGCGCACTTCATAGTGACCGCTGATAGTGCCGTCTTGCAACGAGGGCTGACGCAGGGAGTCGAGCAGTTCCATATACCTTGGCTTCAGAGTGCATCAACGTGGACGTCAAGCATCGAGAGGGTCAATGCGATGTTTGAATGCCCAAGATGATTGATTTTGAGTAACTTCCTGATTTAAAACGATTGTTTCGAATAAGTCAATTAATATTGGCAAGGAGTGAACAAAAGTTGCTGCGGCGCTGTTCGGGCGGCACCCGTTACTGATTCATGCTTGCAATCTTGTTTTAACTCACATTCCTCTTTCCCGCTTCCCCAATAATGCAGATGGGGCCGTACCGGCATGTGCGGGTCGGGCGATGGGGGAGGCTGACATGGATGAGCTGCTGCAGTATTACGAACACGAACTGGGGACCTTGCATGCGCACAATCAGGCGTTTGCACGGCGCTATCCAGCCATCGCCGGGGCGCTGGGCATCGTGGGCGGCGACATGGGAGATCCGCACCTGGCGCGCATGCTGCAGGCGTTTGCCATGTTCAATGCACGCACGGCCAAGCGGCTGGCCGACGGCTTCGGCGCCTTCAGCGAAACGTTGCTGGAAGTTAATTTTCCTCATTATTTGCGCCCGTTTCCTGCCTGCGCCATCGCCCGTGTCGATAACGACCTTGCCACGGTGACGGAGCTGGCGACCATTCCGCGCGGCACGGTCATGCTTGCTGCGGAGCATCAGGGCGTCACCTGCAAGTTCACCACCGCGTATGACGTCGCCGTGGCCCCCCTGCGCCTGTCCGACGTGCGTTTCCAGTCCGTCATTGCGGCGCCGCCCGCGTTGCGTCTCGCACCGGACTTGGGGGCGGCGATCAGCATCACGCTCGAAGCGACGGGCGCCACGTCCACGCTCGACGCGCTGCCGCTGCCGGCGCTGCGCCTGTTCCTCGACGGCGAGTCGGCGTTTTGCGCAAGCTTGCGCGATAGCCTGTTCCAGCAGGTGCGGTGCGCCTGCGTGGAGGTGGACGGCGTCTGGCAGGCGCTGGAGGCGGTGCCCTTGCATCCGGTCGGCTTTGCCGCCGAGGAGGCATTGATGCCGGCCATGGCCGCCTCGCATCCGGCCTCGCATCCCGCCTACTTTCTGCTGGGCGAATGGTTTGCCTTTCCGGATAAATTCAATTTCGTCGACCTGGACCTGGCTGCGCTGCGCCCGCTGTTGCCCCCGGCCTGCCGGCGTTGCACCGTGCACCTGTTGCTGGCCAACGTGCAGGCCGATGCGGATATCGCGCGCATCTTGCGGCCCCTGTCCGCCAGGCATCTGCTGACGGGATGCACGCCCGTCGTCAACCTGTTCCGCCAGGCGGCCAACCCCATCCGCCTGACGCACACGAGCGCCGAGCATGTGCTGCTGCCTTCGGTCAGGCAGGCGCATTGCTACGAGGTCCATAGCGTCGACAGTGTGCAAGTCCTCGGGGAAACGGCACAGGGCAGCACGCTGGACGCGTTTCACCCGTTCTATTCGATGCGCCACGGCGAGGCGGGCGGGCGCCAGGGGCGCTACTGGGTGACGCGGCGCGACGAAGACATGGCGCTGAGCAATCCCGGCTACGACATGCGCATCGCCTTTGTCGACGGCGCCATGCAGCCGCTGCATGACGCGACGCAAACGGTGTCCATCATGCTCACTTGCAGCAACCGCGACTTGCCGAGCCGCCTGGTGTGCGGCAATGCCGCGGGCGATCTGCATCATGACGGCGTGGCCAGCGCCTTGCCGGTGCGCCTGCTGCGCAAGCCCAGCGCGCCGTGCCGCTACCCGGCGGGGGCGTCATCGCACTGGCGGCTGATCGCGCAATTGTCCCTGAACCATCAGTCACTGAATGAACAGGGTTTGCCGCTCTTTAAGCAAATACTCGAGCTGTACAACTTGCCCGGTTCGGCCAGCGCCGCGCGCCAGATCGAGGGCTTGACGGGACTGCGCCAGCGCGCCGCCAGTACCTGGCTGCACGACGAGGCGGGCGGCAGCCTCGTCTTCGGCATCGACGTCCTGCTGTCCGTCGATGAGGAAGCCTTTGTCGGCAGCGGCTTGCACGCTTTTGCCCAGGTGATCGAACGCTTTCTCGGGCTGTATGTACACCTGGGCTCGTTTACCCGCCTGATCGTCTTGTCGCAGAAGACAGGAAAGGAGTTGCTGTGTTGCCTGCCACGCAATGGAAGCCAGACACTGGTGTAGTCGCGCGCCTGCTGGCCGACCCGTCCGGCACCGGTTTCTTTCAGGCAGTGCGCCTGCTGTCTGCCTGGCTGATGCAGCAGGGTATCTCACGGGAGCAGGTGTTTGATGATTGCCTGCGCCTGCATGGCAGCGCATCGCTGTCGTTTGCGCCGGGTGAAATCGAACAACTGTGGCTGGAGCCGCAGGCCAACGGCGATATGCAGGTGCATGTGCGGGCAGCGATGCTGGGTTTTCTGGGCGTGCATGGCAGCTTGCCGCTGCATTACACGGAAACGCTGGCCCGCCACGAGCGGCAAACGGGCGATGACGGTCCCCGTGATTGGCTCGATACGCTGTCGCAGCGCGCGCTGGTTCTTTTTTACCAGGCCTGGGCCCGTTACCGCATCGAATGCCAGATGGACGCCGATGGCGGCGATTTCCTGCCCCTGCAACTGGCGCTGGCGGGTGCCTGGCCTGCCGAGGTGGCCCGCCATGCGGATGGCTTGCCGGCGCATGCGCTGGCCCATTACGCGGCCTTGCTGCGGCATCGGCCCGTGGCGGCCGAGGCGATGCAGGCGGTCCTGGCCGGGTATTTCGGCGTGCCCGTGCGCTTGCAGCGGTTTATTGGCGCCTGGATCCGGCGCGCGCCGCAGGAGCGCACCTTGCTGGCGAGCGCCAACGCGCGGCTGGGACAAGGCGCCATGCTGGGCGAGCGCTGCCGGCGCGCCGACTTGCGCGTGCGCCTGGTGCTGGGGCCGCTTGAGCGCCGCGCCTACGAGGACTTCTTGCCCGGACGCCCCGGCGCGCTGGCCCTGCGCCAGATGCTGGCGCTGTTCGGCTTGCCCGGCATGAGCTTTGAAATACGCCTGGTGCTGCGCCGGGAAGACGTGCGCACCTGCGTGCTGGGCATGGGCGCGTGCCTGGCGGAGGATGCTTTTCTGGCCGGCAAGCTACCGGGCCGCGACCGTGACGACATGCATTATGACGTTCGATTCGACGGTTCCGCCTGAGACTGCCGTGAACGATGTGCTCCGCTGACCGCAGGAAGAAAGGAAACCATGGAAGACTTCGCGCAATGGATGGCCGTGGACAAGGCCTTGAGCGCCGGCAACCGGGCCTTGCGGCTGCGCCTCGCTTACCCGGAAGGCATGAATGAGGATGTCCTGCTGCCGCAGCGCGTCAGCGGCAGCGAGGCCATCTGTGGCGGGCTGGAATACCGCATCCTGTGCGTCGCCACCGAGGCGCAGCTGCCGCTGAAACAGTTCATCGCCGTGCCGGCCGAATTGCAGATCGTCACGGACCGGGGGCAGCTGCGCAGGGTCTGCGGCATCGTCGCCGAAGCGTGTGCCGGGCAGAGCGATGGCGGCCTTGCCACGTATCAGCTGGTACTGCGCGACGGCCTCGCCCTGATGGAAAAGCGCGTCAACACGCGCGTGTTTCGCAACAAGCACGAATTGCAGATCGTCCAGCTTCTGGTTGAGGAATGGCGGCAGGGTAATAGTGTGCTCGCCGCCAGCCTGGATCTGTCCATCGATGCGGCGCTGGCGGCGCGTAGCCTGCCCGTGCGCGAATTCACGATGCAGCACAATGAATCCGATGCCGCCTTTATCCGCCGCCTGCTCAGCCGCCGCGGCATCGCCTGGTGCTTCCAGGCGGGGGCGCCATCCGGTCCGAACGCCGCCACCACGCCCGTGCATGCCCTGCTGCTGTTCGACGACGCCAGCCGCCTGGCACAAAACGCGGCCGGCACGGTGCGCTATCACCGCGATGACGCCACCGAGGAAAGGGATGCCGTGACGGCCTGGAGCGCCGTGCGCCGCTTGCAACCGGGAAAGTCCGAACGTTACAGCTGGGACGATGGCCATCCGCACAGTCCGCAGTTCATGGCCACGCAGTCGCACGGCGGCGTGGACCAGGGCAACAATGGCAATCGCCTGGCGGCCAGTCTCGACGACTATATCGTGGAGCCGCCGCTGGCCGCCGGCAGCAATGACGCATTGCGGCAACTGGGCCAGCTGGCGATGGCGCGTCACGATCTGGACAGCAAGTGTTTCCAGGGAGAAGGCTGCGTGCGCGACTTTTGCGCGGGCCAATGGTTCAGCCTGGAAGGGCATGCCGATATCGACAGCCACCCGGCGGCCGAGCGCAGTTTCGTCATCACGGCCTTGAGCGTGGCGGCCAGCAATAACTTGCCGACCGGCCTGGATGCGCGGGTCGGGCGCCTGTTTGCGCAGAGCGGCTGGCAGGGCGACGCCGGCGCGGCGCAAGGCACGGGCACCGATGGCCAGCCGGCCTTGCGCTACCGCAACCGTTTTACCTGCGTGCGGCGCGGCATCGCCATCGTGCCCGCTTTTGACCCGCGCAGCGATTTCCCCGTCGTCCGCCTGCAAAGCGCGCTGGTCGTCGGGCCTGCCGGGGAAGAAGTGCATTGCGATGCGCTGGGGCGCGTCAAGGTGCGTTTTGGCGCCACGCGGGAGCCGGACCACGCGCATGCCAACGGCTCCGGCGCCTCCGATACGGAGCGCGATTCGGCCTGGGTGCGCGTGGCATCGAGCTGGACCGGCAATGGCCCGGGCAGCGGCAGTCAATGCGGCACCTTGAGCTTGCCGCGCATCGGCACGGAAGTGCTGATCGATTTTCTCGGCGGCGACCCGGACCGGCCCATTATCGTCGGGCAGCTGTACAACGCCGTGGGCGCGCCGCCGGGCTTGAGCGCGCGCGGCGCCTTGCCGGGCAACCGTTATCTGTCCGGCATGCGCAGCCGCGAAGTGCGGGGCGGGCGCGGCAACCAGCTGTGCTTTGACGACACGCCGTCGCAGATCAGCGCGCAGCTGGCCAGCGACCAGGCGGCGACGCAATTGAATCTCGGCTATCTGACCGAACCGCGCAGCGACGGCGCAGGGCGGCAGCGCGGCGACGGCTTCGAGTTGCGCAGCGACGCCAGCGGCAGCGTGCGCACTGCCCGCTCGCTGCTGATTTCTGCCTGGAAACAGCTGGGCGCCAGCGGCAAGCAGCTCGACGGCAGCGAGCATGCCGCCGTGATGAAAGAATGCCTGGAATTGTCTAGCTCCCTGGGCGAGTTTGCCGCCCAGCACCAGGCGCTGGCGCTGGACGCGGCCGGCAGCAAGGCGCTGGGCGCCGCGATTGCCGCCGACCAGCCCGCCGTCAGCATCACGGCGCCCGAGGGCGTGGCGCTGAGCACGCCCCGGACCATTGCCGGCAACGCGGGCGCGAATATCGACCTGGTGGCCCAGCAGCATCTGCAACTGAGCGCGGCCCAGCGCTGCAACGTCAACGCGGGCAAGGGCATTTCCCTGTTCGCGCACCAGGATGGCATCGTGCAGGTGGCCCACTTCGGCAAGTTTTTGCTGCAAAGCCAGCACGACCTGCTGCAGGCGGACGCCGCCAAGGACATCCGCCTGACGGCTGGCACGCGCCTGGTTGGCGTGGCGCAGGACGAAATCACCTTCATGACGGCGGGCGGCGCCTACCTGAAACTGTCCGGCGGTGCGGTGGAACTGGGCGGCCCCGGCGCGCTGACGGTCAAAACCGATGGCCATCACTGGAACGGCCCGGGCAGCATGAAAGGCGAGCTGCCCACCTTCGGCGAAGGCGAGCTGGGCCGCGTGCCGCGATTGCTGCGTCCAACCGACGGCTTGCCCGTCGAAGGCGTGGAAGTGCACATCGAGCGCGAAGGCGGCAGTCCCTTGACTGGCGTCAGCGGAGCTGACGGGCGCGGGCCGAAGGTGGCGACCGATCACTTGCAGCGGCTGAAGGGATTTTTCTTCCGCCGCCGTTCCTGAAGCCCCGTCACTGGAGAGCACACCATGCAGTTCGATCCCCATCCGCCGCTGTGCGACGATCCCGACATCGACATCCTCGGCCAGTTTTCCTGCAACGCCAATTTCCAGAGCAGCGACCATGAAGTGCTACAGCAGTTGCCGCTGCCCGGCATCGTGATCTTCGTGCACGGGGTCAATTCCGATGGCGAGTGGTACGCGGCCGCCGAAGAAGGCCTGTGCAAGGGCCTCAACGAGCGCCTCAAGCGTTCCTGCCATCACCTGCAGCACCGTGGCGTGGAGGGCGGCGAACTGAAACCGGTCAATTATGGCGCCGAAATCACGGCCGAAGGCTTTCTCCACCCGGAGATGTCGGCCGATACCCTGATCCGCGATGCCGGCACGTTTTCTCCCGTGATCCGCTTTCGCTGGGGCTACAAGGCTTCCGGCGAGGAACTGCAGAAGTATGGCAAGGGCATCTACCTGAACGAACAGGATTACTGGGGTGGCGGGCCGTTTGCCAATGGCTGCAGCGCGCTGGCCGACCTGTGGAAGGAGGGGCTGAGTGAGGATTTATTCTTGTGGAACAAGATTCAGCACATGAATCCCTTCCCGGAACGGCAAGTGTACAGCTGCCCGCCGCGCCCGTATTTCGTGCTGGCCGCCTATCGTCTGGCCCGGCTGGTCGAAGCCATCCGCCAGCAGCAGGCCGACGTGCCCGTCACCATCGTGTGCCACAGCCAGGGTACGATGGTGGCGATGGCGGCCGCCTTCCTGGGGGAAAAACTGCCCAAGGTGAAGGACAGTTTTCCCTGCGTGGCCGACAATTATGTCATTTGCAACTCGCCGTACAGCCTGGCGAAACGCAATAGCGCCGAGAACTGGGTGGCCGGCAAGCTGCGTGCGGCGGACGGCAGCACGGGCAGGGTGACGGTGCAGGCGCGCATAGACACCCTGAAAAACTTCTTTGCCATCATCCGCCAGCGCGCCAGCCTGGCAGAGGCGCAGACGGACGAGGAAATCGACCGCTGCATGGCCAACCTGGAGCACGGCTTTTCCGCCGCGACGGACCGCGAGCGATACGGGATTGCCGGCGCCGCCCGGGGCGGCAGGAAATCATCGTATGGCAGGGTGACCCTCTATTGCAATCCGCATGACGTGGTGGTGTCGTCCGTCGCCATCGAGGGCATCGGCTGGCGCGGCCTGTCGGGTTCGCTGGCCAAGGATAGCAAGGATGGCGGCGAACTGGCTGCCACCGAGGCCGCAGGCGTGTGCGTGCAGCGCGTGTTTGCCCAGGGGTTTGAGGTGGGCAAGCAGGGCAGCTATCACTACTGGAGCGATCACTGGCGCAAGCCTGCGCCGGGAGGCAAGGACTTCTGGTTTCCGGCGCAGAAATATGCGTCGTATTCCATCAAGCACGGTGTCGAGGCCAGCCAGAGCGCCTTTTCCACCATCCTGACGGTTGGGTTTGCACCTCTGTTCATCGTGGCAACGGGCCTGGCCCGCAGCCCCTGCAATGCCTCGCCCCACAAAGACTGGAAAATCGAACTGAACGCGCCCGACCTGCTGCCGCCCTTCAAGCCGCAGTCCTTGCGCTTTGGCCAGACCAGCGAGGAATTCGACGAAGGCTACCAGCCGCTCGGCGAATCGCGCCAGGTGGGCAAGCAGCGCGCGCCCGGCGACGATCTCCTTGCCGATCATGAAATTCCGCCCGGCGGCCTGCAGGGGCAGGCGGGGAAAAACGCAGCCAAACGCATGGACAGCGCCAGGGGCACGGCCGATGACGAGGCGCGCCTGCGATTCGAGCAGCGCGCCGTGATACGCGCCCTGGCCATACGGGAAGGGAAAAGTCCCGAGGGTCAAAAAGTGCAGCAGGAAATGCCCAACGCCACGCCCGACGCCGAGTATCTGCAATGGCGCAGCACGCGGGTAGAGGAAATGATGGCCAGCCAGGCCGGCGCCTATGCCACCGACCACTCCACCATCCTGACCAACCCCATGCACTCAGAGCGGGCGCTCGCGTATGACGTGGCGGTGGGCGTGTGCCGCATCAAGCCGGACCAGCAGCGCAGGTTGAGGGTGGCGGCGGATTGGCGGTTGTTGGGGGCACTGAATAAAACTGATCCGGCGAAGAGCTTTGAAGAGTATTTTGACAAGGCGACACGTCGCAAGATGACTGCCTCGGTGTGGATAAATGAAGCAGAGGAAGCCCGTCTCCCTGAAAAAATAGTCGACGTACGTGAAAACCCTGCGCGGGATTCTCGGCCTACGTCCGGCGAACTCGCTCACGATTAATGCTATGGAAATTGGTGGCTTGTATAGACCGGCCCCTCCTGCAACAGCCTTTTTATAGATGGAGCATTGAGCATGTTCAAAACTATTTTTATTTATGTGTCCCTCGGATTTCTGGTCGTATTCCTGCTGGCCGCCTGTTCACATTTGCGATCGTCGCCTGCTACCTTGAGCAGTACGGCCAGCGCTACACCTGAGGTTAATCAGCAGCCATACATGGCTCAAGTAGTTGGCTTGCAATGGTTGAATCCCTTGCAGCGTAAGGATTATCCGACACAGTGGCAATTATTGTGGGCCTTGGGGCTGGTGCAGCCGAACCCAGGCGACGATATGGTCAGGGAAAAGCCCGAGAAATATACCCGGCTGCAAAGTATTGCCTCTGTCGCGGTTGGAAATGATGGTTCTGAAACGTTCGATGGTTACCATGAAAAATACATAGCGAAGACTTTCAATTTAATTCATGACGTGTACTACTCCGACCCAGAATATTTCTACAATGTCCATTCAACTAAAAATAAGTCGCGCTGGCGCGAGCTGGCCGGCATCCATATTGAATATGCTTTGCCCGAAGGTAAGCTCGACCCAGTGGAAGCGGCCAACTTCGTCCGGGAATATGTTGCTGATACTTTTAGTATCGGCAACATCCACTCTCCCACCCTCTGGACCCGTTCCACCCCGCCCGACGTCCGCCTCACCATGGGCGGCCCCAACGCCGGTTTTACGTCACTTTCCGCCGCCCTGGACTATCTGCAAACCCATCCCAAGGAAACCGTCTGGGTCATGAACTGGGATGCGCCCAGCCGGCCGCTGGACCGGCAGATCAACGAAAACCTGGTGCTGCTGGTGCTGGCCGGTCCCGACTACAAGACGGAGCGGGCGCCGCTGGCGTGGCTCGGGTATCCGAGCACGAAACAGGTGGCGGATTTTGACGTCAAAAAGGGCGAACCGCCGCGCCTGGTGCAGGCGTGGACGGTGGCCATCGAAGAGGCTGCAAGCAAAGCCAATCAAGCGGAGACCGGGATCGGTTACGTCATCCACGACGCCGGCAATACACATCAGGATTCTTCCGCACGGCTGGGTGCGCTGGCGCAGACGCTTACCGTGCAATTGCCGGAATTCGATCTGCTGAAGCAAAGCTTCAATCTGACGGCCGTGCTGGGCGAGACGGGCGCGGGCACGGCGCTGACGAACGTGGCGCTGGGCATCGCTTACGCGCACCATTTCGGTAAACCCGTGCTGGTGGCCGGCACCAGTGATCTGTCCGCCCCCGTGGCGCTGGTGGTGGCGCCGCCCGCCGTCGTGCGGCCGATCCAGCCCGGCAAGCCGTGGTTCCGCGCGCGCAGCGGCAACCATGCGTATCTGCCCTGGTGGGGCTTGCGCCACGATGCGCCCGAGTATTACCAGGGGTTTTCGCAATGAGGGCGCTGATCGCGGTTCTCATGTCGCTTTTGCTTGGTGCGTGCGCGACGCCGCCATTGCCGGAGGCAACGGTGCCACGCAGCGGTCCGTTTATGGCGCAGGTGGTGGGATTGCAATGGCTGAATCCCTTGCAACGGCGGGATTACCCCACGCAATGGCAATTGCTGTGGACATTAGGACTGGTACGACCGAATCCCGAGGATGATATGGTCAAAGAAAATCCCAAAAAATATTCCAAACTGCAAAGCATTGCGTCTATTGCGGTTGGAAATAATGGCTCTGAAACCTTTCGCGGCTACCACCATAAATATATCGAAGATATGTTTGATCGCTTTCATGGGGTGTATTACTCCGACCCAGAGTACTTCTACAACGTTCACTCTGCTGAAAACAAATCGCGCTGGCGCGAACTGGCCGGTATCCGTATCGAATATGCGCTGCCTGAAAATAAGCTTGATCCGGTGGAGTCCGCCGCCTTCGTACAGAACTATGTCCGTCGCATTTTTACCATCGGAAACCCAAACTTCCCCACCCTTTGGACCCGCTCCACCCCGCCCGACGTCCGTATCACCATGGGTGGCCCCAACGCCGGTTTTACTTCACTTTCCGCCGCGCTCGACTATCTGCAAAGCCATCCCAAGGAAACCGTCTGGGCCATGAACTGGGATGCGCCCAGTCGTCCTCTGGACAGGCAGATCAACGAGAACCTGGTGCTGCTGGTGCTAGCCGGTCCCGACTACAAGACGGAGCGGGCGCCGCTGGCGTGGCTCGGGTATCCGAGCACGAAACAGGTGGCGGATTTTGACGTCAAAAGGGGCGAACCGCCGCGCCTGGTGCAGGCGTGGACGGCGGCCATCGAAGAGGCTGCAAGCAAAGCCAATCAAGCGGAGACCGGGATCGGTTACGTCATCCACGATGCCGGCAATACGCACCAGGATTCGTCCGCGCGGCTCGGTGCGCTGGCGCAGACGCTTACCTTGCAATTGCCGGAATTCGATCTGCTGAAGCAAAGCTTCAATCTGACGGCCGTGCTGGGCGAGACGGGCGCGGGTACGGCCCTGACGAACGTGGCGCTGGGCATCGCCTACGCGCACCATTTCGGCAAGTCCGTGCTGGTGGCCGGCACCAGTGATCTGTCCGCCCCCGTGGCGCTGGTGGTGGCGCCGCCCGCCGTCGTGCGGCCGATCCAGCCCGGCAAGCCGTGGTTCCGCGCGCGCAGCGGCAACCATGCCTACCTACCTTGGTGGGGCTTGCGCCACGATGCGCCCGAGTATTACCAGGGGTTTTCGCAATGAGGGCGCTGCTCGCGGTTCTCATGTCGCTTTTGCTTGGTGCGTGCGCGACGCCGCCATTTCCGGAGGCAACGGTGCCACGCAGCGGTCCGTTTATGGCGCAGGTGGTGGGGCTGCAATGGCTGAATCCCTTGCAGCGGCGGGATTACCCCACGCAATGGCAATTGCTGTGGACCTTGGGGCTGGTGCATCCAAATCCGAACGATGATATGGTCAGGGAAAAACCCGAAAAATATACCCGGCTGCAAAGTATTGCTTCAATTGCTGTTGGAAATAATGGATCAGAGACATTTGATGGTTATTATGAGAAGTATGTCGAGAAGCTGTTTGACTTAATGCACAGCGTGTATTATGCCGACCCTGAATATTTCTACAACGTCCACTCAGCTGAAAACAGATCACGTTGGCGCGAACTGGCCGGTATCCATATTGAATGTGCCTTGCCAGAGGGAAAGCTCGATCCTGTGGAGTCTGCCACGTTTTTACAAAATTATGTCCGCCGTACTTTTACCATCGGCAACCCAAACTTCCCCACCCTCTGGACCCGCTCCACCCCGCCCGACGTCCGCCTCACCATGGGTGGCCCCAACGCCGGTTTTACGTCACTTTCCGCCGCGCTCGACTATCTGCAAACCCACCCCGAGGAAACCGTCTGGGCCATGAACTGGGATGCGCCCAGTCGTCCTCTGGACCGGCAGATCAACGAGAATCTGGTGCTGCTGGTGCTGGCCGGTCCCGACTACAAGACGGAGCGGGCGCCGCTGGCGTGGCTCGGGTATCCGAGCACGAAACAGGTGGCGGATTTTGACGTCAAAAAGGGCGAACCGCCGCGCCTGGTGCAGGCGTGGACGGCGGCCATCGAAGAGGCTGCAAGCAAAGCCAATCAAGCGGAGACCGGGATCGGTTACGTCATCCACGACGCCGGCAATACGCACCAGGATTCGTCGGCACGGCTCGGCGCGCTGGCGCAGACGCTCACCGTGCAATTGCCGGAATTCGATCTGCTGAAGCAAAGTTTCAATCTGACAGCCGTGCTAGGCGAGACGGGCGCGGGTACGGCGTTGACGAACGTGGCGCTGGGCATCGCCTACGCACACCATTTCGGCAAGCCCGTGCTGGTGGCCGGCACCAGCGACCTGTCCGCCCCCGTGGCGCTGGTGGTGGCGCCGCCCGCCGTCGTGCGGCCGATCCAGCCCGGCAAGCCGTGGTTCCGCGCGCGCAGCGGCAACCATGCGTATCTGCCCTGGTGGGGTTTGCGCCACGATGCGCCCGAGTATTACCAGGGGTTTTCACAGTGAAACGCGATCAGGAGGCGATATGCGCGGCGTAATCCGCTTGAACGATCCTACCAGCCACGGCGGCAAGGTGGTGGGCGCGTCGCCGGACAGCACGGTGCTGGGCGTGGCCGTGGCGCGCAAGGGCGATCCTTGCACCTGCCCCATCAAGGGGCACGTGCGCTGCGTGATCGCCGAGGGCGATCCGCAAGTGCTGATCGATGGCGTGCCCGTGGCTTTCGACGGGCACAAGACCAGCTGCGGCGCCAGCCTGATGTCCACCGTGGGCAACAGCGGGCGCGGCTAGAGACGGTCAGCCCACGCAGGCGTCGATGGCCGTGCCCAGCTGGTCGACGATTTCATCGACGTGGCTGGCGTCGATGATGTAGGGCGGCGCCAGCAGGATGTGGTCGCCGTGCAAGCCGTCGATGGTGCCGCCCATGGGGTAGCACATCAGTCCGTTTTGCATGGCTTGCGCCTTGATGCGCGCGTGCAGGCGGCGGGCCGGGTCGAACGGCTGCTTGCCGGCGCGATCCTGCACCAGTTCCAGGCCCAGGAACAGGCCGCGGCCGCGGATGTCGCCCACATGCGCATGGCCATCGAAGCGCTGCTGCAGCCTCTCTTTTAGCAAGCCGCCCATGGCGCGCACGTTGGCCAATAAATCGCGCTCCTCGATCTGCCGCTGCACGGCCAGGGCGGCGGCGCAGGCCGTGGCGTGGCCGATGTACGTGTGGCCATGCTGGAAGAAGCCCGTGCCGGCGCGGATGGTCTCGCGGATGTCCTTGGACACCATCACGGCGCCGATGGGCTGGTAGCCGGCGCCCAGGCCCTTGGCGATGCAGATGAGGTCGGCCGTGACGCCTTCCTGCTCGCAGGCGAACAGGCTGCCCGTGCGGCCCATGCCGCACATGACTTCGTCGAGGATCAACAGGATGCCGTGGCGCTGACAGATGGCGCGCATGCGCGCAAAATATCCGGCGACGGCGGGCAGGGCGCCGGCCGTGGCGCCGACGACGGGTTCGGCGATGAAGGCCATGACGTTCTCCGCACCCAGTGCGACGATATTGTCTTCCAGTTCCTGGCCCAGGCGCGCCACGTAGTCGCCATCCGTTTCATGGGGCGCCTGGTCGCGCCAGGCGTAGCAGGGCGACACGTGGGTCACGCCGATCAGCAGCGGTTCGAACTGCTGGCGGCGCCAGGCGTTGCCGCCCGTCGCCAGCGCGCCCAGGGTGTTGCCGTGATAGCTCTGGCGGCGGGCGATGACGTGGCGGCGCTGCGGCTGGCCCCGCTCGACGAAATACTGGCGCGCCATCTTCAAGGCGCTTTCCACGGCTTCCGAGCCGCCCGAGACGAAATACACGCTGTCGATGCCGGCAGGCGCCCGGGCGACGAGAAAGTCGGCCAGTTCTTCCATCGGTGCGCTGGTAAAGAAGGAGCTGTGCGCGTAGGCCATCGTGGCAATCTGCCGCTGCACGGCGGCGATCACGGCCGCATCCGAATGGCCGAGGCAGGAGACGGCGGCACCGCCGCAGGCGTCCAGGTAGCGCTTGCCGTCGGCATCGACCAGGTAGGGCCCGTCGCCACCGGCGGCGACAGGGTAGCTGGCGGTCAGGCTGCGGTGGAAGACATGGCTCATGGCATCGCTTTCATATCGGCAAAGGGGAAAGCCGATTATAGGACGCGCCGCGTCACGAGTGCAACACTCGATGTATTTATTTTTAATTTACATCATTTGATGTTTTTGCGTAGGCGCCCAGTGCCCGCAACTGGCTTTCCGCTGCGCCGATGGCCTGCACGGCGTCCGGCCCCGCGCGCGCCACCAGCAATTCCGCCAGGCTTTCCACGGCCGCGATGCCGGCCACGATGGAGGGGAAGAAGGAGGGGCTGTCGACGGCGATGACGATGCTGGCGTCGGCCTGCAGTGCCAGCGGCGAGATGGCGCTGTCGCTGATGGCGACCACCTGGCAGCCGGCCTGGCGCGCCGCCTGCGCCACCAGCAGTGCTTCGCTGGAATACGGCGCGAAGCTGACGACGACGACGGCCTCTCCGGCCTGCAGGGCGCGCAAGTCCATTTCCAGCGTGCCGCCCTGGCCGCTCAGCAGCTGCACGCTGGGGCGCAGCAGCCTGTACAGGTAATGCAGGGTGTAGGCGATGGGGTGGGCGGCGCGAAAGCCGGCCACGTGCACGCGCGGCGCCGCCTGCAGCAGGCTGGCGGCCGCGTCCAGGGCGGCGTGGCTGGCGCTTTCCGTGGCGGCCAGGTTGCGCTGCTGCGCCGTGAAGACGTCGGCGATGAGGTCGCGCTCCTGCCCTTCCTTGCCGGCCAGCGCATCGGCCTTGGCCGCGTAGCCGGCCGGCCCTGCGCGCAGGCGTTCGACGAAGAGGGCTTTCAGCTCGGGCCAGCCGGCAAAGCCCAGCTGCTGCGCCAGGCGCACGAGGGCGGCCGATTGCACCCGGGCCCGCGTGGCGATGCTGCGCATCGAGGACACGGCCACGTCGTCCGGATGGTCGGCGAGGTAGCGCGCGCCGGCCTGGAATTGCGGGCTCAGTTCGGCAAAGCGCGCCTTGATCAGGGCCATCAATGCCGCATGGTTATCGGGGGGTGTCGCTGCCTGCATCGCCGTGCCTCATTCAATACGTTGCGGCGATGGTACAGGATTCGTCAGCGCACCGGTAGCGGCAAGCCTGGCGCCAGGGCCGCCGTGCGCGGACGCAGGCGGGCAAACAGGTGCGGCCCGGCCGACTGGCGGCGCGGTCCCGTCGTCAGCACGCGCAAGGCGGTGGCCAGCGGCACGTCGTGGCAGTGCAGGAACAGGGCGGCGGCGCCCGTGCCGGCCATTTCCTGCAGGGCCAGCGCATGTTCGACCAGCGCCGCCGTGCGCATGTCCAGCCGCATGGGAATGTCGGGCTGGAATAATTGGGCATCGATGGGCCGTGCATCGCGCATGTGCTGTCGCCGGTTTGGATGGTCGAGCTGACAGCATAAAAGGCGCGCGGTTTCCCATCTTGCGCTAAATCAATTCCCATGGCGAAGAGATGCCACAAGGCAAAAAAACGCCAACCGTTGCCGGCTGGCGCTGAAAACCCTCGCAAGGAAGAAAAAACGCTGATTGGCAGTGCTGTTTCTATGCCTGAGCAAACCATCGCCGGCGCGCGGCGCGCCGCGCGGCCGGTTTGCTCAGGTCACTGTCACAAGCTCCAACGTAATGACAAACCGACGACCTTGTCATACCGGCGCACGTCGCGCACATACTCCGGCGTGTCGTGGTAGTCGTGGTAGGTCGAATCGAGCAGGTTGTTGGCGTCCAGCGTGACCGTCATGGTCGGGTTGATCTTGTACGAGATCGACGCGTCCAGGGTTTTCGTCGGCGCCACGGTCAGGTGGATGCCCTTGCCGCGGTAGTTGTAGTCGTCGACGAACTTGTCGCGCCAGCTGTAGGCCAGGCGTGCCGACCACGGGCCTTGCTCGTACAGGCCGACGACGTTGGCCGACCATTTCGACATGCCCGTGAATGGATGCGAGTTGCCATCCACCTCTTCCAGCTCGCCCGTCATGTAGGTGGCGTTGGCCTGCAGGCCCAGCCCTTTCATCCAGCCAGGCAGCTTGTCATAGAACTGCTGGTAGGCCATCTCCATGCCCTGCAAGTGGCCCTTCGAGGTATTGCGCGGACGCGTGATGTCGTATTCGATGCCGTTGTAGGTTTCCTTGGCCGAGCCGGACAGGATGTAGTTCTTGAAGTTGTGGCGGAACACGGTGGCCGTGACGGAACCCGTCGGCGCGAAATACCATTCCAAAGCCAGGTCCAGGTTCTTGCCTTCCACCGGTTTCAGGTCCGGGTTGCCGCCGCCGCCCGTCGGGCGCACCATGTCCAGGCTCTGGCTCAGGGTCACGCCGGGATTGAAGTCGGCGAAGTTGGCGCGCTGGATCGCCTTGCCGGCCGTCATGCGGCCGATCAGGTCCTGGCGCAGCATGGCTTTCAAGGTCATGCTGGGCAGGACATCCGTGTCGGAAGTATTCACGCGCACGGGCGAGATGACACCGTTTTGCGAGGAATTGCCCTGCAGGTCCTGCTTGGTCTGCACCACGCGCACGCCCAGCGTGCCGTCGAACGGCACCTGGCCCAGGTCGAAGCCGATGCGCGCCTTGCCGTACACGGCATTGGTTTTTTCCACGTCCTGGAAGTGCGTCAGCGGATCTTCCGGGCTGCGTTCGCTGCTGCCCGTAAACAGCTGGCGCAGCAGGGCCGTGTTGTTGAGCATGAAATCGCGGCATGGCGTGATCCAGCTTTGCAGGCCGAAGTTGCCCGTGTTCTGGTGCGAGGTGCAGGCCAGGCCGGGAATGCTGTCGGCCGTGATGGGCGAGGACAGGCCGCCCTGCACGTTCTTTTCGCGGATCGATTCGGCCTTGCGCTTGGCGATGCGCACGCCCGTGGAGAATTCACGGAAGAAGCCCGTGCTGTCCATGTCGTAGGTGGCGTCCGCGCGCCAGTCGGTGGAGCTGCCTTCGTCGTGGCTGTGGTTATCGTAGAAGCCGAGCAGGGTGTAGTTCTTCGGATCGGCCATGTTGTAGCCAGGGTAGCTGATCTGCGCGCCGCCGTTCACATTCGTGCTGCCGATGACGCTGGTCGGATGGGCGAGGAAGTCGAGGATGGGGAATTCGCGCTCGAAGTTGCTGACCGTGCGCGCCAGTTCCGTCGTCACGCGCAATTGCGGCGTGACGTCCCAGCGCGCGCCGATGGCGCCCTGCGAGCCGATCGAGCGGTCGCGCCGCGCCTGGGTCGAACCGAGCGTGAACGGCGACCACGGGCCGTCGATCTTGCCCACCGTGCCGGCCTGGTTGGTGCCGGGGATCAGGGTGATGTCCGGGTCCTGGCCCCAAGGCAGCGAGCCGACGAAGAACTGGCTGTCGAAGGCGTGCTTGATCAGGGTCGACATGCCTTCCGCGTAGACTTCCACCTGCGAATTCGGGCGCCACTGGAAGGCGGCGTTGGCGGCGTAGCGCTTGCGGTCGCCCACGGTGGGAATCATGCCGACGGAATCGGGCCCCGTGATGTTGCCCGCTTCCGGACGCACCACCGGTTCGGCATTCCAGATCGTCTCGTCATAGTATTTGCTGCGCTGGTAGGACAGGCCGACCAGGGCGCCGATTTCGCCGTACTGCGTCTTCCAGCGGTTCGAGACCATGCCGCTGACGTTCGGATCGGTGGAGCCGGACTTGTCGCGGTGCTCGACGCGCGTGTTTACCGACGAGGTGAAACCCTTGAAGTCGAACGGGCGGTTGGTGCGCACGTCGATCACGCCGGCCGTGCCGCCTTCGACCATGTCCGCGCCCTGCGATTTATACACGTCCACGCGCTGCAGCATGGCCGTCGGGATGTCGGCCAGGTACAGGCTGCGGCCCACCGAGGTAAACATCTCGCGGCCGTTGAGCAGGGTCACCACGCCGGGCAAGCCGCGGATGATGACGCCGCCCGCTTCGCCGCCTTCGCGGCGCACCTGCACGCCCGTCACGCGGCCGAGGATTTCGGCGACGTTCTTGTCGGGGAATTTGCCGATTTCATCGGCGACGATGGAGTCGACCACCTGGTCGTTGTTCTTCTTGATTTGCTGAGCGCTCTGTGCCGCCCGGCGCACGCCCGTGACGGCCACCACGTTCATGCCCGTGGTGTCAGCCGTCGCTTCGGCCGGCGCTTCCGGCGCTGGCGTGGCTTGCGTGCTTTCCACCGTGGCGGGTTCGACGGCCGGAGCCTGCTGCGCCCAGACGGATGCGCTGCTCAGCAGGCCGGCACCGGCCAGTGCCGCCACCGTGGCCTTCAAGGTCAAGCGCGTGTTGTGCCGGGACGTGGGGGTGCCCGTTGCTATCGATTGGTTCATCTTGTCTCCACCTGTATTTTAGTTATGTTGAGAACGCTGCGGCAGTGGCCGCCAGAGCTGAAACTTGCTCAAGAATCATGGTATGGGGAATGACTTTGCCCCACAAATCACTTCTTTTGCGATGTCAATATCAATTCCGGTATCCCTGCTGCATTCATGCGCCCTGGCGGCGCGGGCGCCTCCGCCGCGCTGTTGCGTACCCCGTTGCAGGTGCTCCACATGCGATGAAAAATAGTTTTGTATTTTGCGCGGCTTGCCGCGTTGAGACAGGGATGCAGCGGCGCCAGCGCGGCGCGCCGCCATCCCACTCACTGAAAGGAAATCGCATGTCCACACTCACTACCACCACAAGCACCAGCACCGCCACCGCCTTCCTGCTGCAGCACCTGCAGGCCGAGGGCTACCAGGCCAGCACCGACAGCGACGGCGACATCGTCTTCCGCTTTGAAGGCATGGGCTATGTGCTGTGCTTTGACGCGGACGATGCCGCATTTGGCAAGCTGCTGCTGCCGAATGTCTGGCCGATCGAGTCGCCCGGGGAGCAGCAGCGCGTGCTGGCGGCACTCGATGAAGTCAACCGCCGCATCAAGCTGGTGAAGGGCCACCTGCTGCGCGGCCAGGTGTGGTTCTGCATCGAGATGCTGCTGCTCGAGCAGCAGCACTGGGCGCATTTCCTGGCGCGCGCCACGCGCTCGATGGCGCATGCGGCCTCGCTGTTCGCCAGTGAAATGCGCGCCAGCGCGCAGTAAGGCGTCAGGCGGGGCAGGGTGCTGCCGTTTGCGCCAGCCAGGCGGCCAGCTGCGCCTGCGGCATGGGACGGGCAAAGTAATAGCCCTGCAGCTCGTCGCAGCCGGCGTGGCGCAGCACCTCGGCGTCGGCCGCGCTTTCCACGCCCTCGGCGGTGACCGTCAGGCCCAGGGTGTGACCGAGGCCGATGATGGCTTTCGTCACCGCCAGGTTCTGCGGCGACTTGTGGATGTTCTGCACGAAGCTCATGTCGATTTTCAGCTTGTCGAGCGGGAAGCGGCACAGGTAGTTCAGGCTCGAATAGCCGGTGCCGAAATCGTCGATCGACAGGGCAAAGCCCAGCGCCTTGATGGCTTGCAGGGTGGCGATGGTGTCGTCCACGTTCTCCATCAGTATCGATTCCGTCAGCTCGAATTCGACCAGGCCCGGCGCGATGGGGAAGTCGCGCAGCACCTCGCGCAGGGTGGCCACCAGGCCGCCGTGTTTCAGCTGGATGGCCGACAGGTTGACCGACACGCCGATGTCGCCCGCGCCGGCTTCGCGCCAGGCCACGTGCTGGCGGCACGCTTCGCGGATGACCCAGGCGCCGATGGGCACGATCAGCCCCGATTCCTCGGCGGCGGGGATGAAGCTGTCCGGCGCGATCAGCCCCCGCTGCGGATGCTGCCAGCGGATCAGGCTTTCCACGCCATTCAGCCGGCCGCCGTGCGCATCGATGCGCGGCTGGTAGTACAGCACCAGTTCATGGCGTTCGATGGCGTGGCGCAAATCGGTTTCCAGGTGCAGCTGCTGCAGCTGCTGCTCTTCCATCTGCGGCGTGAACATGCGCGCATGGTCGCGGCCCCCGCTCTTGGCCTGGTACATGGCCGCGTCGGCGTGGCGCATCAGGGTATCCATGTCGGTGCCGTGGTCCGGGTAGATGGCCACGCCCACGCTGCATGAAACGTACAATTCGCTGCCCTCCACCTGGTGCGGTTCGCGCATGGCGGGGATCAGGCGGGCATCGAGCAGGTCGCCGATGGCGGTGGCGTCGCCGATGCCGTTCAGGATGACGACGAATTCATCGCCGCCCAGGCGGCTGACGGTGTCGCCCTCGCGCACCAGCTGCAGCAGGCGTGCCGACACCGATTGCAGCAGCGCGTCGCCCACGTGGTGGCCCAGCGCGTCGTTGACGTGCTTGAAGCGGTCCAGGTCGACGAACAGCACGCCCACCTTTTCGCCGCTGCGGCGCGCCTGCGCGATGGCGGCGGCCAGGCGCAGCTTCGACACGTGGCGGTTCGCCAGGCCCGTGAGCGCATCGTGGTGGGCCATGTGCTCGATCTGCCGTTCGCTGGCCTTGCGCTCGCTGATGTCGAGCGAGCTGGCGATGAAGTGCGTGGTGACGCCGTCGAGGTCGCGCACGGCGTTCATCACCAGCCAGGCGGGATACGCTTCGAGCGACTTGCGCTGTATCCAGATCTCGCCCTGCCAGTAGCCGCGCCGCGCCAGGGTCTGGCGCAGGCTGTCGAGCTGTTCGTGGCTGTTGTGCGGCGACAGCAGGAAGGCCGGGCGCTTGCCGATCAGCTCCACCATGTCGTACAGCGAATGGCGGCGGAAGGCCTGGTTGACGGTGATGATGCGCATGTCGGCATCCATCACGATCAGGCTTTCTGCCGACGCTTCGAAGACCTTGGCCCACAGTTCCAGGCGCGATTCCATCAGCTTGGTCTTGTTGATCGGCGTGAAGGTCGACAGCACGGCGCGCTGGCCCTGGTAGTCGATCAGGCGCGCGGAAATCAGGGCCCAGGTGGGCGTGCCGCCGCCGCTCCAGGACACCTCGAATTCATCCACGGCGCCCAGATCGCTCAGGCGCTGGAAGAAGCGCGAACGGGCGTACGCGCTCATGCCGCCCACCCACGGGTCCAGCTCCAGGCCGCCCTGCCATGCGTGTGCCGCCTGGTTGGCGTGCAGCACGCGGTGGTGCGGGATGGACGTGACCATCAGCGGGATGGGAATGGCGTCGACCAGCTGGCGCTGCGCGTCGGCCGCGCTGGCGCGCGCCACCAGGTCCTGCTGCTCCATGCGCTGGAAGTCGAGCTGCTGCAGCATGGTGTTGAAGGCGCTGACCAGGCGCCCCGTTTCATCCTCGCTGTCCCAGACGGCGCGCAGGCTATGGTCGCCCGTTGCGCGCACCTCCTGCGCCACGCGCGCCAGGCGCCGGATGGGCAGGGCGATCTGCCGCGCGACGAAAAACACCAGGCCCAGGATCATCGCCAGCAGCAGCACGGCCGTGCCCAGGTGCAGCCACATGCGCGTGAAAAAGCCGTCCACGCGCAGCTGGATCAGGCGCTGCAATTCGCCTTCCGCCTCGCGCCAGGCACGCTGCAGGGCTGCGATGGCTGCCGCGTCGTGGCGCAGCAGTTCCGGCGTGCCGGCGGGGGCGGCTTGCGCGCCGGCCAGCGCCTGGGTGCTGGCGCGGAACTGCGCCACGGCCTGCTGCAGCGTCGCGCGCGAGCCATCCAGATGCTGGCGCAGCAGCGGCGTGCTTGCGGCAAATGCTTCCGTGTAGTCGCTGCGGATGCCGCCCATGGTGGCGTCCATGCGGCCTTCGAGGATGAGGAACTGGGTCTGCAGGCGCTGGCGCTGGGCGCCTTCGCTTGTCGCCAGCTGCAGCGCCAGGTCGCGCGTGCTGTTGATCACTTCCAGCAGTTCGGGAAAGCGCAGGATGACCAGCGACATGGTGTAGTAGCTGTCCAGGTCAGGGTCGAGGATCAGGTTGGACTGGTTGCCCACCCGCGTGAGCAGCTCGCGCCCGGCGGCAAAGGCGGACGAGGGGGCGATGCCGTCATGCGCCGCAGGCGGAGCGCCGGCCTGGCGCAGCAGGGCGGAAAATTCCCCGCTCAATTCGGCGCTGCGCATGCCGGGGCCATACTGGCGCTGCGCCTGTTCGACGGCGGCTGCCGACGCGCCTGCATCGGCCGGTGCACGGGTCAGGGGCAGCAGCGCGTCGCGGATCACGGCGATGTAGGCGTTGCCCGCCATTTCCTTGCGCGAGAAATCGATGGCGAGGTATTTTTCGTTGATGAGAATGCCGGAAATGAAGATCACGGCGGACAGGTCGAGCAAATAGATCAGCGCCAGTTTGCGCCCCACCGTCAATTTCCCGATCATGCGCGAGATTCTGCCCACCATGCGTGCCCCACCTTCTCGTCAGCCCAGTATGTTTTCTAATGAGCAATTTTCATGCCCGAATTTACAAGCTTGCCAGGGGATTTCTGCACCATGCCGGTGCGCGGCGGCAGATGGCGCGCGCCAACAAAAAGGGCGGCCCGCAGGCCGCCCTCGTGCGCAATGCTACGACGCTCAGGCTTCGGCGACGCGCTTGGCGATGTGCGCCAGCGCTTCTTCCACCTGGTCGATCAGGATCAGGCACAGGTCGCCGTCGCCCAGGCGAGCCAGGGCCTTGTCGATGGCGACGAATTCGCCGTTGATTTCATCGATATGGCTGGTGCGCTTGGCACCGTCGAGGCCCTGGCGCAGCAGCGCCACCACTTCGCCGTCGGCGCGGCCGCGCTGGCACTGGTCCTGGTACAGCAGCACGTCGTCGAAGGCGGCGCCGAGGATTTCGGTCTGCTGGCGGATGTCTTCGTCGCGGCGGTCGCCGGCGCCGCTGATGACCACCGAACGGCGCTTGGCCGGCATGCTTTCCACGGCCTGCACCAGAGCCAGAATGGCGTCCGGATTGTGGCCGTAGTCGGCGATCAGGGTGGCTCCACGATAGTCGAACACGTTGAAGCGGCCCGGCGCGTTGTCGGCTTCATTGGCAAAGGTTTTCAGGCCCAGCGCGATGGTCTTCCAGTCCAGGCCCACGGCCCAGGCGGCGGCCAGCGATGCCATGACGTTGTCGACCTGGAAGCCGATGGCGCCATTGCGCGTGATCGGCACCTGCGACAGGGCGATCTCGTGGCGTTCCTGGCCCTGCGCCGCGACCAGCTTGCCGTCTTCCACGAAGACCACGCGGTTGCCCTGCGCGCGGTGCGTGGCCATCACGGGGTGCGTCTTGTCGGCGGCGAAGAAGGTCACCGTGCCGTTGCAGTTCTTGGCCATGCGGGCGACGGCGGGGTCGGTGGCGTTCAGGACGGCCACGCCGCTGTCGGCCACGTTCTGCACGATCACGCGTTTCAGGACCGCCAGGTCTTCCACGGTGGTGATGTAGTTCAGGCCCAGGTGGTCGCCGGCGCCGATGTTGGTGACGACGGCAACCTGGCAGCGGTCGAAAGCCAGGCCTTCGCGCAGCATGCCGCCGCGCGCCGTCTCGAACACGGCCGCGTCCACGTCCGGGTGCAGCAGCACGTTGCGCGCGCTGCGCGGGCCGCTGCAGTCGCCGCTGTCGATCTGGCGGCCTTCGATGTACACGCCATCGGTGTTCGTCATGCCCGTGCGCAGGCCGGAAGCCGTCAGCAGGTGGGCGATCAGGCGCACGGTGGTGGTCTTGCCGTTGGTGCCCGTGACGGCGACGACGGGGATGCGGCCATCGTCGCCTTCGGCGAACATGGCGGCGATGATGGCTTCGCCCACGGGGCGCGGCTTGCCGAACGAGGGCGCCAGGTGCATGCGCAGGCCCGGCGCGGCGTTCACTTCAACGATGCCGCCGTTCTGTTCTTCCAGCGGTTTCAATACGCTGTCGGAGACCACGTCCACGCCGCAGATGTCGAGGCCTACCATGTGCGCGGCGGCGACGGCGCGCGCCGCCACTTCCGGGTGCACGTCGACGGTGACGTCGGTGGCCGAGCCGCCTGTCGACAGGTTAGCGTTATTGCGCAGGATGACGCGCTGGCCCACGGGCGGCACCGAGTCGGCCACATAGCCCTGCTTGGCCAGGCTGGCCAGGGCGATGTCGTCGAAGCGGATTTTCGTCAGCGAGGTGGCGTGGCCGCTGCCGCGGCGCGGGTCGAGGTTGACCTGGTCGACCAGTTCGCGCACCGTGTGCTGGCCGTCGCCCACCACTTGCGGCGGGTCGCGGCGGGCCGCTGCCACCATCTTGTTGCCGATGACGAGCAGGCGGAAATCGTGGCCCGGCAGGTAGCGCTCGACGAGGATATCGTCGCGGAATTCCTGCGCCGCGATGAAGCCGGCCGTCAATTGTTCGCGCGTGGTGATGTTGACGGTGACGCCCTTGCCCTGGTTGCCGTCCTTCGGCTTGACGACGACGGGCAGGCCGATCTCGCAGGCGGCCGCCCACGCGTCGTCCGCATCGACGACGACGCGGCCTTGCGGCACGGGCACGCCGGCCGAATCGAGCAGTTTTTTCGTCAGTTCCTTGTCCTGCGCGATGGCTTCGGCAATCGCGCTGGTGCCGTCCATTTCGGCGGCCTGGATCTTGCGCTGCTTGCTGCCCCAGCCGAACGTCACCAGGCTGCCTTCGGTCAGGCGGCGGAACGGGATGTTGCGCGCCACGGCGGCGTTGACGATGGCGCCCGTCGATGGACCGAGGCGCACGTCTTCATCGAGCTCCTGCAGCTGGTGCAGGGCGCCGGCCAGGTCGAACGGCGCATCGTCGAGTGCTGCGCGGCATAGCTGCTGTGCCAGTTCCAGGGCCAGGCGGCCGACGGCTTCTTCCGAGTACTCGACGACGACCTGGAAGATACCCGTTTCCAGGGTCGGCGTGGTGCGGCTGAAGGTGACGGGGCAGCCGGCTTGCGCCTGCAGTCCCAGCGCCGCCAGTTCCAGCACCTGCGCCATCGGCGCGGCGTTGTAATTGCCCAGCGGTTGCAGCGGGCTCAGTTGCGGAAAGAGTGCGCGCAGGCGGGCTTCGAAGCCGGGCAGCTGGGCGATGTCGAGTTCCTGCGTGGTGCAGGAAACAATGGCTTCCACGGCGGTGTCGTGGCTCCAGAGGTTAGGGCCCCGCAGGGCCCGTACGCGAGATACTTCCATAATTAAACCGTAATCCTGTTGTGTTCTTGTGGGCCCGGCCGTAGCCGGGCTTTTACGTCAAATTAAACCGTAGCGAGCGGATGGGATTTGTGGCCGAGAAGCGGAGCTGTGCGGATGCACAGTGAGCATCGGAGGCCGCAAATCGCGACGCGCAGTAGGTTTGGTTTGACGTCTCTGGTTTTCAGTTCCCGATGCAGCCGGGGGCCGCGTCGAAGGTGCGCAGGCCGGCGCAAATCAGGTCGACGGGCAGGTTCAGGGCCCAGGCGGCGGCGGCCACGGCCAGCACGCTGTCGACATTGCCGGCCGTGGCCGGTTTCAGCAGGTCCAGGCACAGCAGGACCGTTTCGATGCCGCCTTCGGCCAGCACGATGTGGTTGCCGCGCACGAAGGCGGCGCGCTGGCCTTTCGCCAGCTGCGCCGCGATGGCGGGCAGGCTGCCATCCTGGGCGTACAGGGTCACCGTGCCGTCGCACAGCTCGGCCAGTTCCAGCACTTGCGGGTGGGCGGCATTGAGCACGGCCACGCCGCTCGGCACGACCACGTCGACCTGGCTGCGCACGACCTTGTACAGGCCGGCGTCGTCGAGCACGTCGAAATCCTTCACGCTCTCTACACTGCCCATGTCCGTGACGATGCCGACCTGGCATTTGTCGTAGGCCAGGCCTTCGGCCAGGATCATGCGCGGGTTGCTCTCGAACAGCGCCGTCTGCACGGTGCGGTTGAGCAGCAAACGCTGGCCCGCGTCCCAGTTCACGCAGTCGCTGCTGACGACGCGGCGCTGGTCCAGGTACATGCCTTCGCTGCAGACGGCGCCCGTGTGCAGGCCGGACAGGTTCAGGAGTTTGCACAGCATGCGCACGATCAGGCTGGTGCCGCGCGTGCCCGTCACGCCGATTAGCGGGATGCGGCCTGTTTCCTCGGCCGCGAACAGGTGGTCGACGATGGCCGCGCCGACAGGGCGGGGCTGGCCCACGCCCGGCTTGATGTGCGCCAGCAGGCCAGGGCTGGCATTGACTTCGATGATGGCGCCGCGCTGTTCTTCCAGCGGACGGGTAATATCCTTCGTCACCAGGTCGATGCCGGCGATATCGAGGCCCACGACGCGGGCGGCCAGCAGGGCCGCGTGCACGACGGACGGGTGCACCTCGTCCGTGACGTCGATGGCCACGTTGCCGTTCGGCTGGATCAGCACTTTCTGGCCCGCCTGCGGCACGGACAGGGCGGTCATGCCCTGGCGCTGCAGTTCGAGGATGATCTCGCCCGATTCGTGCGGCTTGACGGTACCCAAGGGGAAGTCTTCGCCTTCGCCGCGGCGCGGGTCGGTATTGATCTGCGTGTTCACCAGTTCCAGCACGCTGGAGGTGCCGTCGCCATCGACCCACAGGGATTCGCCCTTGGCGGCCGCGATCAGCTTGTTGCCGACGACGAGCAGGCGGTGTTCGTCGCCCGTGATGAAGCTTTCCACCAGCACGGCCGAGCTGTCGCCCTTGCGCGCGGCCAGTTCGTAGGCCGCCTTCACGTCGCTTTCGGTCATCAGGTTCAGCGAGACGCCGCGGCCATGGTTGCCGTCATATGGCTTGACGACGACGGGCACGCCGATGTCCTGCGCTTCTTCCCAGGCCGCTTCGGCGCTGCGCACCAGGCTGCCCTCGGGCACGCGCACGCCGCAGGACTTGAGCAGGAATTTGGTGAGGTCCTTGTCGCTGGCGATGCCTTCGGCAATGGCGCTGGTGCGGTCCGTTTCGGCCGTCCAGATGCGGCGCTGCGCGGCGCCGTGGCCCAGTTGCACCAGGTTGCCGTCGTTCAGGCGCAGGGAAGGGATGCGGCGCTCGGTGGCGGCATCGACGATGCTGGCCGTGCTCGGACCCAGGCAGCGCGAATCGACCATGTCGCGCAGCGGCGCCAGGGCCGCTTCCAGGTCGTATGCTTCATCGTTGATGGCGGCCATCAGCAGTTCGCGCGCAGCGGCCAGGGCGGCGCGGCCCACGTGCTCTTCGCGCGTGCGGAAGGCCATCTTGTAGACGCCGCGCTGGCTGGTCGAGCGCGTCTGGCCGAAGCCCGTGCGCATGCCGGCCAGGTTTTGCAGCTCCAGCACCACGTGCTCGAGGATGTGGGCAGACCACGTGCCTTCGCGCAGGCGCTCGAAAAAGCCGCCCCGTTCGCCCACGCCGCAGCGGTGCTCGATCATGCCGGGCAGCCACGCCACCAGGCGCTCGTACAGGCCGGGCAGGGTGTTCGATGGGTAATCTTCCAGTTCGCCGATGTCGACCCAGGCTTCAATCACCGGGCGGTAAGTCCAGATGTTGGGGCCGCGCAAGTGGGTGACGCGGACGAATTCGATGTTCTTCTTCTTGATCATGTAAGTGGTTTCTTGATAACAAGCCAGGCGTCTGGGCGCCAGATACTTTATGTTGGCTTTACAGAGTCTTTTCAGGCTCGTGCTTGGTTCTTTATCCCGGGTATGCGCAGTGTGCCACTTTTAGCGGCCTCTTGTCGCGTTTGCTTCTCGTATTCTGCTGGTGTTGTCATCCCAATTGTTACTAAATGTTGCCATTCTTACTAAAAAAACACCATCTCCGTGGCTGGGGAGAGACATTTGCGTTACGGCGAGCTGTTGTATACTCCAGCGCTTGCGCCGCGTTGCAAAAGCGCCGCGCCTGCCTGGCACTTGCTGCGACTATCGGGCGTTTTTTTGCGCCGTTTTGCCATCCATTCCTTACCGGGATGCATCCATTCGATACAATACAGGAAATTGCCAGTGGTGCATCCACCCCGCCATCGCGCAGTACACAAACCTTGATCGGGCACTTGCCCCATCCCCCAAATCCCGCCCTTTGAAGGGCTTGGCCTCGAGCCGGAGTATGCTTTACGATGACAACTGAACTGAGTGTTCCTGCAACAACTATCCCCCTCGCTTCCCTGCCGGCGACCGTGCCAGAAACCTGGCTGGCGGAAGTGGAAAAGAACCTTTCTCCAGGGGAGAACGTTTTAAGTAGCGTTGAGGTTGACCTCGATGCGCGATTACGTTTCACAAAAGGCATAATAGTTGTCACCGAGAAGCGTTTGCTGGCCCGTTCGCCGGGCGAAAGCGCGTGGAAAAGCTGGTCCTTCCGCCCCGGACTGCGCCTCACGCACCACGACCACGCCGGCGTGGGCCACCTGGAACTGTTCGATGACCACGGCCGCCTGGCCTCATGGCGCTTCACCCTGGGCCAGAATCTGCATGCCATCCGCGTGCTGGAGCAGTTCGTCGAGCGCCTCGACAGCCACCTGACGGGCCAGCCCGTGCTGGAAGCGGAGCAGGAAGTGTGCCCCAGCTGCAAGGCGCCACTGGAGCCGGAGCAGGAAGAATGCCCGATCTGCGCCAAGGTGCTGCATACGCCGCCATCGACCTGGACCCTGTTCCGCCTGTGGCGCTTCGCCCACCCCTACCGCGGCCAGCTGGCCCTGGGCTTCCTGCTGATGCTGCTGAGCACCGCCGCGCACATGATTCCCCCGTACCTGACGGCGCCGCTGATGGACAATGTGCTGATTCCGTATCAAAACGGCAAGCATATCGACCCGTGGCTGGTGGTGTATTACATGAGCGGCCTGCTCGGTTCGGCCCTGCTGGCCTGGCTGCTGGGCTGGGGCAAGACCTATGTGCTGGCCCTGGTGTCCGAGCGCATGGGCGCCGACCTGCGTTCGGCCACGTATGAACACCTGATGAAACTGTCGCTGGAATTTTTCGGCGGCAAGCGCACGGGCGACCTGATGGCGCGCATCGGCAGCGGCAGCGACCGCATCTGCGTCTTCCTCTCGCTGCATTTGCTCGATTTCGCCTCCGACGTGCTGATGATCATCATGACGGGCGTCATTTTGTGGTCGATGAACCCGTGGCTGGCCATCATGACCCTGGCGCCGCTGCCCTTCATCGCCTGGATGATCCACCTGGTGCGCGACCGTTTGCGCACGGGCTTTGAAAAGATCGACCGCGTGTGGAGCGAAGTGACCAACGTGCTGGCCGATACCATTCCCGGCATCCGCGTGGTCAAGGCGTTTGCGCAGGAAAAACGCGAAGCGGCCCGCTTCCGCGACGCCAACGCGCACAACCTGGCCGTCAACGACAAGTTGAACAAGGTCTGGTCGCTGTTCTCGCCCACCGTGTCGTTCCTGACGGAGATGGGTTTATTGGTCATCTGGTGCTTCGGCATCTGGCAACTGTCGCGCGGCGAAATCACCGTCGGCGTGCTGACCGCCTTCATCGCCTACAGCACGCGTTTCTATGGCCGTCTCGATTCGATGAGCCGCATCGTCTCCGTGACGCAGAAGTCGGCCTCCGCCGCCAAGCGCATTTTCGATATCCTCGATCACGTGTCGAGCGTGCCGGAGCCGGCGCAACCCGTCAAACTGGAGAAGGTCGAAGGCCGCATCGACCTGCGCGAAGTCGGTTTCCGCTATGGCAACCGGGCCGTCAACCGCGGCATTACCCTGAACATCAAGGCGGGCGAGATGATCGGCCTGGTGGGCCACAGCGGTTCGGGCAAGAGCACGCTGGTCAACCTGATCTGCCGTTTCTACGACGTCTCGGAAGGGGCGATCCTGCTCGATGGCGTCGACATCCGCTCGTTCGCCGTGTCCGACTACCGCCGCAACATCGGCCTGGTGCTGCAGGAGCCGTTCCTGTTCTTCGGCACCATCGCGGAAAATATCGCCTACGGCAAGCCGCACGCGACGCGCCAGGAAATCATCGCCGCCGCGCGCGCCGCGCATGCGCATGAATTCATCCTGCGCCTGCCGCAAGGCTACGATTCGATGGTGGGCGAGCGTGGCCAGGGCTTGTCCGGCGGCGAACGCCAGCGCATCTCGATCGCCCGCGCCCTGCTGATCGACCCGCGCATCCTGATCATGGATGAAGCGACATCGTCGGTGGACTCGGAAACGGAAAAAGAGATCCAGAAGGCGCTCGACAACCTGGTGCAGGGCCGCACGACGATCGCCATCGCGCACCGGCTGTCGACCCTGCACCGCGCCGACCGGCTGGTGGTGCTGGACCGCGGCCAGGTCGTCGAAGTGGGCAGCCACGATGAACTGATGGCGAAAGAGGGCGCCTATTTCCGCCTCTACGAAGCACAGGCGCGCAACAACGAACTCGCCCTGGATGACAAGGAATAAGCATGGCCAGCACAACTTTTACTTTACACCGCGACCCCTTCGGCAAGCTGGTGATGACGGACGTGGACGGCCAGGTGTTTGAAGGCGTTGCGCCCGTGCGCGCCTTTCCCATCCAGTCGCCCAACGAAGGCATTTCGCTGGTGCTGGGCAATGGCAAGGAAGTGGCGTGGATCGACCACGTCGACGCCTTGCCGGAGCCGGCGCGCAGCCTGCTGCAGGAAGAGCTGGAAGGGCGCGAATTCATGCCCGAAATCGCGCGCGTGAAAAGCGTTTCCAGCTTCGCCACGCCATGCACCTGGTACGTTGATACGGACCGCGGCGAAACGCAGTTCGTGCTGAAGGGCGAGGAAGACATCCGCCGCATCGGCGCAGCGTCGCTCTTGATCGCCGACAACCACGGCATCCATTTCCTGATCCGCGACATGTTCAATATCGACAAGACGACGAGGAAGATACTCGACCGCTTCCTGTAAGCGATGCAACAATGAAGAACGGCGCCTTCACGGCGCCGTTTTTCATTGTTGCAGCATATCTGTGTGTTTTTCGCGCATCGTCTCAAGTTGCCCTTGCAAGCATGCTAATAAATCGGTGCGTGCAGGCAGCGGCAGCTTGTCCGAAAAACTGATGGCATACTGGGGCTGGTCGGCCGCATATTCGATGCCGAATTGCATTTTTTTACCGGCGACAAAGTGCTCCAGTTGCTCGATGGCGGCAGGCAGGGGTACGGCGCCGGTCAGGTAGCCAGGCTCGTCGGTCTGCGTTGCCTGCGTGCGCATGGCCTTGCCCTGGTCGGTGGCAGCCAGCCAGAATCCCGTGGGGCCCGGCAGTTTCGGCTGGAGTTGTATTGGCCGCACATCGAGCTGGCTGATTGGTAGGCTGTTCCTTCCCGCCTTGACACTGCCCCGCAATGTCGACGTTGAAGTGAGCAGCAGGAACTCGTGTCTTTCCAGATTTTCCCCGGTCATCACCGTCGCGGTCAGCTTGATGCCGCATACGTCAAAGCCCGCTTCGGCGCGCTCGATGATCGGGTGCATGCTGACCTGCCTGGGTGTGACGAGCATTGCCGACAGCGCGGGCGCCGACAGGAAAAGTGGCGCGGCAAGCGCGCACCATCGAACAAAATGCATGGATGTCCTTTTTTTGAGTGCCGGGTGGATGGGCTGATCCACCCAGCGATAACGTCGGCTTACTGAAACGCTACTTCCGCAAAGCTGCGCAATTTCCGGCTGTGCAAGCGGTCCACGCCCTGGCGACGCAGCAGTTCCACGGCGCGGATGCCGATGCGCAGGTGCTGGTCGACTCTTTCGCGGTAGAAGTGGTTGGCCATGCCGGGCAGCTTGATCTCGCCGTGCAGCGGCTTGTCGCTGACGCACAGCAGGGTGCCGTACGGCACGCGGAAGCGGAAGCCGTTGGCGGCGATCGTCGCGCTTTCCATGTCCAGGGCGATGGCGCGGCTCTGGCTGAAGCGGCGCTCCGGCGTGCGCTGCGGCAGCAGTTCCCAGTTGCGGTTGTCCGTGCTGGCCACCGTCCCCGTGCGCATGATGTGTTTCAAATCATGCCCCGTCAGCTGGGTGATTTCCGCCACCGCCGTTTGCAGCGCCTGCTGGATTTCCGCCAGCGGCGGGATCGGCACCCACAGGGGCAAGTCTTCGTCGAGCACGTGGTCTTCGCGCACATAGGCATGCGCCAGCACGTAGTCGCCCAGGCTTTGCGTGGTGCGCAGGCCCGCGCAGTGGCCCAGCATCAGCCAGGCGTGCGGGCGCAGCACGGCGATATGGTCGGTGATGGTCTTGGCGTTGGCCGGTCCCACGCCGATATTGACCATGGTGATGCCGCTGCCGTCGGCGCGCAGCAGGTGGTAGGCGGGCATCTGCGGCAGGCGCGGCGGCGCGGCGCCCAGCGCATCCTCGCTTTCCACCGTCTGGCCAACCCGGCGCGTGACGACGTTGCCCGGTTCGACAAAGGCGACGTAGCCGTCGTCGTCTGATGGCGCGGCGGCGTCGGGCGCGCGGTCCATCATGGCGTGGCCCAGGCGGATGAATTCGTCGATGTAGAACTGGTAATTGGTAAACAGGACGAAGTTCTGGAAGTGTTGCGGCGAGGTGCCGCTGTAGTGGCGCAGGCGCTGCAGCGAGTAGTCCACGCGCGGGCCCGTGAACAGGGCCAGCGGCTGCGCTTCGCCGTGCGCCGGTTCGTGCGTGCCGTTGGCGATGCCGTCGTCCATGGCCGACAGGTCGGGCAGGTCGAACAGGTCGCGCATGGCCAGGCGGCGGCCCGCGTCCATATTGCCTTCGATATGGTCATGCTCGGCGAACGAGAAATGCACGGGAATCGGCTGCGCGCTGACGCCCACTTCCAGCAGCACCTTCTGGCCCCGGTTATGGTTTTTCAGCAGCAGGGTGAACTGGTCGAGGTAGTAGTCGCCAAACAGGTCGGGGCGCGTCAGCGTGGTTTCGAACACGCCGGGGCCGGCGACGAAGCCGTAGGCCAGCGGCGAGTCGGCGCGCGCCACGGTGTCCGTCTGGATGCGCACGAAGGGGTAGCAGGCGCGCACGCGCTCGTGCATGTCTTCGCCGGCGACAAAGCGCTGTAGCGCATCGCGCAAGTGTTCGATGCTGCTGCGGTAGATGGCTTGCACCTGTTCCAACGCCAGGCGTGGATCGTCGAAGCGGGAGGAGGCGATGAAGGGGGGCGTAAGCAAGCGGATTCTCCTTGTAGCGGTTCGTGCATACCATTGTAAGGCAGCGGGGCAACTCTTGTCGGCGCATCTGGGGGCGCTTGACGGATTCAAATAGAATCTGTATTCTATTTGAATGGTCAGACTTGCTAAATTCAACGAAAACAACTTCATCGACAGCGCGATCGCCGTCGCCGCCCAGTGCGGCGTGGCTGCAGTGTCGATGGCCGCCATCGCCGTCAAGGCCGGGGCGCCCATCGGTTCCGTGTATCACCGCTTCGATTCGCGCAATGCCATCCTGGCGCGCGCCTGGCTGCGCGTGAAAAGCGACTTCCGCGAGGAAGTGGCCAGCCGCTGGCTGGGCGGCGACACCTGGGCCGGCGTGCACGGCTTGCTGGACTGGTGCCGGCGCAAGCCCGTGTACGCGCGCTTCCTGCTGCAATGCGCGGACAGTCCTGACTTCAACGGTGGCATCAGCGAGGAGCTGGCCGCCGCCGTGGAAGAGGAACAGGCGGCGCTCGATGCCTGCTTCGCCCGCTGCGCCGAAGCCATGCCGTCCACCACGGAGCTGGGCCTGGATCACATGCTGCTCAAATTCGTGCTGATCGACGCTCCCGTGGCCGTCGTCAAGCCTTACCTGACGCAGGAGCGGCCGATACCGGCCAGCGTCGACGCCATGCTGCGCGCCTCGCACGATGCCGTGCGCGGCTGGGCCGCCCATACCACCCCACATTGACAAAGAAAAGAATCCCCATGCGCTATTCCACCCAGCTTGAACACGGCAAGAAAATCCCCCTGCACGATGAAGAAGGCTTCATCGGCATGCGCGCGGCCGGCCGCATCGCCGCCGACACGCTCGACTACATCACGCCTTTCGTCAAGCCGGGCGTCTCGACGGCCAAGCTCGACGCCCTGTGCGAAGAATTCATGCGCGCCGCCGGCGCCATCCCAGGCACCATCGACTACCACGGCTACAAGCACGCCAGCTGCATCTCCGTCAACCACGTGGTCACGCACGGCATCCCGTCGGACACCAAGATCCTGAAGGTGGGCGACATCCTGAACATCGACGTGACGCCGAAGTTCAACGGCTGGTTCGGCGACACCAGCCGCACCTTCAAGGTGGGCGCCGTCTCCATCCTGGCCAACCGCCTCGTCAACACGGCGTACGACGCCATGATGGCCGGCATCCACACCGTGCGTCCGGGCGCGACCCTGGGCGACGTGGGTGCCGCCATCGAGGCGGTGGCCAAGGCGCAGGGCTTTTCGTCCGTGCGCGACTTCTGCGGCCATGGCGTGGGCCAGGTCTTCCACGACACACCGCAAGTGCTGCACTATGGCCGCGCCGGCACGGGCATCGTGCTCGAACCGGGCATGATCTTCACGATTGAGCCGATGCTCAACGTGGGCAGCTACCAGGTTAAGGTCTTGCCGGACAAATGGACGACGGTGACGAAGGACCGTTCGCTGTCGGCGCAGTTCGAGCACTCGCTGGCCGTGACGGAAACGGGCTTTGAAATCTTCACCCTGAGCGGCTTGCCGGACCCGCTGGTCTGACCATGGAGGCGGCCAGTGCCAGCCTGACGCGGCGCCTGCTGGACAGGCACCGCCACGCGCCGGAGGACGCGCTGCAGCAGGTGGCGCTGGCCGTCCTGCAGCAGGAAGGCATCCGCGACGACAGCGTGCTGCGCGCGGAGCGCATCGCGGCCCTGTCGCCGCCCGTCGCCGCCATGGTGATGCTGGCCGAGTGGCTGGCCTACGTGGAGTGGGAGGGCTTCGACAGTGCCCTGTACGCGAATATCGATGCGGTGGCGGCGCTGATCGCCGGCCAGCTGAACCTGCCGGAAGTGGCGGGCAATTTGCTGCAGGCGCGCGACGCGGCGCAGTTCGCCGCGCAGCGCCCCGCGCTGGCCCGGGCATCGGTCGTGTTCATCGAACGCCATA
Organism: Janthinobacterium sp. GW821-FHT03C08; assembly: GCF_059420905.1. NCBI lineage: Bacteria > Pseudomonadati > Pseudomonadota > Betaproteobacteria > Burkholderiales > Oxalobacteraceae > Janthinobacterium > Janthinobacterium sp. GW821-FHT03C08. The sequence goes on along the minus strand of NZ_JBWKUP010000010.1, from coordinate 78,304 downwards.
TCGCGCTCTTTCCACGGTAGCGGCCTGGGTCTTACAATGGCGGCAAGCACTGTTGCCCCATTTTGAAGACTTCCGCATGAGCGATTTTCCCGAAGATATCTACACCGAGCCGTCCGCCGACGTGCACACCCTGAACAACCTGGGCCCCTTGACCGGCATGGCCGGCGTCTGGACGGGCACGCGCGGCCTGGACGTCAAGCCGAAGGCGGACGGCCCGCGCAAGCAGGCCTTCGTCGAGCGCATCGAACTGCAGCCGATCGACCCCGTCACCAACGGCCCGCAGCTGTTCTACGGCCTGCGCTATTACATCCACATCACCAAGCCGGACCAGGTCAAAACGTATCATGAACAGGTGGGCTACTGGCTGTGGGAGCCGGCCACGGGCGCCGTGATCCAGACCCTGGCTATCCCGCGCGGCCAGATCGCCATGGCCTCGGGCACGACGACGGCGGACGCCACCAGCTTCGAACTGGTGGCCAGGCGCGAGTCGACGGCCTACGGCATCTGCTCGAACCCCTTCCTCGAACACGCGTTCACCACCGTCGAATACCGCATCAAGGTCGACATCCACGCGGACGGCACCTGGGGCTACGACGAGGACACGGTCATGCTCATTCGGGGCAAGGACGAGCCGTTCCACCACACGGACCGCAACCTGCTGACGAAAATCGGCGAGCCGACGCCGAACCCGATGGCCTTGCAGGCACTGGCCGCCGCCGCAGCAGCTTAAGGCTTGCCCTGGGCCACGGCCTTGATCGCGCGCTCCTCGCCCATGGCGGCGGCGATCTTCCAGCGCTGCATGGCGCTGGCGCGGTCCGGGCGTTTTAATCCCGCGCCTTCCCAGTCCATCAGTCCCAGGTTGTAGATGTCGCCCGCGCTGCCCTTGTCGGCGGCCAGGGTGAACCATTTGCGCGCTTCCTTGTGGTTGACGGGCATCTGGTAGCCGCGCACGTTGTACAGGCCCAGCAGATGCATGGCCTGTGCATTGCCCTTGCCGGCCGCCTGTTTCAGCAGGTCCAGGCCGCGCGCCATGTTGCGCGGCTCCTGCCAGCCTTCGGCCAGCATCACGCCCTTCGCCGCCAGCGCGTAGCTGTCGCCCTTGACGAGCCCCTTGCCGATCAGGGGCTTGGCCGCCACCTGGCGCGCTTCGCGCTGCTGCGCCGTCGGCGCCGTGACGGGGCCGCCCTGGCCTTCGCCCATCAGCAGCATCCAGCCATACAGGCCATATGCGCCCGCGTCGCCCTTGCCGACCAGGCTTTCCAGCATGGCCAGCGCCTGCACCTTGTCGCCGTTTTCATACAGCTTGACGGCGTTGGCGCTGCTCGCATCCTGCGGCACGGCGGCCGGCGCATGGGGCGCCACCGGCACCGAGGCCATGGCCGCCTGCTGTGGCGGGGCAGGGGCGCGCACGCGCATGGGCAAGGCATAGCTGGCGGCCAGCACGGCCAGGCTGGCCGGGGCGAGTATCAGCACCTGGGCCAGCTGGTTGCGGCGGCCCTTGCCGGCGATCTGCATGGCGCGCAGCGCCTGCTGCTCGCCGCCCAGCGCTTCACTGAGCACGGCTTTCACCCTGCGGTTGAACAGCCAGTAGCCGGCACCCGTGACGAGCAGGCCGGCCAGCGCCGCCATGCCGCGCCCGGCGAAGAACCAGGTGACGATGGCGGCGGCCAGGGCCGCCAGTGCGCCCTTCCACCAGAATTGCTTGGCCAGCCGCGTGTAGACCTGGCGCAGGGCGCCCAGCACGCAGGTGCGTACATTCTGGGCATAGTCGGCGGAGACGACGTCGACGTGGGCGTGGTCCGCTTCGCCGCTGAGCACCGCTTCGATCACGTCCGCATTCAGTTCCGAGGCGGCCACGTCGCGCAGCGGCGTGAGCAAGCCTTGCACGTGGGCCGAGAACAGGCCGTCGTCGGCGCTGCCGGCCAGCGCGTCGCTGAGGGCCTTGAGGTCGCCGCGCAGCAGCTTTTCCACGATGTCGTCCAGGGTCAGCCAGCGCAGGTCCGTGCCGTACGCCACCAGCTGGTGCTTTTCGCCGTTGCACGCGGCGTCCAGGCGCACGATGCGTAGCTTGGCCGCATACAGGGCGTCGACTTCCTGCGGCTGGTCCTCATTGTAAATGCTCACTTTCGCCAGGGCGAGGCTGCTGGCAATCGCCGCCAGTGAGTGCACGCTCTCCTTGTCGCGGATGCGGCGCGCGTCGTCGGGCGCCTGCTTGGGCAAGCTGACGCTGTAGCCGGGCGCCACGTGCACGTCGATCCACGCCGCCTTGCCCACCTTGCCGGAACCGTCGCAGGGGTTGCAGAGCAGATCGCCGACGCCGCTGCAGGTGCGGCACGTGATGCTGCCGCTGGCGCGGCAGGTGCCGCAATTGATGTTGCCGGAGCCGTGGCAGGTGTTGCACGTGACCTTGCCGAAACTGCAATGGTAGCAATTGCGGTGTTCGGTGCGGTATTGCGTGCGCGTCTCGCTGTGGTAGCTGGTGTGCGAGCTGCCGTTGCTGTAGGTGGTAGTGGGCACTTGCACCGTCACGTAATCGGTGACTTGCTCGGCCACCGTGCCGCTGCCGCTGCAATACGAACACGACACCTTGCCGCTGCCGTAGCAGCCATAGGCGTCGCAGCTGACGGTGCGCCCGCCGTGGCAGCTCCAGCACGTTTCCGTCGTCGCGCCGTGGCAGGTATGGCAGCCGATGCGGCCCTTGCCATGGCAGTTGCTGCAGGTGTCCAGGTGCCAGTGCTTGACGGTGTGCGGCAGGTAGACGCCCGCCGCGACGCCGTTGTAGGCCTGGCCCGGCTGGCGCAAGGTATTGTCCAGCTTGGCCGCCGCGCGGCGCAGGCGCTCCTTTTCCTGCGCGTGAGCGAGCGCTCCCACTTCATGCGCGCCGCAGCGGCAGTCGCCGCCCGACGGGGTGAAGTAGCCGTTGATGACGCGCTGCTCGAAGCGCGCTTCCAGCGCGTAGTTGGCTTGCAGCGAGAATTCCTGCAGTACGTCTTCCTCGGCCAGCGGCGTGATGTCGTGCGGCTCGAAGCGTGTCTTGTCCTGCACCAGGGTGCGCAGCTTGCCCAGCACCGTGGGCGCGTCCGCTTTCTCCAGGCGGATGGGCGCCGGCGCCGCCACGGCCGTCTCTGCTACCGGAGGCGCATCCTCGCTGCCTGGGGTTTCACGGGCCGTTTCAGTGCTGGCATTCATGCGCGTCCTTTTGCTCTCTGGAAAGATGTTTGAATTTTAGCATCCCCATATGACAAGGCGGCTACCCCTGGGCCCCTTTTTCAGCGCATGCCGCGGCGGAACTGGTCGGGCGTGCCGCCGCCCTGGCGGCGGAACATGGCGATGAAGGCGGAGGCCGTGCTGTAGCCCAGTTCCAGCGCGATCGCCTGCACCGTGTCGCCCCGTTCCAGCAGCGGCAGGGCGGCCAGGAAACGCTGGCGCTGGCGCCATTCGCCGAAGGGCATGCCCAGTTCGCGCTGGCAGCGGCGCGCCAGGGTGCGCTCGGTCACATGCAATTGTGCGGCCCAGTCCGCCAGTGAGCGGTTACTGCCCGGCTCGGCCTGCAGGGCGGCCAGCAGGGCCGCGATGACGGGCTCGTCGCTGCCGGGCAGGTAGTTGCGGCTGCACGGCGCCAGCTCCAGTTGGTCGACCAGCACCTGCGCCAGGTGCCGGTCGGCGGCGCTGGCGGGCGTGGTGACGTTTCTTTCGGCGAAGTCGCCGAGGATGGCTTTCAGCAAGGGACTGAGCACCAGCGCGCACGGCCGGGCCGGCAGCCGGGCGCACAGGCTGGCGTCGATATACGCCGAGTGGAAGGTCACGTCCTGGCGGATGTAGCCGTCATGCAAGGTCTCGGGCGGTATCCACACGGCATACTGGGGCGGCGACAGGTAGCGCTGGCCCGCCACCATGATTTCCATCACGCCCGTGGAGCAATACGTGAGCTGGCCCCAGGGATGGCTCTGGTAATCGAACTGCTGGTGCGCGTGATAATCGTCGAGGCGAAAGTACACGGGATAGGGCAGGGCGTCGGAAACGGCGGGGAAATGCTGGTTGCTGGCCATGGTGCCTCCTGTTTTGTCCGGTTCTTCGCATCGTTTGTCCGGTATTCATTATATCCATGGAATCGGACCATGCGAAAATGGCGCTCATTGAATCGTGGAGTCCTTGCATGAAAGCCAAGCATTATCTGTTTCCCGTGATCGCCGTGCTGATCTGGGCCATCAACACCATCGTCAGCAAGCTGGCCGTGGGCGTGATCGACCCGGCCGCCATCTCCTTCTACCGCTGGCTGCTGGCCGGCGTGCTGCTGGCGCTCGTGTTTGCCCGCCCCGTGTGGAAGCAGCGGGCCGTGGTGAAACCGTATATGGGGAAACTGTTTGTGCTGGGCATGCTGGGCATGGTCATGTACCAGTGCCTTGCCTATATCGCCGCGCAGACGACGACGGCCACCAACATGGGCATCCTCGCTTCCCTGATGCCGTTGCTGGCCGTCGGCCTGTCCGTGCTGCTGCTGGGCGAGGCGGCCACCGTGGGCGGCGTCTTCGGCGGCCTCGTGTCGCTGCTGGGACTCGGCTACCTGCTCAGCCATGGCGAGCCCGCCGCCCTGATCGCCCATGGGGCGGCCGTCGGCGATGGCCTCATGCTGCTGGCCTGCCTGTCGTATGCGGGCTACGGCGTGCTGCTCAAGCGCTGGAAGATTCCCCTGGATAACTGGCACTCCCTGCTGATCCAGGTCTGGTGCGCCGTGCCCGTGCTGTTCGTGTATTACCTGAGCCAGTCCGCGCCGCCCGTCACCAGCGCCGGCCTGCCGCTGGTGCTGTTTGCCGGCATCCCCGCCTCCGTCATCGCGCCGTTCCTGTGGATGCACGGCCTGGCCAAGCTGGGCCCCAGCCGCGCGACGACCCTGATGAATTTATTGCCCGTGTTCACCGTCATCATCGCCATGCTCTTCCTCGGCGAAACCCTGCATGGCTATGACGTGATCGGCGGCGGCGTGACCCTGCTGGGCGTGGTGATGGTGCAAACCCTGAAGCGCCCCCTGCGCCGCCGTGCCGCAGCCTGAGTTCAGGCCGTAGGTTTGCGTGGTATCAATGTTTGCAAGGCATGCGCCAGCTCCTCGCGCCGCACGGGCTTGAGCAGGACGTGCGACACGCCGGCCGTGACGGCCTTGGCCGCCATCAGCGGGCCGCCGTAACCGCTCAGCAGTATTAGCGGCAGGCCGGGGTGCCGGCTTGACAGGGTCTGCGCCAGCATGGTGCCGCTCATGCCGGGCATGACTTCGTCCGTTATGACCAGCGCATACTGTTGCGGCGCCGCCAGCAGCGCCTGCAGGGCCGCTTGCGGGTCCGTGTAGCCGACGGGGGCATAGCCCAGGTCGGCCAGCATTTCCAACAGCATGGCCACCAGGTCGGCATCGTCGTCGATGACCATGACGGCCTGGCCGGCACCGGGCGGCGCTTCCGCCGCGGAAGGCTGCGCGGCGGCGCCCGCGTATTCCGGGAAATACAGGGTAAACAGCGCGCCGCGCCCGGGCTGGCTGGTGACATCGATGGCGCCGCCAAATTCCGTCACCACGCCATGCACGACCGCCAGTCCCAGGCCAGTGCCCGACTGCGCCGCGCGGGTGGTAAAGAATGGTTCGAACAGATGCTCCATGACGCCGGGCGACATGCCCGCGCCTTCGTCGGCCACGCCCAGCGCCAGGTAGCTGCCCGCGTCGAGCCGGCTGTGCGACAGGATGCGCGCCTGCACCATGTGCACCTTGCGCAAGTCCACCGTCAGGGTGCCACCGCCCGGCATGGCCTGGATGGCGTTCGTGCACAGGTTCATGACGGCCTCGAACGCTTGCGTGGGATCGCCGTTGAGCTGCGCGCCGGCCGCCTGCAGCTGGCGTTTTACCTCGATGCCGGCCGGCAGCGCGCCTGGCAGCATGGCCAGCACTTCCTCGACGATGGGTTCCAGCGCGAACGGGGTGGAGGCGCGCGCGCCGCCGCCGCTGAAGCTGAGGATGCGCTCGACCAGCGTCTTGCCGCGCAGGGCCGCCTTGATCACCATGTCCAGGTGGCGCCGCTGCGCGCTGCCCGGCACGGCCGCATCCTGCGCCATCTCGCCATAGCCGACGATGGAGGCGAGCACGTTGTTGAAATCGTGGGCGACGGCGCCGGCCAGCACGCCCAGCGAATTGAACTTGCTGCTGCGTGCCTGCTGCGCCTGCAGCGCCTGCTGGGCCAGGGCGCGGCGGCCGTTGGCGCGCACGATCAGCCACGCCGCGCCCGTGATCACCAGCAGCAGGAACACCACCACCAGCAGGACGATGCGCACGGCCTGGCGCCAGCCCACGAGCATCACGCCCAGGTCGCGCGTGAGCACCACGTCCAGGCCGAACTGCTGCAGGCTGTGCATGGCCACCAGGCGTTCGCTGTCGTCGCGGAAATGGCGCACGGCGGCGCTGCGCATGGCGGCCAGGCGCCGCGCCAGGTCCGCCTCGGTGGCGTGCGGCGTGGCCACGATGGCGCCCGCCAGGCGCACGCCGTCCTTGCGGAAGACGGCCATGCGCGCATCGGGCGCCGGCGTGGCGACGGAAAAGGCGCCCAGCAGCATGTCGGCCGGCAGGGCGGCGACGATCCAGCCGCCGTCCTGCTGCGCCTGGGCCGGATAGCGCATGGCCAGCGCCACCATCGACGGGGCGTGCGCCGGCGCGGGCGCGGCAAACGGGCGGCTGACGGCGACCTGCCCGGGCTGCAGGCTGTCCGTGGCGGGCGCAAACGTGGCCAGGGGCGGCGGCGCGGCCGCTTCGGAGGCGGCCAGCACCTTGCCCTGTGCGTCGAGCAGCCACAGGGTCTGCACCAGCGGCAGCAGGTCCGCGTGCGTCTTCAGGATGCGGCCGGCCAGGGGACCCGAGGTGGGCAGGCGGCCTTCGCGCAGTTCGACCTGCATGGCGCGCAAGCCTTCGTCGATGCCCTGCAAGCCCCGCCCGACCTCGGCGGTCAGGGCCAGCGACAGCAGGCGCAGCTCGCGGCCCTGCGTGTCGATGGCTTCGCGGCGCAGGTGCAGCAGCGACAGCGCGGCGACAAGCACCACCACGGCGCCAAGGATGGCTACCAGCACCACGGGACGGCGCAGCAAGGGCACCGGTTCTGCTACGATATCACTCATAATAGGCATGCATTCCCCGTCCCTACCCTTGCAGTCAACCACGATGGCCACCCATGAACCACACTGTCGCTCCCCATATCCTGATGCTCGACGACGACGCCGCCATCTGCGAACTGGTGGCCGAATACCTGGGCAATAACGATATGCGCGTCAGCTGCGTCCATGCGGGGCGCCAGATGTTTGCCGCCTTGCAAGAGCATGCGGTGGATCTGGTGCTGCTGGACTTGAAGCTGCCCGGCGAGGACGGCTTGCAGCTGGCGCGCCAGCTGCGCGAGCAGGCCGCCGTTCCCATCATACTGCTGACGGGGCGCAATGAGGAAGCGGACCGCGTCATGGGCCTGGAACTGGGCGCCGACGACTATGTGACGAAGCCGTTCAGCCCGCGCGAATTGCTGGCGCGCGTGCGCGCCGTGCTGCGCCGCTACCAGGTGCAAGCCACCTTGCCCGAGCGCGACGGCAGCCGCCGCGCCTTCCGCTTCGCGGGCTGGGAGCTGAACCTGCGCACGCGGCGCCTGACGGCGCCCGGCGGCACGGTGGTGGAACTGTCGAACGGCGAATTCAGCCTGTTGAACGCCCTGTGCCGCGCGCCGCAGCGCGTGCTGAGCCGCGACCAGCTGCTGTCGCTGTCGCGCCTGCACGAGGGTGAAGTCTACGACCGCTCCATCGACGTGCAGATCCGCCGCCTGCGGCTCAAGCTGGAAGACGATGCGACGGCGCCCCGGCTGATCCTCACGGAGCGGGGCGCCGGCTACCGCCTTGCCAGCGACGTCGATACCCTGTACTGAGTACCTCAATGGGCGCCCGCCGGCGCCGTGGCGCGGCGCGCCTGCAGCCGCCGCAGCAGGACGCGCACCAGCATGGCCGCCGCCGCGGAACCGGCCAGCGCGGGCGAGGAGCACAGGCTGCCGGCCACGCCTTCGATGGTTTCCGCGCTGACTTGCTGCACGAATTCGACGAGGGTCACGATGTCGCTCGAAGGCAAGTCATGCGCGTCTTCCAGCCGGATGTGGCCGCTATCGTGTTCACCCCGGTACCACAGCCGGGCAAAGGTGCCGTTGGCCACGGCCGCCAGCGACAGCAGTCCCAGCGGCTTGAGCATGCGCGCCAGCAGGCGGCTCTGTTCCGAAGCGGGCATCTCCGCATACAGGGCGCCGACCAGCTGGGCCACCTGCTGCTCGTCTTCGCCTGAGGCGGGCGGCAATGTTGTCGGCTGCACATCAGTATGCTTGGGCTGCATCGTGTTCTCCTGTGGATGGCGCGAAAAGGGGCGCGCTGCCAGCATTCTTGCGCGCAAGCCCGTCCATGCCATGTCAACGGCGGCGCACCAATATGTCATCTGTAACATGGCGCCCCCCGCCGTCAGTGCGCGCGGCTGGCGCCGGCGTCAGGCCGAGGCGCCGCATCGTGGCCGGCCGGCGGCTGGACGCTGGCCTGGGCGGCCTGCTGGACCAGTTCATCGGCGGCGTAGTAATCGCCCGCCACGGTGAAGACCAGCCACAGCACGATGGCCGTGGCGGTGAGGGCGACGAGCGCAGACAGGGCGTGCGAGCCGGTGCTGCTGATGTGAAAGTCTTGGTTCATGGTAATTCTCCTATGCTTGCATGCGTTCCAGCCACGGTGAGGTCACGCGAGGCCGCGGCAGCGTCAGAAGCGGCGTCCGTGATGGAAGCCGCCGCCGAAATGGGGCGCGAAGGCGATGGCCGGCCGGCCGAAGCCCGCATAGCCGTAGTAGCCGTACGGCGCGTACCAGCCGAAGTCGGGCGCCAGCACGGGCGTGGTGACATACACGGTGCTGGTCGCGGGAACGGCCACGGGCAGGGCGGGCAGCAGCGGCTGGTCTTGCGGCGCAGCCTGCGCCGGCATGGCGTCGGCGGCCGAGACATTCACGGCGATGCGCGTGCCCGGGTCCTGCGGTACGCGGGCCTGGTAGCGCTGGCCCTGGTATTCATAGGTGACGTCGTAGCCGATCACGCGGTTCTCGCTGCGGCTGGCGTTCTGGCAGAGGACGCCGCTGATCAGGCGCGGCGGCGTATTGGCCGCCTCGATGTTGTTGCCGGTGATGGCGCCGGCCACCACGCCCAGGCCCGTGGCCAGGGCGCGTCCCGCGCCGCCGCCGATGGCATTGCCGGCCAGGCCGCCGATCAGCGCGCCCGCGACGGCGCCGCCGCCGCTGGTTTCCGGCGGGCTGACCTGCGTCACGTTCTGGCACGCTTGTTGTGGTACGAGCACCTGGGCCATGACGGGTGTCGAAGCAATGACGTTGCCGTACTCGCCGGCCAGCGCGGCACCGCACGCGCCGGCCAGACAGACGGCAAGCAATGGGATCCTGGTTTTCATGATGAGCCCCTTTCGAAGATGGCGGATGCCATGACGACAGCATGCGCCGCCATGGCGGCGGCCATGTGTCGCCTGGCCCGCCGCAGATGTCAAATGACATCTTGCACAGGGGCTGGCCGGCGCGCCGGGGCGGCGTTGTTTGCTATGCTGCGCCTATCGTTGAACTACCTGCCTGGAGCGCGCCATGCCTGCTACACCCTCGATCGACACCCTGCTGGACGAACTGGAAGCGTTCGGCCTGGCCAATGATGCGGCGCATGCGGAGCGCGCCAGCCGCATGCTCAATATCACGCGCGACACGGGCGAGCTGCTGGCCGTGCTGGTGCAGGCGCGCGGCGCCCGCCGCGTGCTGGAAATCGGCACCTCGAACGGCTATTCCACCCTGTGGCTGGCGCGCGCGGCGCGGGCGCTGGGCGGCAGCGTCGTGACGGTGGAAAAGGCGCAGGACAAGTTCGACATGGCGCATGCCAACTTTGCGCGGGCGCAATTGCAAGGGGTGGTGGGCCAGTTGCTGGCCGACGCGGGCGACGTGCTGCGCGATGCGGCTGACGGCGCCTACGATTTCATCTTTCTCGATTCGGCGCGCCAGCAATATGCAGCGTGGTGGCCGCAGCTGGACCGGGCGCTGGCGCCCGGCGGCGTGCTGGTGGTGGACAACGCCAGTTCGCACTACGCGGACATGGCGGGTTTCCTTGACGCCATCCGCGCCGACGACCGCTACACGGCCTGTTTGGCGACGGTCGGCAAGGGCGAATTCATCGCCGTCAAGGCGGGCAGCCAGTTAATTATTCAGCAATGATCGCCGCTTCCAGCACGCGCACCAGCGATTCCACGCCTTGCGCGTCGACATCGTCGAAGCGGCCCGTCAATGGGCTGTCGAGGTCGAACACGCCGATGATCTGGCCGCCTGCAAACACGGGCACCACCAGTTCCGAGCGCGAGTTGACGTCGCAGGCGATATGGCCGGGAAACGCATGCACGTCCTGCACGACGATGGACTTGCCTTCGACCACGGTGGTGCCGCACACGCCGCGGCCCTTCTTGATGCGAATGCAGGCGGGCTTGCCCTGGAACGGGCCCAGCACCAGTTCCTCGCCCTTGAGGAAATAGAAGCCGGCCCAGTTCAGGCCCGGCATGGTGTTGAACACGAGTGAACTGAAATTGGCCGTGTTGGCGATGAAATCGCTCTCGCCCGCGAGCAGGCCCTGCAGCTGCGAGCGCAGGTCCGCGTACATGGCTTGCTTGGCTGCGGGAGTGTCGGTGGCGTAGGCGGCGTCGCTGATGGTAAACGTCATGGTCATGGCGGTAAGGGTGGGGAAGCCGCTATGGTAGCGCGTCTGGCGCGCGCGCGTGCGGCGTCAACGTTCCAGCTGCTGCGCCGCCAGCCGGCGCAGCAGGGGCAGGGCCGCGTGGGCGTGGCCGGGCTGCCAGGCCAGGCCGATGCCGGCCGCCAGTTCCTCGCCTTCGGCCAGTTGCCGGTAAGCCACACCCGCCAGGCGCAGGGCGCGGAAGGAGTCGGCCAGCAGGGCCATGCCCTTGCCGGCCGCCACGTCGCCGAGCAGCACATGGTGGTCCACGGCTTCGCGCAGGAAGACGGGCGCGAAGCCGTGGCGGCGGAATACTTGCTGGCAATGGTCGAAAAAGGCGGGCTGGCGCGCCCGCTCGAACCAGTACACCGGTTCCTGCGCGATATCAAACAGGCTCAGCTTGCGCTTCCGTGCCAGGCGGTGTCCGGCGGGCAGGGCCAGCATCATGGGCTGGCGCGCCAGCGGCTGCACGGCAAGCTCGAAGGTGGCGCTGGGCAGGGCGAGCAGGGCCGCGTCGAGCTGGCCCTTGCGCAGGGCCGCGACCAGGCGCGGCGAGGGCGCCGACGTCAGTTCCAGGCGCGTATCGTGCAACGCTCCCTCCAGTGCCGCCAGCAGGGGGCGGAACAGGCCCGCTTCCACGGAACTGGTCAGGCCCAGGCGCAGGCGCGCCGGGGCCGCATCGCGCGGCAGCGACGCTTGCGCCGTCTCCAGCAGGTCGAGGATGTGCAAGGCTTGCGGCAGCAGGGTGCGGCCGGCGGGCGTCAGGGCCACGCCCTGCGTGTCGCGCTCGAACAGGCGCGCGCCCAGCCTGTCTTCGAGCAGCCGGATGGCGCGCGACAGGGGCGGCTGGGTCATGTGCAGCTGCTCCGCCGCCTGGCGGAAGTTCAGGCAGCGGGCGACGGCGCAAAACAGCTGCAAGGCATGGGTGTCGAGGGTTCTCATACCAGAAAGGTATCACGAAATCGCACCTTCCCTTGCCGGCCGGCGCGGCCCAGACTGGCGGCATTGCCACTTGAGGGAGATCTACATGCAACTGCAACAACGACGCATCGGCAACAGCGGTTTGACCAGCTCGGCACTGGGCCTGGGCTGCATGGGCATGTCGGAATTCTATGGCGTGACGGACGAGACGCAATCGCTGGCCACGCTGGAGGCGGCCCTGGCGGCGGGCGTGACCCTGTTCGACACGGCCGACGCCTACGGTTTCGGCCACAACGAGCAATTGCTGGGACGCTTTTTACGAGGTCATCGCGGCCAGGCCCTGGTCGCCACCAAATGCGGCCTGGCCCGCGAGGCGGGCAGCTATGCGCGCCGCGTCGACAATTCCCCCGCCTACATCCGCCAGGCTTGCGAAGCATCGCTGGCGCGCCTGGGCGTGGAGGCCATCGACCTGTTCTACCTGCACCGCCTGAACCTGGACACGCCGCTGGAAGAATCGATGGGGGCGCTGGCGCAACTGCGGCAGGAAGGGAAAATTCGCGCCGTGGGCCTGTGCGAAGTGAGCGCGGCCACCTTGCTGCGGGCGGCGGCCATCTGCCCGGTGGCGGCCGTGCAGAGCGAGTATTCGCTGTGGACGCGCGAGCCGGAGCAGGGCGTGCTGGCCGCCTGCCGCGCCGTGGGCGCCAGTTTCTTTGCCTACAGCCCCCTGGGCCGGGGCTTCCTGACGGGCGCCATCACCGACCTTGCCAGCCTGGAGGCGGGCGACTTCCGCCAGTTCAATCCCCGTTTCGCGCCGGACAACCTGGCGCGCAACCAGGCCATCGCCGGGCTGGTGCGGCAGATGGCGCGCGACAGGGGCTGCACCCCGGCGCAGCTGGCGCTGGCCTGGCTGCTGGCGCAGGGCGACGACATCATCCCCATTCCCGGCACCCGGCGCATCGCTTACCTGCATGACAACCTTGGCGCGCTGGACGTGCGGCTCGATGCCGCGGAGCTGGCGGCGATCAGCGCCGCCTTTCCGTTGGGCATGGCGGCAGGCGCGCGCTACACGGAGGAGGGCATGAAGGGCGTGGATGCCTGAAAAAAGCTGTCCCAGTGTACGCCAGCGTACCTACATGGCACTTTTCCTGCGGGAGAATTCCCCGCGATCTGCTAGCATTCTGGCTGGCTCTCCTTGCCCGCGGCAGGGCGGGGGCCGGCCAGCACAGCAGAGGGAAGGGTGGATGTCAAATTGCTAGATGATGATATTTTCGATATCGAATTGAAGTTGTTGCTTGAAGGAATCCTGCTGCGGTACCAGCATGATTTCCGCGATTATTCGGTCGCTTCCCTGCGCCGGCGCATGCGCCAGGCCATGGAGCGCTTCGGTTGCGCCAGCCTGTCGCAGTTGCAGGACCGCATCTTGCATGAACCCGCGGTGTTTGCGCAGATGCTGCAGTTTTTCACGGTGCAGGTCAGCGAGATGTTCCGCGATCCCGCGTACTTCCGCGCCCTGCGCGAAAAAGTCGTGCCCATCCTGCACACCTACCCCTCCATCAAGATCTGGGTGGCGGGCTGCAGCAGCGGGGAAGAAGTGTGGTCGCTGGCCATCTTGCTGGACGAGGAAGGCTTGCTCGAACGCAGCATGATTTATGCGACCGACATCAATGTCGAGGCGCTGGCCGCCGCCGAAGCGGGCATCTATCCGGTCGAGCGCATCGCCCAGTTCAGCGAGAATTACCAGTTGGCGGGCGGCAAGCGTTCGCTGTCCGACTATTACACGGCCGCCTACAAGGGCGCCATCTTTGACCGGCGCCTGCGGCGCCAGTTCGTTTTCGCCGACCACAGCCTGGCGACCGATAGCGTGTTTTCGGAGGTGCACATGGTTTCCTGCCGTAACGTGATGATTTATTTCAATAAAGACTTGCAGGACCGCGCCCTGGGCCTGTTCCACGACGCGCTGGTAAACCGGGGTTTCCTGGGCCTGGGCATGAAGGAAAGCCTGCATTTCAGCCGCCATGTGGCCAGCTTCCGCGAGCTGTGTCCGGCTGAAAGAATCTACCAGCGTGCCTGACGCCATGCTGCCCGACGCGCTGCGCACCCTGCCGGCCTGCGAGGTGATGCCGCCGCCCGCCGGCCTGCGCCTGGTCGCCATCGGCGCCTCGGCCGGCGGCGTGGAGGCGCTGGGCGTGCTGTTGCGCGCCTTGCCGGCCGGCTGCCGCGCGGCCGTCGTGGTGGTGCTGCACCTGGCGCCGGGCCGCTCCAGCCAGTTGCCGCAGTTGTACGCGGAGCGCTGCCAGCTGCCCCTGCGCGAGGCGCAGGACAAGGAGCCGCTGCAGGGGGGCACCGTGTATTTCGCGCCGCCCGACTATCACCTGCAAGTCGAGCCGGACGGCTGCTTTTCGCTGTCGCAGGAAGCGCCCGTGTATTTTTCGCGCCCGTCCATCGACGTGCTGCTGGAAACGGCGGCGCTGGCCTACCGGCGCGCCATGCTGGCCATCATCCTGACGGGCGCGTCGGCCGACGGCGCGGCGGGCCTGGCGCGCGTGCGCCAGCTGGGCGGCAGCGCCTGGGTGCAGGACCCGCAGGGCGCCAGTTGTGGCATCATGCCGGCCGCCGCCCTGCGGCGCGCGGGCGCGGACCGCGTGCTGGATCTGGCGCAGATGGCAGCCAGCCTGGCGCTGCTGGACAATGGCGGGCACAAGTGAATGGGAGCACGGCAGTGCGTGTAATATAGATGCAAAAATCGATGCAAAGCCTGAAACAAACTTATCCATATCGAAACACGATGGCATTCTGCCGTTGCGATGCCTGAAGATGACCCCGTGACCGCTCCTATCCATATTCTCGTCGTTGACGACATCGCGCAAAACCTCATCGCCGCCGAAGCCGTGCTGGCGCGGCCCGGTATTGTCATCCTCAAGGCCAGCTCGGGCGCCGAAGCGCTGGAACTGCTGCTGACGCATGAAGTGGCCCTGGCCCTGATCGACGTGCAAATGCCGCAGATGGACGGGTTCGAACTGGCCGAGCTGATACGCGGCAGCGAACGCACGCGCAGCATTCCCCTGATCTTCCTCACGGCCGCGTCGCGCGAGCCCAGCTACAGCTTCCGCGGCTACGAGGCGGGCGCCGTCGATTTCCTGTACAAGCCCATCGACGTGAAGGCCCTGCAAAGCAAGGTGGCGGTGCTGGTGCAGCTGTACCAGCAGAAGCGCGAACTGTCGGCCCAGCTCGACGAACTCAAGCATGCGCTGCACCTGAATGAACTGTTCACGGCCGTTCTGGGCCACGACTTGCGCACGCCGCTGTCGGTGGTGATGAATGGCGCCATGCTGCTGCCGATGATGAGCGACCATCCGAAAGTGGTGGTCACGGCGCAGCGCATCGAAAGCAGCGCCAAGCGCATGGCGCGCATGGTCGATCAGCTGCTGGACCTGGCCCGCATCCGCTCGGGCACGATGGAATTGCGCAGCAGCATGCACGATTACCTGGCGCTGGCGCGCGCCATCGTCGACGAGTTCGACACGGGGGCGCAGGCTGCGCCCGTCGAAGTGAGCAGCATCGGCGAGCTGCACGGGCAATGCGACGCGGGCCTGCTGTCGCAAGTCATCTCGAATCTGCTGTGCAATGCCATCACGCATGGCGAGCCGGGCGCGCCCGTGCAACTGGCGCTCGATGGCCGCGCCGCCGACAGCATCGAGTTGCGCATTGTCAATCGCGGCGTCATTCCCGCCGCCCTGCTGCCGACCCTGTTCGAACCCTTCCAGCAGGCGGGCGAGAAGCGCCGGACGGGCCAGGGCCTGGGACTGGGCCTGTACACGGCCAACATGTTCGTCAAGGCGCATGGCGGCACGGTCGAACTCAGTTCGACGGCCACGCAGGGCACGGTGGCGACGGTGCGCATTCCGCGCCAGTGCCAGGTCCGCGTGCAAGCCGGCGTGGCGGCGCCATGAGCCAGGCGTCGTGGCCGCGCGGCGGCGGCATCATGGGCGACCTGGTGCGCCAGCACGACTGGTCCGCCACCGCGCTCGGCCCGCTCGAGGGCTGGCCCGCCAACCTGCGCACCAGCGTCGACATCGTGCTCAATTCGCCCATGGCGATGGTGCTGATGTGGGGGCCGCAGCACGTGATGGTCTACAACGACGACTACGTCAAGATCGCTGGCGCGCGCCACCCGCAGGCGCTGGGCGGCACGGTGCCGGCCGTGTGGCCCGAGATCTGGGACTGGAACGCGCGCATCCTGGAAGCGGGCCTGCGCGGCGAGACGCAGGTGCACCGCGAAAGCTGTCTGCCGCTGTTGCGCAATGGACAACCGACGGACGTCTGCTTCGACCTGTTCTATACCCCCGTGCATGGCGCGGACGGCCGCGTCGACGGCGTGCTGTGCACGGCGCTGGAGTTGACGGCGCGCATGGAGGAGGGACGCCAGCTGAAGCTGGCCACGGCGGAACTGGGCGAACTCAACGCCAGCCTGCAGGCGGAAGGCGAGGCCGTGCGCGCCGCCAACCGGCGCCTGGGCGAGGAGCGGGCCCTGCTGCGCGCCCTGTTCCAGCAGGCGCCCAGCTTCATGGCCATGCTGCGCGGACCGCGGCACGTGTTTGAACTGGCCAACGAGCACTATCTGCGCCTGGTGGGACGCCCCGAACTCGAGCTGCTGGGCAAGCCTGTCGCCGTCGCCTTGCCGGAAGTCAAGGCGCAAGGCTTCATCGACCTGCTCGACGAGGTCTACCGCACAGGCGTCGCCTACGAGGGACGCCAGGTGAAGGTGGACCTGCAGACGGCCGATGGCCGGACGGGCGAGCGCCAGGTCGACTTCGTGTACCAGCCCATCAAGGATGACGAGGGCAAGGTCACGGGCATCCTCGTCGAAGGCATCGACGTCACCGAGCGCATGGAAGGCGAGGAGCGGCTGCGCCTGGCGCAGCAGGCGGGCGGCATCGGCACCTTCGAATGGTTCCCGGAAACGGGCGCGATGGTGGTGTCGCCCACCTTCCGCCGCCAGTGGGGCATTGCTGACGGGCAGGAAATCACGCAGCAGTTGCTGGTGAGCCTGGTCGACGAGCGCGACTGGAAGAAGGTCGGTCCCAGCAAGCTTGATCTGGCACAAAATCCGCTCGAATACGTGGAGTACCGCGTGCGCCGGCCCGTCGATGGCGCGGTGCGCTGGATCGCGCGCCAGGGCGAAGTGGTGCCCGGTCGCGTGCCGGGGCAGCGCCGCTACGTGGGTGTCTCGTTCGATGTCACGGAACGGCGCCGGATCGAGGATGAACTGATGGCCAGCCAGGAGCGCATGGCCGCCATCTTCGGCCAGGCGTCCGTGGGCTTGTCGGAACTGGGCCTCGATGGCCGCTTCCAGCGCGTGAATGGCGCCCTGTGCCGCATGCTGGGCCGGTCGGCCGAAGAGCTGCTGAGCCTGAACATGAACGAGATCCTGCATCCCGATGACGTGCCGGGCAACACGGTGCTGTTCCAGCGCCTGGTGGAAACGGGCGAGTCGTTTTCGCTGGAGAAACGCTACCTGAAGCCTGACGGCTCGCAAGTGTGGGTGTCGAGCAATGTCAGCCGCCTCGTGGACGAGCAGGGCCACACGCGTTCCTTGATCGCCGTCAAGACGGACATCACGGACCGGCGCCGCGTGGAAAAGGCGCTGCATGAATTGAACGAAACCCTGGAACACCGGGTCGAACAGGAAGTGAGCGAGCGCACCAAGGCGGAAGATGCCTTGCGCCAGGCGCAGAAGATGGAAGCGGTGGGCCAGCTGACGGGCGGCATCGCGCACGACTTCAACAATGTGCTGCAAATTATTTCCGGCAACCTGCATTTACTGCAGCACCTGGCCGGGGGCGATGGCCTCATGCGCCAGCGCCTCGACACGGCCATTGCCGCCGTCGAACGGGGGGCCAAGCTGTCTTCGCATCTGCTGGCGTTTGCGCGGCGTCAACCGCTCAAGCCCGTCGTCGCCGACCTGGCCCGCGTCGTGCGCAACATGGATGCGCTGCTGCGGCGCGCCTTGGGCGAGGCCATCGATATCGTGCACGTGGGCGGCGGCGGGCTGTGGAATACCCTCGTCGACCGCAGCCAGATCGAGAACGTCATCCTCAACCTGGCCATCAATGCGCGCGATGCCATGGATGGCGTGGGCAAGCTGACCATCGAGCTGGGCAACGTCGTGCTCGATGAACATTATGTGCACAACCTGGTCGACGTGCCGGCCGGCCAGTACGTGATGCTGTCCGTCACCGATACGGGCCACGGCATGAGCGGCCCCGTGCTGCAGCGCGCCTTCGAGCCCTTCTTCACCACCAAGCCCGAAGGGGCGGGCACGGGCCTGGGACTGTCGATGGCCTACGGCTTCGTCACGCAAAGCCGCGGGCATATCCGTATTTACAGTGAACCTGGCGTGGGCACGGGAGTCAAAATCTATTTGCCCCGCTCCCTGATGGCCGAAGCGGACGAGGAAGTGGAATTGAGCGGCGTCGTCACGGGCGGCACGGAAACCGTGCTGGTGGTGGAGGACGACGTGGGCGTGCGCACCACCGTCGTCGACATGCTGGGCGCGCTGGGCTACAAGGTGCTCAAGGCCGAGGATGGCGAAAGCGCCCTGGCCGTGCTGCACAGCGGCGCGCAGATCGACCTGCTGTTTACGGACGTGATCATGCCCGGACCCGTCAGCAGCACGGACATGGCGCGCCAGGCACGCGAGTTGCAGCCCGATATCGCCGTGCTGTTTACGTCGGGCTATGCGCAGGATGTCATCGTGCACGAGGGACGGCTCGATGCGGGCGTAGAATTGCTCAGCAAACCGTACCGGCGCGAAGAGCTGGCGCGCAAGCTGCGCCATGTGCTGGCCAACCGCCAGCAGCAGTTGCGCGCGCGCCAGTTCGAGCTGGCGGGCACGCCAGGGCTGGACTTGACGGGCCATGCACCGGAACCGCAGGGCGACATGCCGACATCCATGAAGATACTCGTGGTGGAAGACAACCTCGATTCGCAGCTGATGGTCTGCGAACTGGTGGGCATGCTCGGGCATACGGTGAGTGGCGTGTCCGACGGCGAGTCCGCGTGGCAGTTGCTAAGCGAGCAAGACTTCGATATCCTGTTTACGGATGTCAGCCTGCCCGGCATGTCCGGCATCGCGCTGGCGCGCATGGTGCTGCGCGACAAGCCGGGCATGCGCATCATCTTTTCCACCGGCTATGGCAAGGAATCGATGGATGAACTGGGCTTTTCCGCCAGCGTCCTGCGCAAACCGTATGACTTGATGGAGCTGCAAGCGGCACTCGACCAATCCTGACACGGCGCGCGCCATCCCGGGCCTGCCTGTCTCACCCTGCAGAGGCAAGCATGACCCCTGAACTGACGATGCTCGGCTGTACCCTCGTGCTGGCGCTGGTGCAAATCCTCCTGCCGGCCCTGTTCCGCACGCGCGAAACGGGGCCTGAATACAATATGGGCGCGCGCGACAGCGCCGGTCCGCCCGTGGGCAAGATCACGGGCCGCTTGCAGCGGGCCCAGGCCAACCTGTTCGAGACGCTGCCGCTGTTCGCCGCCGCCGTGCTCATCGCCCACGTCACGGCGCAGGAAAGCGCGCTCACGCTGTATGGCGCCGCCCTGTACCTGGCCGCCCGCGTGCTCTACCTGCCCCTGTACGCGTTCGGCGTGCCCGTCGTGCGCACGCTCGTCTGGTGCGTGTCGATCGCCGGCCTGCTGATGCTGTTCTGGGCCATCCTCTTCGCTTCCTGAAGTCCTACGCGGGCTGTAGCGGACGTCCTATGGCGGGGCGCCAGGCCCGGCCGTAAAGTAGCTGCACCCTGGCGCCCTGGCGCCGGGAACGCGGTTGACCTTTCGGACTTTATCAGGATGGCAATGATGAATGGTGCAACAAAGCAATCCGGCCAGGCCGGCCAGCCGGGCAAATCCGGCAAACACATACAGCGCCTGCTGCGCGCCGTCTTTGGCGTTGCCCGCCTGCGCGACGGCCAGCAGGAAGTCATCGACAGCGTGCTGGCCGGCCAGGATACCTTGGCCATCATGCCTACCGGCAGCGGCAAGTCGCTGTGCTACCAGCTGCCCGCCGCGCTCCTGCCCGGCGCCACCCTCGTGATATCGCCGCTGATCTCGCTGATGAAGGACCAGCTGGAAAAGCTGCATGCGCTGGGCATCACGGCCGTGCAGCTCAACAGCAGCCTGTCGCGCGCGGACGAGGACGCGGCCCTGGCCAGCATCGCGCGCGGCGGCAAGATCATTATCTTTTGCACGCCGGAAAGGCTGGCGATGCCGGAGTTTCTCGCCCTGCTGGCGCAGGCGCCGCCCGTGCTGGCCGTCATCGACGAAGCCCATTGCATTTCCCAGTGGGGCCATGATTTCCGCCCCGCCTACCTGGAAGTGTCCGCCGCCCTGCGCGCGCTGGGGCGCCCGCCCGTGCTGGCGCTGACGGCCACGGCCACGGAAGAAGTCATCGACGATATCCGCGCGCAGCTCGACGCGCCCCGGCTGCACGTCGTCAACACGGGGATCTACCGGGCCAACCTGCGCTACCGCGTGATCCAGGTCACCAATGCCGCTGAGAAACAGGATGCAGTGCTGCGCCTGTTGCGCGAGACGCCGGGCGTGGGCATCGTGTATGCGGCCACGGTGAAGGCCGTCGAGGACCTGACGGCACGCCTGGAAGAGCTGGGCGAGAGCGTCACCTGCTACCACGGCAAGCTGGCGGCGCGCGAGCGCCGGCTCCACCAGGAACTGTTCATGGGCGGCGAGCGCCGCATCATGGTGGCGACGAATGCGTTCGGCATGGGCATCGACAAGCCCGACACGCGTTTCGTGATCCATCTGCAGGTGCCCGCCAACCTGGAAGCGTATTACCAGGAATCGGGTCGGGCGGGGCGCGATGGCTTGCCCGCCGACTGCACCTTGCTGTATTTCCAGGAAGACAAGCGGGTGCAGCAGTATTTTCTTGCCAAGCACTATCCCACGGCCGCGGAACTGGCCGCCATCGTGGCGGCGGCGCAGGACTTGCCGGCCACCTTCCGCGCCGACGCCCTGCAATCGGCCTTGCCGGCGTTGTCGGCGGGCCATTTGAAAGTCTGTTTGAAACTGTTGAAAGACGGCAAGCTGCTGCGCCAGGACCGCAAGCTGGGCTACAGCCTCAAGCCGCCATCGTCCAGGGCCGCCAAGGCGCCCACGTATGCGCAGCTGGCGCAGGTCTATGTCGACAAGCAGGAGCGCGACAAGGAGGCGCTCGAGCAGATGGTGGCGTATGCGCAAAGCGGCTTTTGCCGCTGGAAATTGCTGCTGGAGTATTTTGGCGATGCGGGGGACTTTGAACGTTGTTGCACCTGTGATAATTGTCTGTCGCCGCCGGCACTGGCCACGCCCATCGTCCTCGACGATGCCGCCGAGGCGCAGGCGCCAGCCGTGCCCGCCGAGCCCCTGATCGCCGTCGGCAGCCGCGTGCGCGTGCCGCGTTTCGACATCGGCACCGTGCTGTCCGTGGCGGGCGACCAGGTGACGATCGCCTTTCCGGAAAACACCACGCGCACCTTCATGGCGGAATTCGTCGCGCCTGCCTGACCTTGACGCCAACGTGCGCTGTCGAACAAATGATCTGGCGCAAGCCTGCCACACTGCAAGCATTCCAACGCGATTTCAAGTTCGGGGGTGGGGCATGGCCGACATGGTGGTGGTGCGCAAGGAAGGCTTGTACTGCGTGCCGGGGCAGTTCTACATCGACCCGTGGCGTCCCGTCGAGCGGGCCGTCATCACGCATGCGCATGCGGATCACGCGCGCGTGGGGCACCGGCACTACCTGTGTGCGGCGCCCGGCGCGCAGGTGCTGCGCGCGCGCCTGGGCCCCGTTTCCCTCCAGGGCCTCGCGTACGGCGAGACGGTCGAGCACCATGGCGTGCGCGTGTCGCTGCACCCGGCCGGCCACGTGCTCGGTTCGGCCCAGGTGCGCATGGAGCACGGCGGCGACGTGTGGGTGGCCTCGGGCGACTACAAGCTGCAGCCGGACCCCACCTGCGCGCCATTCGAACCCGTGCGCTGTGATACGTTTATCACGGAATCGACGTTCGGCCTGCCCATCTACCGCTGGCAGGCGCCGCAGGAAATCAATGACGAGATCAACCAGTGGTGGCGCAGGAATGCGGCAGAAGGGCGCACCAGCGTGCTGTTCTGCTATGCCTTCGGCAAGGCGCAGCGCATCCTGGCGGGCCTCGACGCCGCCATCGGTCCCATTATCTGCCATGGCGCGGCGCAGGCCTTGACGCAGGTCTACCGCGAATCGGGCGTGGCCTTGCCCGCCACCGTCATGGTGGACGAGGTGACGGACAAGGCGGTCCTGAAGACGGCCATGGTGATCGCGCCGCCGTCGGCGGCCGCTTCGCCATGGATGAAGCGCTTCGGCGACTACAGCGATGCGTTCGCCAGCGGCTGGATGCTGCTGCGGGGCGCGCGCCGGCGGCGCGGCGTGGACCGCGGTTTCGTCCTGTCCGACCATGCCGACTGGCCCGGCCTGATGCAAGCCATCACGGCCACGCAGGCCGAACGCGTCATCGTCACGCATGGCGCGATCCCCGTGATGGTGCGCTGGCTGCAGCAGAACGGCTGGCAGGCGGGCGGCTTCGCGACGGAATATGGCGACGAGGAGGCCGATGACGGCGTGCCCGTGGCATCCACGGCGCAGGCGGAGGAAGGTCCCCATGCGTGACTTTGCCCGGCTGTATGCGGAACTCGACGAGACCACGTCCACCAGCCGCAAGCTGGCGGCCCTGCAGGCGTATTTCCAGCGCGCCGCGCCGCAGGACGCGGCCTGGGCCGTGTATTTCCTGGCCGGCGGCAAGCCGCGCCAGGCCGTGCCCACCAAGTTGCTGCGCGAGTACGCGACCGAACGGGCGGGCCTGGACGCCTGGCTGTTCGACGAGGCCTATCACGCCGTGGGCGACCTGGCCGAAACCATCGCCCTGATCCTGCCCGCGCCTGGCAAGCGCAGCGACATCGGTCTGGCCGAGTGGATCGAGCAGCGCATCGCGCCCCTGCGCGGCGCGCCGCCGGACGCCATCCGCGCGGCCCTGCTGGCCTACTGGGACGAGCTGGAAACGCGCGAACGCTTTCTACTCATCAAGCTGATCGGCGGCGGCTTTCGCGTGGGCGTGTCGAAACTGCTGGTGACGCGGGCGCTGGCGTCCATCGCCGCCATCGACAGCAAGCTCGTCGCCCAGCGCCTGATGGGCTGGACGGATGGCAAGGTCAGCCCCACGGGCGCCGGATTTCTCAAGCTGATCGGCGCGCAGTCCGATGGCGAGCACGCGCTGCGCGGCGGCCAGCCCTATCCTTTCTTCCTCGCCCATCCCCTGCAGGCGGGACCGGAAATCCTGGGCGACATCGGCGACTGGCTGGTGGAATGGAAATACGATGGCATGCGCGCCCAACTGCTGCGCCGCGACGGCGCCAGCTGGCTGTGGTCGCGCGGCGAGGAACTGATCACGGAGCGCTTTCCCGAGCTGGCGCAGCTGCCCCTGCCGGAAGGCACCGTGCTCGATGGCGAAATCCTCGTCTGGCAGCCGGGCGAGGTGCCGTCCGCGTTTGCCGACCTGCAAAAGCGCATGGGCCGCAAGACGCTGCCTGTCAAACTGCTGCCCAGGCTGCTGGCCGAACTGCCGGCCGTGCTGGTGGCCTACGACGTGCTGGAATGCGACGGCGTGGATGTGCGCCACCTGCCGCAGCACGAACGGCGCGCCCTGCTGGAAACCTTGGTGGCTGCCGTGGACGCTCCCGCGCTGCGCCTGTCGCCGCGCATCGAAGCGGCAAGCTGGGACGCGCTGGCCGCCATCCGCGAGGAATCGCGGGCGCGCGGCGTGGAAGGCATGATGCTCAAGGCCGTGTCGGCCGCGTATGGCGTGGGCCGCACGAAGGACGTGGGCACGTGGTGGAAATGGAAGATCGACCCCTACGCCGTCGATGCCGTGCTGATCTACGCGCAGGCGGGCCATGGCCGCCGCGCCTCGCTGTACACGGACTACACCTTCGCCGTCTGGGATGAGGAAGGGGAGGGCGAACGCAAGCTGGTGCCGTTCGCCAAGGCGTATTCGGGCCTGACGGACGCAGAGATCGGCCAGGTCGATGCCGCCATCCGCAAGACCACCATCGAAAAATTCGGCCCCGTGCGCAGCGTCAAGCCGACCATGGTGTTCGAGATCGGCTTCGAGGGCATCGCCGCGTCCGGCCGCCACAAGGCGGGCATCGCCGTGCGCTTCCCCCGCATCCTGCGCCGGCGCGAGGACAAGGCCATCGGCGAGGCCGACACCCTGGCCACACTGAAGGCCATGCTGGCCGGCGCCCCGTGAAAGGCGTCCCATGAGCAAAAGCGCGCTGGCGCAGCGCATCGACGCCTGGTTCCTCGGGCGCGGCTGGAAGGTGTTTCCGTTTCAGCGCGGCGTCTGGCGCGCGGCCGCACAGGGGCGATCCGGCTTGCTGCATGCGAGCACGGGTTCCGGCAAGACGTATGCGGTCTGGTTCGGCGCCCTGCTGCGCGCCGAGCGCCTGGCGGGCAAGGGCCGCAAGCAGGGCTTGCGTGTGCTGTGGATCACGCCCATGCGCGCGCTGGCGGCCGACACGGTGCGCGCCCTGCAGGCCTCCGGCGCGGATCTCGCGCCCGGCTGGCGCATCGAGGCGCGCACGGGCGACACCAGCGCGGCGCAGCGGGCAAGGCAAGCCAGGGCCTGGCCCGACGTGCTCGTCACGACGCCGGAAAGCCTGTCCCTGATGCTGAGCCAGGCCGATGCACGGGAACGCTTCGCCTTGCTGGAAACGGTGATCGTCGACGAATGGCACGAATTGATGGGCAGCAAGCGCGGCGTGCAGGTGCAGCTGGCGCTGGCCCGCCTGCGTAGCTGGCAGGAAACCCTGATGACGTGGGGCCTGTCGGCCACCCTGGGCAACCTGGTGCAGGCGCAGGACGTGCTGCTGGGCGAAGACAATGACGGCGTGCTGGTCGAAGGCAAAGTCAGGAAGCGCATCCTCGTCGACAGTTTGATCCCCGTCAATCCCACGCGCTTCCCCTGGGGCGGCCACCTGGGCATCCAGATGCTGCAGCCGCTGATCGCGGAAATCGAGGGCAGCGCCACCACCCTGGTGTTCACCAACACGCGCTCGCAGGCGGAGCTGTGGTACCAGCATTTGCTCGATGCGCGGCCCGACTGGGCGGGCTTGATCGCCCTGCACCACGGTTCGCTGGACCGCGAAGTGCGCGAGTGGGTCGAGCAGCATGTGAAGACGGGCGAACTGAAAGCCGTCGTGTGCACGTCCAGCCTGGACCTGGGCGTGGATTTCCTGCCCGTCGAACGGGTGCTGCAGGTGGGCAGCGCGAAGGGCATCGCCCGCCTGGTGCAGCGGGCCGGGCGCAGCGGCCACGCGCCGGGACGCATGTCGCGCGTCACCCTGGTGCCCACCAACAGCCTGGAATTGCTGGAAGCGGCCGGTGCCCGCGCCGCCCTGGCGCTGGGCCACCTGGAAGCGCGGCCCGTGCCGGACAAGCCGCTCGACGTGCTGGTGCAGCACCTGGTGACGGTAGCCCTGGGCGGCGGTTTTACGTCGCCGGCGCTGTACGGGGAAGTGCGCATGGCGTGGTCCTACCGCCACCTGACGCCCGGCGAGTGGCAATGGGCGCTTGACTTCGTCGCGCGCGGCGGCCAAAGCCTGACCGTGTATCCCGAATACCGCAGGGTGCTGCCGGACGATGCCGGCGTCTACCGCGTGCCGGACGCGGCGCTGGCGCGGCGCCACCGCATGAGCATCGGCACCATCGTGTCGGAGGCGGCGATCCAGGTCAAGTTCATGAGCGGCGGCAGGATAGGCAGCATCGAGGAATCGTTCATTTCGCGCCTGCGGCAGGGCGACCATTTTTTGTTTGGCGGGCGCATCCTGGAATTCGTGCGCGTGCACGAGATGACGGCGTATGTACGGCGCGCAACGGGCAGCCGGGGCGCCGTGCCGCGCTGGCAGGGTGGCAAGATGCCGCTGTCGTCGGAACTGGCGCATGCCGTGCTGGACCAGCTGCAGCTGGCGCAGGAGGGGCGGGCCAGCGGGCCGGAAATGCGCGCGCTGGCGCCCCTGCTGGCCATCCAGGCGCGCTGGTCCGCCTTGCCCACGCGCACGGCCCTGCTGGTGGAAACCCTGTCCAGCCGGGAAGGGCGGCACCTGTTCGTGTACCCGTTCGCGGGCCGCTCCGTGCACCTGGGCCTGGCCTCGCTGCTGGCCTACCGCATCGCCCGCTTGCAGCCGGCCACCTTGTCCATCGCCGTCAACGACTACGGCTTTGAATTGCTGGGCGCCAGCGAACTTGACTACGGCCCCCTGTTCGATGGGGCCACGGGCGCCGGGCTGGCACTGTTCAGCACGCAGCACTTGCTGGAAGACGTGCTGGCCAGCCTGAACGCGACGGAACTGTCGCAGCGGCGCTTTCGCGAAATCGCCCGCATCGCCGGCCTCGTGTTCCAGGGCTATCCGGGCCAGCCGAAGAGCGCGCGCCAGCTGCAGGCGTCGTCCTCGCTGTTCTTCGAAGTGTTCCGCAAGCATGATGCGGCCAACTTGCTGCTGAGCCAGGCGCAGCGCGAAGTGCTGGAGCAGGAACTGGAACTGACGCGCCTGCGCGCCACCCTGCACGAGCTGCATGGCCGCACGATTGCCCTGCAGCCCCTGGAGCGCGCTTCACCCTTCGCCTTCGGCCTGATGGTCGAGCGCTTCCGCGAACAGTTGACGACGGAAAAGCTGTCGGACCGGGTGGCGCGCCTCGTCAGTGCGCTGGAAAAGGCGGCCGCATGAACGGCCAGCGCCCAGCGCATTGCGTCGTGGAACTGGCGGGAGAGCAGCTGTGGCTGCTGGCGCACAAGGCCGTGTACTGGCCGGCGCGCAGGATGCTGGTCGTGGCCGACATCCATTTCGGCAAGGCGGCCGCCTTCCGCGCGCTGGGCGTGCCCGTGCCACGCGGCACCACCACGCAAAACCTGCTGGCGCTGGACGCCTTGCTGGCCACCTACGCCAGCGAGGAGATCGTCTTCCTGGGCGACTTCCTGCACGCGCGCGCCGCCCACGCGCCCGCCACCGTGGCGGCCATGCTGGCCTGGCGCGCGCGCCATCCCGGCCTGCGCCTGACGGTGGTGCGCGGCAACCATGACCAGCATGCGGGCGACCCGGCGGCGGCGCTGGGCATCCGCATGGCCGACGAGCCGCACACGGTGGGAAATGTGTCGTTCTGCCATCATCCGGACACCGCGGCAGCCGGCCATGTGCTGGCGGGCCACGTGCATCCCGTGTTTCACCTGCGCGCCGCACGCGGCGGCCTGCGCCTGCCATGCTTCCTGCTGGGACAGGAACGCACCATCCTGCCCTCGTTCGGCGCCTTCACGGGCGGCCACGCGGTGCGGCCGGCCGCAGGTGAGCGCGTGTACGTGACGGCCGATGCGGCCATCTTTCCCGTCCCCCTGTAACTGCTGAGTGTCTGGTACTTTTGGTAAAAAACTGAAAGTAACTTCGCCACCAAGGGCGGGACTCTTCCTACATCAGCGCTTGCCATCCTCCTATTTCTTGCACCCCATGCGCGCACTAATATGACGTCTCCCTTGCCATGCGCGGGGAAGAATTGCATGCACTGTTTTCTGATTCTATCGATCAAGGAGATCATCATGGCCACATCGAGCGACAATAAACAGCAGGGTAGTAAAACCAGTAGCAGCGCCGGTAGCGGCGGCGGCAGCAAGCAGAGCGATACCAGCAAGCGTGGCTTCGCGTCCATGGACCCGGCGCAGCAGCGCGAAATCGCCAGCGAAGGGGGGCGCGCTGCCCATGAAAAGGGCACGGCGCATGAGTTCACGTCCGAGGAAGCACGCCGCGCAGGCAGCCAAAGCCACAAGAACGATGCCAACCGGCAAAGTGCCGCCAGTTCCGGCGGCACGCGCGACAATGCCAGCATGAACCAGGACGGCAATCGCGACAGTGGCAACAAGCAAAGCGGCGGACAAGGTTCCGGCTCGGGCTCTGCTTCGCGCAACAAGTAAGGCAGGCCGCACGGCGCACGTGGCCGGTGGATGGCCGACGCATGCCTGCCCGGCATCGGTCGGTCACGTGCAGCGCATTTCGCAGTTGCAGCCGTCAAAATTTTGATGCAATGCAGCAGGCATGGACTATGATGAATGAGCGGCGCCGGCAAGGCGGCGGTTATCGGCCCCTTGCTTGTGCGCACGCACTCCGCACGCAATCCGCAGTCAATGATCAGGGAGAAGATGATGGGCAACTTCACCACGCCACAGCCAGGCAATAGCCAGGGCGGCGCGCCGTCCACGGCAGGCAGCAAGCAAAGCACGGCCGACGCGGCCGAGAGCTTTGTGCTGGTCGATAGCGAGCAAGGGATCGATATCGGCGACGATCTGTTTTCCATCGGCGAAGTGCGGCGTGCCGACCGCCTGCCGCATCACCAGTCCGGCTCGGCCGGCCAGAGCCGCCAGAGCGCCGACGATGCGCCCGACACGACGGGCAGCACGGGCGTCTGATCCGCGCTGACCCGTCAAGCGTCGCCTGACCATCCTCCTTGGGCCAGTTGCAGGACGTGCGCCCGCACGTCCGCTGGCCAATCCTGCACGCACGCCAGAAATGCCTGCTGCCGCCCGGCGAACAGGGCGCGGCAGGCTTCCTCGAAGCCGGGCGCATCGCCGGCGAGCGCGCTCATGACTTTATAGGCCGCTTCGCGCGCCTGGCGCTGCTCGTCCTGCGCCTTGTTACCCCGCTGCGCATGTTCCACCAGTTTGCGCAAGGCGACGGAGGCGCCGCCCGGCTGCGTGGCCAGCCATTCCCAGTGACGGGGCAGCAAGGTGATCTCGCGCGCCACCACGCCCAGTTTCGGCCGCCCCGCCGTGCGGGCAGGAGCGGGCGCATCCGGCGCCTGCGGTGCCGGCGCGCGCGGCAGGCGCTGCAGCACCTCGTCCAGGCTGCCATGCAGGTTGAGGTCCACCTGGCTGCCGCTGGCGTCGTCAAAGATGAGGATTTGTGCTGCGGGGTCGCGCATCACCAGTTCCTTCAGCGACTGCGCCACGTCGTGCAAGGGGCCTGCGGCGACTTTCCGTTGGCCGGCAAAGGCGGTGTAGCGGGGTGCGGCGGGGATAGCGGTCTGCATGTGGGCCTCCATGGATAAGGCAGGCAATTTTACCCGGGTTAAAATGAAAGTCAATAACACCCGGGTAAAATAGTGCGATCCTGCTACAGGTCGACCCGGCCGTGTTCCCCCACGTCCTTCGGCGGCTCGCCCGTGATGGCGGCCTTGGCCATTTCATAGAATTGCATCATCTTGCTGGCGCTGCTGTCCCAGTATTCGGCCGACTGTATCGTCACCTTGATCAGCGACAGCTTTGGATCGTCGAGCCCGCCGGGGAACCAGGCTTTCACGAGCGGGCTCCACAGTTCTTCCGCCTTGGCGCGGTCTTTCAGCAGCTGCGCATGGCCGCAGACGGACACGTACAGGCTGTCGCCCGTGTCGACGAAGCTGACATTGACTTGCGGGTTATTCAGCAAATCGCGCGCATAGCTGGCGTCGTCCGACACAAAAAACCAGATCTGCCCGTCATTGTCGATTTGCTGCTGGGTCAAGGGCCGGCTGGTCAGCGTGCGCATGTCGTCGCTGGTGGTGAGCATGCCGAATTTGACGCTCTTGATCCTGGCCGCGATGCCGGCCAGTTGTTCGCTGGAATACTGTTGCATGGTGTGCTCCCCCGTTGATTGTCCTGAACAAAGCATAGGCGGGCACGGCATGCGGCTCTGTACGCCAGCTTACGTAACGGGCTTGCCGGCCTGCGCCGCGCCATGTTTCAAAGTTGTTACAAAACGCCGCCCTCGCGGACGGTCCCATGTATTGACTTAATAAATGATAATCATTATCATTTGTTTGAAACTATGGGCATGGAGCGGGATGGAAGGATGGGAATGAAGCACACTGACTTGTCGCGCCACGTGGCGCGCTGCCTGCCGGGAGCGGTCCATGGCTAAGGCGGACACTGCAGACAAGGCGAAGAACAACGCCAGCCGCGCCGTCTGGCTGAAGAATTTGCACCAATGGCATTGGATCAGCTCGGCGCTTTGCCTGCTGGGCATGTTTCTGTTCGCCATTACCGGCATCACCCTGAACCACGCCAGCCAGATCGAGGCCAAGCCCTCCATCACGCGCCAGCAGGCGACCCTGCCGGGCCCTTTGGTCACGCAACTGGCCGCCTTTGCCGCCCAGCATGACGGCGCCAACGCGCCCCTGCCGGCCGCCGCCGAGCGCTGGCTTACGCAGCAATGGTCGCTCAATGCGGGCGGCCGTGCCGCCGAATGGAGCGCCGACGAAGTGTATCTGCCGCTGCCCAAGGCGGGCGGCGACGCCTGGGTGCGCATCGGCCTGGAAGACGGGGCCGCCGAATATGAATTGACGGACCGGGGCTGGGTGTCCTGGCTCAACGATGTCCACAAGGGCCGCAACACGGGCGTGGCCTGGAACTGGTTCATCGACATCTTTGCCGGCGCCTGCCTCGTGTTTTGCCTGACTGGCCTGCTGATTTTGAAGTTCCACGCGGCCAACCGGCCATTTACCTGGCCGATGGTTGGCCTCGGTATCTTGATACCCTGCGCGATCGCCTTGCTGTTTATTCATTGATCGTTTTTATTCTCCTTTTTACAGGCACACCATGAAATTACGCTACTCCCTGGCGCTTGGCCTTCCCCTGATCGGCACGTCGGCGATGGCAGCCGACCTGTCCCTCAAGATTGAAATTCCGCAACTGAACGTGGCGGAGTACCACCGTCCGTACGTGGCGGCATGGCTGGAAACGGCAGACCAGAAGGTAGTGGGCAACCTGGCCGTGCTGTACGACGTGAAGAAGAAGGACAAGGCGGGCGAAAAATGGCTGAAGGACATGCGCCAGTGGTGGCGCAAGAGCGGCCGCGACCTGGCCATGCCCGTCGATGGCGTCAGCGGCGCCACGCGCGCGCCCGGTGAACACACGCTGACCTTCCCCGGCGCCAAGGCCTTGCTCGACAAGCTGCCGGCCGGCGAATACCAGGTCGTGGTGGAAGCGGCGCGCGAAGCGGGCGGCCGCGAACTGGTGCGCGTGCCGTTCCAGTGGCCGCTGAAGTCGGCCCAGTCCGTGCCTGGCAAGGGCAAGGAAGAACTCGGCAATGTCGTCGTCCAACTCAAACCTTAAGGCGCCCCCATCATGTTCAAGCAACTGAATAAACCGCTGATCGCCCTGGCCCTGGCCGGCCTGGCCATGAACGCCCACGCCCACCGCGGCTGGATGGTGCCATCGAGCACGATGGTGGAAAGCAAGGACGCCTGGGTCACGGTGGACGCCGCCGTGTCCGACGGCCTGTTCGAGATCGACCACCAGCCGCTGCGCCTGGACGCGCTGCAGGTAACGGGCCCGGATGGCGCGCCAGTCGCGCCGGCGAATACCCTGACGGGCCGGCTGCGCAGCGTGTTTGACGTCAAGATGGAAAAGCCGGGCACCTACAAGGCGGCCATCGTGTCGCAAAACGTGATGGGCAGCTACACGGTGAACGGCGAGCAGAAGCGTTTCCGCGGCAATGAGGAAAGCTTCAAGAAGGACGTGCCGGCCGACGCGAAGGATGTGAAAGTGACGCGCACGGCAGCGCGCCTGGAAACCTTCTTCAGCAATGGCGAGACGAGCACGGAAGTGTTCAAGCCGACGGGCGTGGGCCTGGAATTCGTGCCCGTCACCCATCCGAACGACTTGCGCGCGGGCGAGAAAGCCACGTGGCGTTTCCTCATCGACGGCAAGCCGGCCGCCAACCAGGCCTTCAGCCTCGTGCCAGGTGGCGTGCGCTACCGTGGCGTGCTCGGTGAAATCCGCCAGAGCACGGATGCCAAGGGCGAGATCACGTTTACCTTGCCGGCCGCCGGCATGTATTACCTGAGCAGCACCTGGCCTGCGGCCGCCCCCGCCGTGGCCGGCCAGCCGCCCGTGATGCCGGAGCGCCGTGCCACCTACGCGGCTTCCGTGGAAGTGCTGCCGCAGTAAGCGGCGGTCCGTTCGCCAGCTTGCCGATGCGCCGGGTCCTGCTGCCCCAGCATATTTCCGATGAGGTCGCGCCGCCCGGCGCCGCGATCCGGGATTTGCGCGGCCTGTCCATGGGCACCAGCTGGTCCGTGCGCCTGCTGGAGTCCGCCATGCCGGGACGGGCCGGCAGCGCCGACCTGCAGCAGGGCTTGCAGCAGCAGCTCGACCTGGTCGTGGCGCAAATGAGCCACTGGGACGAGGACTCGGACCTGGGCCGCTTCAACCGGGCCGGGGCGGGCAGCTGGCACAGCCTGCCCGCGGCGTTTTGCGAAGTGCTGGGTTTTGCCATGCACGTGGCGCAGGCGTCCGGCGGCGCGTATGACCCGTGCGCGGGCGCCCTCGTCAATCTGTGGGGCTTCGGCCCCCGCAACCGCTACGACCAGCCCGGCTTCCTGCCGCCGAAAGACGATACGGTGGCCCTGCTGCTGTCGCAGCGCCAGCGCCGCCGCCTGGAACTGGACTTGCCGGCCCGCCGCGCGCGCCAGCCCGGCGGCTTGCAGCTGGACCTGTCCGCCATCGCCAAGGGCTATGGCGTGGACCGCCTGGCCCGCTACCTGGACAGCCAGGGCATCCATCACTACCTGGTCGAAGTGGGCGGCGAGCTGCGCGGCGCCGGCAGCAAGCCCGACGGCCAGC
Source organism: Janthinobacterium sp. GW821-FHT03C08 (assembly GCF_059420905.1). NCBI lineage: Bacteria > Pseudomonadati > Pseudomonadota > Betaproteobacteria > Burkholderiales > Oxalobacteraceae > Janthinobacterium > Janthinobacterium sp. GW821-FHT03C08. The sequence goes on along the minus strand of NZ_JBWKUP010000010.1, from coordinate 45,864 downwards.
CCTGGTGGGTCATGCTGGAACAGGTCGATGGCGCCGCCGATAGTGCCGATAAGGCACGGCATCCGGCGGAAATGCTGCTGGCGCTGCATGGCCTGTCCGTGGCGACGTCGGGCGACTACAGGCGTTTCTATGACGACGGCACGGTGCGTTTCTCCCATACGATCGATCCCCGCAGCGGCATGCCGATCGCCAATCAACTCGCGTCCGTCACCGTCGTGCATGCCGAGTGCATGGCGGCCGACGCCTGGTCGACGGCCCTGACGGTGCTGGGCGTTGATGCCGGCATGGCGCTGGCCGAAGAGCAGGGCCTGGCCGCGCGCTTCCTGCAGCGCGACGGCGAAGGCTACCGCGAATTTCTGAGCAGCCAGCTGCTGGCCATGCTCGACGAATGAAGATTTATTTCCCATGATTTTTACGCACGATACGACGCGGCTGGCCATGCTGGCCGCCCTGTCCCTCAGCTATGCAGGCGTGTGCCTGGCACCGTGGCTGCGCGCGCGCAGCAAGCGCCGCGCGTCCGATGCCGCCAGGGCGGCCCTGGCCCATAGCCGTCCCTGGCTGGTGGCGTATGCGAGCCAGACGGGCAATGCCGAAGAACTGGCCACGCAAACGGCGCAGAGCCTGCAACTGGCCGGCATTGCCGTGCGCCTGTGCCCGCTCGCCGAGCTGACGGCCGTGGATCTGCAGCAAGCGGAGCGCGCCTTGTTCCTGGTCAGCACCTATGGCGAAGGCGACGCGCCCGACAATGCGGCCGCCTTCATGGGCCGGCTGATGACGGGCGGGCTGGCGCTGCCGCAACTGCATTACGCCGTGCTGGCCCTGGGCGACCGCAGCTATGGCCAGTATTGCGGCTTTGGCCGCGCGCTCGACGCCTGGCTGGCGGCCCAGGGCGCTTCGCGCCTGTTCGAGCGCATCGAGGTCGACCGCAGCGCCAGCGCCGCCATCGAGCAATGGTTCCAGCACCTGAGCCACCTGGCCGGCACCAGCGACGCGCCCGACTGGAGCGCGCCCGCCTTTGGCGAGTGGCGCCTGACGCGCAGGCAGCTGCTGAATCCCGGCAGCGCGGGCGGCGCCATCTATCACGTGGAACTGGCGCCCGTGGCCGGCAGCCTGCCTGACTGGCAGTCGGGCGACCTGGTGCAGGTGGCCGCGCCGCTTGATCCTGCGCAACCGCGCGAATATTCCATCGCCTCGATCCCGCGCGATGGCAGCGTGCACTTGCTGGTGCGCCAGCATGCGCATCCCGACGGCAGCCTGGGCCTGGCCTCGGGCTGGCTGACGGCGCAGGCGGCCGTCGGCGACGTGGTACAGCTGCGCCTGCGCCAGCACCGGCGTTTCCGCCTGGAAGACAATGCCCGGCGTCCCTTGATTCTGATCGGCAACGGCAGCGGCATCGCGGGCTTGCGCGGCCACCTGAAAAGCCGCGTGCTGGCGGGACAGCGGCGCAACTGGCTGATCTTTGGCGAACGCAACCTTGCCCATGATTTCCACTATCGGGAAGAAATCGAAGGCTGGCATGCGAGCGGCGACCTGCCGCGCCTGGACCTGGCGTTTTCGCGCGACCAGGCGGAGCGCACCTACGTGCAGGACCGCCTGCGCGGCAATGCCGACGAAGTCAGGCTGTGGCTGGAACAGGGCGCCGCCATCTACATCTGCGGCAGCCTGGCCGGTATGGCGGGCGGCGTCGACCAGGCCCTGCAGGAGATGCTGGGCCGCCCCGCGCTCGACGCGCTGGCCGCGGAAGGGCGCTACCGCCGCGACGTCTACTGAGTTTTTTCGCGCCGCCAGCGCGTTCGCGCGCGGGCGGCTATGATGGTTGTTTCTTCCAGGGAGAACCATCATGAGCGACAGTATCTACGACATTCCCTTGCGCCGCATCAATGGCGACTCCAGCAGCCTGGACGCGTATCGCGGCAAGGTGGTGCTGGTGGTCAACGTGGCATCCGCCTGCGGCCTGACGCCCCAGTACGCAGGGCTGGAAAAACTCTACGCCGACAAGCAGGCCGAGGGCCTGGTAGTGGCCGGCTTTCCCGCCAATGAATTCGGCGCGCAGGAACCGGGCAGCAATGCCGAGATCGCGGACTTTTGCCGCGGCACCTTTGGCGTGCAATTTCCCATGTTTGAAAAGATCGTCGTCAAGGGCCCGGGCCAGCATCCGCTGTACCAGCGCCTCGTGCAGGAGCAGCCGCGGGCGCAGGAAAAGCCGGGCAGCGATTTCCGCGCCAAGCTGGCCGGCTACGGCATCACGCAGGAACACCCCGGCGACGTGCTGTGGAATTTCGAGAAATTTTTGATCAGCAAGGAGGGCAAGGTGGTGGGACGCTTTGCGCCCGACACGACGGTGGACGACGCGATTCTGCGCGATGCCATCGCGCGCGAACTGGTGGCCTGAACGGGAAGGCATCGGCGGGCGGCGCCGACGTTGCGGCGCTGTCCGCGCCGCCCTTGTCCGTGCCTAGTCTGCCGTGTTCAGCATGGCAGGTTCCATTTCTCCGCTGACTTCCTGCAAGCCGCGCGCCAGGCTGGAAATGCTGGGATTGTCGATGAAGACGCAGCGCTTGCCCGTGCGCTTGCAGTAATCCTTCACGCGCCAGTAGGCGCTGTGGCTGATGCAGCCCGTCTGGCAAATCACCAGGTCGGCTGCTGCCAGGCTCGAATCGAGCAGGTTGGCATTGTCTTCCAGGCCGCCGTCGTGGTGGGCGAATTGCGCGCCCACCCGTTCGATCAGGGCGCGGTAGGTGGCGACATTGCCGCTGCGCCCGCCCACGCACAGCACGCTCTGATCGACGAGGCGGATGGGCATTTTCAGCTTGCCGCCCGTAGGTACTTCCAGTTTCGGCGCCGGCGGCGGCACGGCCGTGGCTTGGCGCGGTTGGGCCTGCTTCAATTCCGCGATTTGCTGGCGCAGTTCCTTTTCCCGCTCATCCATCTGCGCCAGGCGCTCGACCAGGCGCGTGCGCGATTCCAGCGCCGGGATGGCTGCCTGCAGCTGCGCCAGCTCCCCGCGCAAGTCCTCGATGATGCTGTCCTTGCCGATCGAGTCAAACCGCGTGCGCTGCAGCACGGCCTCCTGGCGCTCCAGTTCGCCCGTCTTTTCCTGCAGCATGGCCTGGCTGCGCTGCTGCAGCCTGGCCAGTTCGTGCGCCAGGCGCGCATTTTCCTCCTGCAGGGCCGTGAACTTGCCCATGTCGGCGCGCACGCATGCGCCTGCCTGATGCTGGATCATGTGCAGGTCGCGGCACATCTGCTCTTCCAGTTCCGCGTCGCAGCGCGGGTGCGTCAGGCCGGCCCAGAAGGCGCCCGACACGTCGCCGTTGGCGACGGCCGTGCGCCACAGTTCGGCCACTTGCTGCGTCGTCTTGGCGCCGCGAAAGCGCAGGATGACGGGCGCGTAGCGGCGTTCCAGTTCCTTCTGCAGCGCTTCGGACAGGCGGTTGCGCGCGCCGCATTCCGTCACGGCGCCCACGTGCACTTCGTAGTCGTCGGCCAGGACCCTGCCGCCCGTCATCTTGCCCACCAGCTTGCGCAAGTATCCCAGCGGCAAACCCACGCCCACCAGGGGGCAATGGCAGGTATGCGACAGTTCCCACAGGCGCCGGCGGCGCGAGGCAAGGGCGGTCGTGTCGGCCGCGCCGCTGGAACAATTGCTGATGACGGGCAGGGACTTGTCTTTGTCACACATGGCGATATCCTGGTGGGCGGTGAAAGGGAGTGGGGGCGGGGCAATTACTGGGGCTGGGGGACGGCGGGACGCCGGGGACCGAGCAGGCGGGTCAGGCGTTCGATAACTGTGGTCCTGGCAGGCGCAGGGCGGTGCAGGGCCGCCAGCGCGGCCCACTGCTGCGACAGCTGCTGGCAGGTGGCCTGCAGCACGGGACCGAGGTCGGGCAGGCCGGACAGCGCCTGCAGGTGGCGTTCGATGACGCCGACCAGTTTCGGGCAGGCGCCGTCCGCATGGTAGTGCGACATCAGGTGCAGCACGGCCGACAGCATCAACTCAGGCTGTTGCCCTTGCATGGACGAAAACTTCGAAGCAGGTTGGTCGGTCGCCATCAAACGCTCCTGTGCGGTGGTTTGGCTGGCTGGCGCGCACGCGGGGCGCGACTGGCTGGCGAGTGGGGTGGCTGGCTGCCGTGCGGTGTCAGGCAGTCAGGATCAGCTTGTTCAACTGGGTCACGCGCAGGCGATAGATCTTGCCGCTGTGTTCAATCTCCACTTCGCGGCCCTGCTGCAGCAGCGCTTCGCTGGTGATGCGGCGCGCCGGTTGCGCCACGCTGACGGGCGGACGGACGTGGGCGGTGGCGGCATCCTGGATCAAGGCTGGTTTTGAGCTTTGCATGTTGGGCTTTCTTTGTCTCAGTTGAGAATGATTCGTATTTGCATTATTCTTGAATGTGGCCCGAAAAGCAAGGCTTATTTTCGGGGAGTGCGGGGTGCGCGCGCAGACGGGGGCGGAAGGGGCTGGCAATGCGGCGCGCGCGGGGAGGGGACGCAAAAAAGACCCGGCGAGGCGTTTGCGCGCCTCGGCCGGGCCAAGCCTGTGCCAAGCTTGAATCTGGGATGGGGTTAAATGGTGGCCAGCAGTTGCGCGGAGGCCGTGGTGGCTGCTGCCGTATCGGCTTTCAGCTTGGCGGCGGCCAGCTGCTTGGCGCGCGAGCGCGATGGCGGCAGGCGGCGCAGGGTCTTCAGGGCATCCGGGTCCTTGATACCGATGGTGCGCTGGTCGACCGTGATGAGGCCGATTTCATTGAAGGCGGACAGGGTGCGGCTGACGGTTTCCAGGGTCAGGCCCAAATAGCTGCCGATTTCATGGCGCGTCATGCGCAGGTTGAACAGCTTGCTCGAGTAGCCCATCTGCGCGAAGCGGTCGGCCAGCGAGACGAGGAAGCGCGCCACGCGGGCTTCGGCGCTGAGGGCGCCCAGCATGCCGATCATGGCTTGCTCGCGCACCAGTTCGCGACTCATCACGCCGTACATGACGTTTTCCAGTTCCAGGTGGACCCGGCCCAGGGCCGTGAGCTTCTTGAACGGCAGCAGGATCAGGTCGCAGTCGGACAGGGCCACGGCTTCCGACGAATAATGGCGCGAGTGGATGCCGTCCACGCCCAGCATGTCGCCCTTCATGGGGAAGCTGAGCACCTGTTCATTGCCGAATTCGTCGATGAGCACGGTTTTCAGGAAGCCCGAGTTGACGATGTACAGGGTGTCGAAGGGCTGGCCGATGGTATGCACGCGCTGCCCCGTCTTGAATTGCACGTGCTGGAACAGCAGCTCGTCGGCGGCGATGGTGCAGGCGCTGGAGATATGCAGCAGTTCGCATACTTCCTTCAGGTTCGACCACAGCCGTCCCTGGCGCTGGCGTCCCGCTTCCATCGGGGCGGCAGGAGGCAGCGATGCTGGGGCAGGGCGGGTTTCAGGCGTTTGCGTGGACAGCATGTTCATCTCCTGGTGACAGGTAGTTCAGAGTTGAATGACGGAGTGCACACGGGCGGCGGGCACGGCGCAAGGGCTGGCGGCGCGCGTCCTGGCAGGTAGTGCTCAATTCGCTGAAGACTTGCTGTGTGATGAAATAACTTCCCAGCAACTTGATGACTGGTTTCAGTATGCCAACAACCTTGGGGAATTAATATCAGCAGTGGCTGAATATGGCAGTAGGAGCTGCGGTAGCTGATGTAGGATTGTTCCTACGCCTGGCAGCGCAGGAATGGGTGCTCATGTCTTGAAGGGGGACAGCAGCCGGTGGGCCACCGCGTACTGCACCATTTCCGATAGTGAACTCATGCCCATCTTTTGCATGATGCGCGTCTTGTGCGTGCTGACCGTCTTCACGCTCAGGTGCAAATTGTTGGCGATCTCCGTGATCGACTTGCCCGCCACCAGCAGCGAGAAGACTTCGAATTCGCGGTCCGACAGCTGTTTGTGCAGCAGGCTTTCATTCGGCATCATGATGTTGAGCACGAGCTGTTCCGCCACTTCGGCACTGATGTAGGGGCGTCCCGAGGCTACCTTGTGGATGGCGCCCACCAACTGCGTGCCCGCGCTCTCCTTGGTCAGGTAGCCTTGCGCCCCGGCGCGGATGGCGCGCACGGCATATTGCTCTTCCTCGTGCATGGTGAGGATGAGGATGGCCAGCTTGGGCGCTTCGCTGCGGATCTGCCGGATCAGGTCGACGCCGCTGCGCCCCGGCATCGACAGGTCCAGCAGCAGCAGGTCGAAGCCGCCCTGGCGCACGTGGTTGAGCACTTCGAAGCCGTCGATGGCTTCGCCGACGATGTCGATGTCCGGCGCGCCGTCGAGGATGCGCTTCAGGCCCTCGCGCATGATGGTGTGGTCGTCGGCAATCACAATGCGTATCATAGGCGGGCGATCTGGCGGGGCCTTGGCGGCCCCCGATGTTAGGAAACGGGTAAGATTGTCATATTAACTGAAAACGGCGCCAGCTTTGCCTTTTTCTTAACAGTTGCAGGCTGGCGGCATCCTGTTGCCATGTGACCCGCTACTGCGGCGCGGGTTCCTTGATCAGCCTGTGCACCAGCACCGGCAGCTTGGAATGCGACAGCACCTTGTTCGTCACGCTGCCCAGCAGCAGCTGGCCCCAGCCGCTGCGGCCGTGCGAGCCCATGAAGATCAGGTCGCAATGCTGGAGCTGGGCCACTTCCACGATCTTCAGGGCGGGGCTGTCGGAAAAGGCGGTCAGGCCCGTCGCCTCCAGGCCCCGCCTGGCAGCCGCATCGAGGATCGGCTGCCAGTGGTCGGCGCCCGCCTTGCGCATGGCGATGCGGTACTCCTCCTCGCTGGGATAGCTGGGCGGGATGATCTCGATGTACACCGGGTACTGGTATTCGGGCGCCACGTACAGGGCGAGGATGTCGGCGTGCATCTGTTCGGCAAAGGCGACACCGGCGCAGGCGGTCAGGTTGGAGACGGTGGAACCGTCCGTGGCGATCAGAATTTTCTTATACATGGCAGCTCCTTCGGCGGTGGACCAGCGCGCGCAACGCCCTTATTGTAGACGTGGCGGCAGCATTGTATTCATGTAAAGACTTGATAATTATCAATACTACTGCACCTTCAGTATAGACAACATTGGCAGAAAGACCGTGTGTTTGCCCACCATGGCCGCCACGGGCCGGCGTTGCGCGTGCCGCACAGGGGCAGGATTTCTTGCGTCAGGCGTGGTCTTGCCTGCACGCCAATGGTAGTATTTCAAAATACAACAGTGGGAACACTTATTTCCTGGTGGAAAAGCTCTTGCAAGCCCGCTTTGCAGCGGGAAGCGCGTTTTGAGATTTACCAACAGGGCGGCGCCCTGCTACACTCGCACCATCGCAGCGGTATTGCCTCAAATCATCTTAATCGAGAAATTGCGGGTATCAGTCTGTAAAACGCACAGTTCAGGCGGAATTTTGACAAATTATGGAGAAGCAGGGATATGACCAACGCCGCTGATGATTTCGATGCATTATTCGATGAAGTATCTGCGCAAAGCGCGGCCGCGGCCAAGCCCGCGCCTGCCGCCGCGCCCGCTCCCGCCGTGATCGCGGACGACGATTTCGACGCGCTGTTCGATGCCGTGTCGGCCAGCGCCGCCGTGCCAGCTCCCGCGCCTGCCGCCCCCGAGCCTGCCGCTGCCGCTCCGGCCCTGGTGGAAGCGGCCGCACCCGGCGACGCAGCCGACCCCGTCGACCAGTCCGACAAGCCGATGTTCGAACGCCTGGGCGGCATCGTGCGCCTGCTGCACGACTCGCTGCGCGAACTGGGCTACGACAAGGCGCTGACGGAAGCGTCGTCGCAGATCGTCGACGCCCAGGACCGCCTGGAATACGTCGCCACTCTGACGGAACAGGCTGCCAACAAGGTCTTGAACACGCTCGACGAAGGCATGCCGGCACAGGATGTGCTGTCGAAAAAGGCGAAGGACATGGACAGCCGCTGGACGGCCCTGTTCGATGGCAAGCTGAGCCTGGAAGAATTCAAGGCCCTGGCCGGCGACTCGCGCCAGTTCGCGCAAGCCGTGGCCGAGGCCACGGAAGCGGAAAAGGCGCGCCTGCTGGAAATCATGATGGCGCAGGACTTCCAGGACATCACGGGCCAGCTGATCAAAAAAGTGGTCAACATCACCAAGACGGTGGAAAACGAACTGGCGCAGTTGCTGCGCGATAACGCGCCGGCCGAAGTGCGCGAAAAGCTGGCGCAAAAACCGGTGCCGCTGATGCAGGGCCCGTCCGTGCCGTCGGTGGCGCTGGACCAGGACAATGTTGACGACCTTCTTGCGGATTTGGGATTCTAATGGACGATATGCTCAAGGATTTCGTCGTCGAGGCGATGGATCTTGCGGTTAATGTTGAAGAGCACTTATTGCGTCTCGAACGCGATCCGGACAACAAGGAAACACTGAATGCCGTGTTTCGTTCTTTTCACACCATCAAGGGCGGCGCCGGCTTCATGGGCTTGCCCGCGCTGGTGGCCGCCTGCCATCTGACGGAAAACCTGTTCGATGCCTTGCGCACGGGTGCCGCGCCCGTGACCCCCATCGCCATCGAGGCGGCGCTGCAGGCGTCCGGCTTCGTGGCCGACCAGCTGACGGAACTGGCCAACGGTTCCGCGCCGGAAAGCCTGCCGGCCATGCCGGAAGAGCTGGAACATATCCTGACGAACGCCATCGAAGGCAAGGGCATGGATGCGCCGGCCCCGGCTGCTGCTGCCGTGGCGCCCGCCGCCGTGGCCGAAGTCGCCGTGGCCGCGCCGGCCGCGCCGCTTGCCACGGCCAGCGCCGATGGCCTGGACTGGGAAGGCATGTACAACGCCGTCGTGCCGGCAGGCAGCCAGCTGGCCGTCGTGGCCGCGCCTGCCCCGGCGGCCGCATCTGCCGCCGCGCCTGTGGCAGCCGCCAAGCCCGCCCCCAAGGCCTGGGATGGCACGGAACGCCGCGAGGAGCGTCCCGACGTGCGCCATGCCGCGCCCGTCAAGGAAGACAGCATCCGCGTCGACGCCGTCAAGCTCGACGCCTTGCTGGAAGTGGCCGGCGAATCCGTGCAGGCCGCCAACCAGGCTGCCGTGCTGCTCGAGCGCCTGCTGCAATTCAAATTCGAAGGCCAGGCCGCCACCCTGATGGCGACCCTGGCGGAAACCCTGGAACGGGCCTCGCGCTATTCGACGGAACTGCAGCGGGCCACCCTGGCCACGCGCATGCAGCCCGTGGGACGTCTGTTCCAGAAATTCCCGCGCCTCGTGCGCGAGCTGGCGAAAGACCTGGGCAAGGATGTCGAACTGACCATCGAGGGCGCGGAGACGGAAGTGGACCGCGTCGTGGTCGACAGCCTGTACGATCCGCTCGTGCACATGCTGCGCAACTCGCTCGACCATGGCGTCGAATCGCCGGAAGCGCGCCTGGCCGCCGGCAAGCCCGCCAAGTCGTATATTTCGCTGAAAGCCTGGCAGGAAGCCAACAGCGTCATGATCGTGCTGCAGGATGACGGCAAGGGCATGGACCCGGTCTTCCTGCGCAGCAAGGCACAGCAAAAGGGCCTGATCAGCGAAAACGCGCAATTGAGCAACGACGAGTGCTTCCAGCTGGTGTTCCTGCCGGGCTTCTCGACCAAGGAAGTGGCCTCCAGCGTCTCCGGGCGCGGCGTCGGCATGGACGTGGTGAAGACGGCCGTGGAGAAAAACCGCGGCGCCATCCACATCGAATCCATGCTGGGCAAGGGCACGAAGTTCGCCATCCGCCTGCCGATCGAGCTGTCCATCGTGCCGACCATGCTGGTGTCGACCTCGGGCGCCGCGCTGGCGCTGCCGATGGCGGTGGTGCAGCGCGTCGTCGAATTGCCGGAAACCTTCATGGAAGTGGGCGGCGCGCCCGTGCTGAAGGACCAGGGCCGTCCGTTGCCCGTGCGCTCGCTGGCCGGCGCCCTGGGCTACGAATCGTGCAGCGAGCGCGTGGGCATTGTTGTCGCCGCGCCACAGCCGTACATTCTGGCCGTGGAAGCCGTCGATGGCACGGCCGACCTGGTGATCAAGCCGATGACGGCCATCACCGTGGAAGGCATTACCGGTACCGCCCGCTCCGCCGAAGGCGAGCTGGTGCTAGTCGTGGGCCTATCTTTCCTGATGGATGGTTGCAGGGGAAGTGTGCGCATGGCTGCCTAGAAACACCGGCACCCACGCCAAGCCCGCTGCAGACCCCTGCAGCGGGCTTTTTTTTCGGTTTTTTTCGATTTTTATTCGCCCCGCCGGCAATTTGGCGGATTTTCGTATCAGCAATTTTTTAGCCATATCCGCAATGCGGGCCGAATTTTGTATCGCCCATCCCACGCTGGGGCGGCTTTTGCTTCTGCATTGCACAATATATGGCATAATCATTGCCGATCCCTTCGATCAGTACGACAGATCACTTAAACAGGCTGTGGCAACGCTGCATAAATCATGATGAAGACGCTTTACGACAAACTTTGGGAATCCCACGTTGTTCGGGCCGACGATGATGGCACGACAATTCTGTATATCGACCGGCACCTGCTGCATGAAGTGACCAGCCCGCAGGCCTTTGACGGCTTGAGCGTGGCGGGCCGCCAGCCGTGGCGCGTTTCCGCCAACCTGGCCGTGGCCGACCACAACGTGCCCACCACCAGCCGCGTCGACGGCATTCTTGATCCCGTGTCGCGCCTGCAGGTGGAAACCCTGGACAAGAACGCCAAGCACTATGGCTTGACCTACTTCAACATGAACGACAAGCGCCAGGGTATCGTGCATGTGATCGGCCCCGAGCAGGGCGCGACCCTGCCCGGCATGACGGTCGTCTGCGGCGACTCGCACACGTCCACGCACGGCGCCTTCGGCGCGCTGGCGCACGGCATCGGCACGTCCGAAGTCGAGCACGTGCTGGCCACGCAGACCTTGCTGCAAAAGAAATCCAAGTCCATGCTGGTGCAAGTCGACGGCGCTCTGCCGGCCGGCGTGACGGCGAAAGATATCGTGCTGGCCATCATCGGCAAGATCGGCACGGCTGGCGGCACGGGTTACTGTATCGAGTTCGGCGGCTCGGCCATCCGCGCCCTGTCGATGGAAGGACGCATGACGGTGTGCAACATGGCCATCGAGGCGGGTGCGCGCGCCGGCATCATCGGCGTGGACGACACCACCATCAATTACGTCAAGGGCCGTCCGTTTTCGCCCGCCGGTCCGCACTGGGAACGCGCCGTGGCCTACTGGCGCACCCTGCATTCGGACCCGGGCGCCCGCTTCGACCTCGTCGTCACGCTCAACGCGGCCGAGATCGAGCCGCAGGTGACGTGGGGCACTTCGCCCGAGATGGTGGTCGGCATCGACGGCCGCGTGCCGGACCCGGACAACGAGAAAGACAGCGTCAAGCGCGACGCCATCGAAAAAGCCCTCGTCTACATGGCCCTGAAACCGAATACGCCGATTGCCGACATCCGCATCGACAAGGTCTTTATCGGTTCCTGCACCAATTCGCGCATCGAGGATTTGCGGGCTGCTGCCGCCGTGGTGCGCGGCAAGTACCGCGCCTCCAACGTCACCCTGGCGCTGGTGGTGCCCGGCTCCGGCCTCGTGAAAGACCAGGCGGAACGGGAAGGCCTGGACCGCATCTTCAAGGATGCCGGTTTCGAGTGGCGCGAGCCGGGCTGCTCCATGTGTCTGGCCATGAATGCGGACCGCCTGGAACCGGGCGAACGCTGCGCCTCGACCTCGAACCGCAACTTCGAGGGCCGGCAGGGGCAGGGCGGACGCACGCACCTGGTGTCGCCCGCGATGGCGGCGGCGGCGGGCATCGCCGGCCATTTTGTCGACGTGCGGGCTTTGCGATGACGGCAGGGACCGGTGCGACTGGTTTACACTAGCGTTCCCGGTCCCTTATTTACTATCAAGAAATCATCATGAAAAAACTCTTCGCCCTCCTCATCGCCACCGTCATCCTGTCTGGCTGCAATACCGTCTCCGGTATCGGCCGCGATGTGCAGAAAGTCGGCCAGGTTGTCACTGGCGCCGGCGGAAAATAAACCGTGACGGGCCGGTGCAGCGCGCCGCCCGTCCTACCGAGTAGAAACAGCATGGATAAATTTACGATTTACGAAGGCCTGGTCGCCCCGCTGGACCGCGCCAACGTCGACACCGACGCGATTATCCCGAAGCAATTCCTGAAATCGATCCACCGCAGCGGTTTCGGCCCCAACCTGTTCGACGAATGGCGCTATCTCGACCATGGCGAACCGGGCCAGGACAACAGCCGCCGCCCGCTGAATCCCGATTTCGTGCTCAACGAGCCGCGCTACCAGGGCGCGTCGATCTTGCTCACACGCAAGAATTTCGGCTGCGGCTCCTCGCGCGAACACGCGCCGTGGGCGCTGGACCAGTATGGCTTCCGCGCCATCATCGCCCCCTCGTTTGCCGACATCTTCTTCAATAACTGCTACAAGAACGGCCTGCTGCCCATCGTGCTGTCGGAAAGCCAGGTCGAGCACCTGTTCAATGAAGTCAAGGCTTTCCCCGGCTACAAGCTGGTGGTGGACCTGGAGCAGCAGTGCGTGCGCACCAGCAACGGTTCCGTGTCCTATCCGTTCGAGATCGACACCTTCCGTAAATATTGCCTGATGAATGGGCTCGACGATATCGGCCTGACCCTGCGCCACGCGGACGACATCCGCGCCTTCGAAGAGCGCCATTTGAACAATCAGCCCTGGTTGGCCAACGTTATTTAAAGATCACCCCATGAAAATTGCAATCTTACCCGGCGACGGCATCGGTCCTGAAATCGTCGCGCAAGCCGTCAAGGTCTTGAATGTGCTGGGCGAATCGTTCGAGCTGGAAACAGCGCCCGTGGGCGGCGCCGGCTATGCGGCCCATGGCCATCCTTTGCCGGAAGCCACCCTGGCGCTGGCGAAGGCGGCCGATGCCGTGTTGTTCGGCGCCGTCGGCGACTATCAATACGATAGCTTGGAGCGCCAGTTCCGTCCGGAGCAGGCCATTTTGGGCTTGCGCAAGAACCTGGGCCTGTTCGCCAACCTGCGTCCGGCCATTTTGTACCCGGAACTGGCGGGCGCCTCGACCCTGAAGCCGGAAGTGGTGTCCGGCCTGGACATTTTGATCATCCGCGAATTGACGGGCGACATTTATTTCGGCCAGCCACGCGGCGTGCGCGAGTGCCCGGACGGTCCGTTCAAGGGCCAGCGCGAAGGCTTTGACACCATGCGCTATGCGGAAGGCGAAATCCGCCGCATCGCCCACGTGGCTTTCCAGGCCGCGCAAAAGCGCGACAAGCGCCTGACCAGCGTGGACAAGGCCAACGTGCTGGAAACCTTCCAGTTCTGGAAAGACATCGTCATCGACGTGCACAAGGAATACCCGGATGTGGCGCTCGATCATATGTACGTCGATAACGCGGCCATGCAACTGGTGCGGGCGCCGAAGAAATTCGACGTCATGGTCACTGGCAACATGTTCGGCGATATCCTGTCGGACGCGGCCGCCATGCTGACGGGCTCGATCGGCATGCTGCCGTCCGCTTCGCTCGACGCCAACAACAAGGGCCTGTACGAGCCATCGCACGGTTCGGCGCCCGATATCGCGGGCAAGGGCATCGCCAATCCGCTGGCGACGATCCTGTCGGCGGCCATGATGCTGCGCTATTCGCTGAACCGCGAAGAGCAGGCAAACCGCATCGAAGGTGCTGTGAAGAAAGTATTGGCGCAGGGCTTGCGCACGGCCGACATCCACGAAACGGGCACGACTTTGGTCGGCACCGAGGCGATGGGGGATGCAGTTGTAAAAGCGCTGGGATAAAATAGTCTAATGACGGCAGTCGCCGTCTCATCTTGAGGAATGGTAATGAAATTAGTTGGCTTGGTAGGTTGGCGCGGTATGGTCGGTTCGGTCCTGATGCAGCGCATGCAGGAAGAGGGCGATTTCGCCCACATCGAACCGGTGTTTTTCACGACGTCGAACACGGGCGGCGCGGCGCCGGCCATGGCGAAGAATGAAACCATCCTCAAGGATGCCAACAACATCGCCGAACTGTCCAAGTGCGACATCATCATTTCCTGCCAGGGCGGCGACTACACGAGCGCCGTCTTCCCGCAGTTGCGCGCGAGCGGCTGGAACGGCTACTGGATCGATGCGGCTTCGACCCTGCGCATGGAAAAAGACGCCGTCATCGTGCTCGACCCCGTCAACCTGCACGTCATCAAGGATGCGCTGGGCAAGGGCGTCAAGAACTACATCGGCGGCAACTGCACCGTTTCGTGCATGATGATGGGCCTGGGCGGCCTGTTCCAGCACGACCTGATCGACTGGATGACGTCGATGACCTACCAGGCGGCATCGGGCGGCGGCGCGCAGCACATGCGCGAGCTGCTGACGCAATTTGGCACCATCAACGCTTCCGTCAAGGCGCTGCTGGACAACCCAGCGTCCGCCATCCTGGAAATCGACCGCCAAGTGCTGGCCACCCAGCACGGCTATTCCCCGGACGAGATCAAGCAGTTCGGCGCGCCGCTGGCCGGCAACCTGATTCCGTGGATCGACAAGGACCTGGGCAACGGCCAGTCGAAGGAAGAGTGGAAGGCGGGCGCGGAAACGAACAAGATCCTGGGCCGCGGCATCGACTTTGGCACCAAGGAAATTCCCGTCGATGGCCTGTGCGTGCGCATCGGCGCCATGCGCTGCCATTCGCAGGCGCTGACCATCAAGCTGAAGAAGGACGTGCCGCTCGATGAAATCAACGACATCATCGCCAGCAACAACCAATGGGTGAAATTCGTGCCGAACACGCGCGAAGCATCCGTGCGCGACCTGTCGCCGGCCGCCGTCACGGGCAGCCTGACGATTCCCGTCGGCCGCGTGCGCAAGATGAGCATGGGCGGCGAATACCTGTCCGCCTTCACCGTGGGCGATCAATTGCTGTGGGGCGCGGCCGAGCCGCTGCGCCGCATGCTGCGCATCCTGCTGGACGCGTAACAGCAATAAATCAGCAATAATTTGCTGATCCAGATCAAGCCGGGGCTGTTTTCCCGGCTTTTTTTTCGTCCTGAGCCCGTCAAGGCTCAACCATGCGGAGCTTGCATAGCTCTGGGCATGATGATATGTTGATACCTCTGGAAAAGTAACAGTTTTCCCATGTCAACTAAGATGCCGCCAACTATGCCTGTACACACTCGTCCCCGGGTCGCCTCCCTTGCCATCAAAACACTGAGCAGCGCTGTCGCCTGTGCGGTGTTATTGTCACCGGCGGCATCCGCAGCCGAGCTGGGCAAGATCACGGTGCTGTCCGCCGCCGGCCAGCCGCTGCGCGCCGAGGTCGAATTGTCGGCCATCAAGCCTGGCGAAGCGGCCAGCCTGCTGGCCAAGCTGGCGCCGCCGGACGCCTACCGCCAGGCCAACGTGGAATTCAATCCCGCGCTGAACGCCTTGACGTTCGCCGTGGAAAACCGCAACGGCAAGCCCTTCATCCGCATCAGTTCGGCACAGCCGGTGGCCGAACCCATGGTCGACCTGCTGCTGGAACTGAGCAGCAAGAGCGGGCGCCAGGTGCGCGAATATGCCTTCGTGCTCGATACGCCGGAAGCGCGCCAGACGCGCGGCGCGCAAGTGACGGCGCCAGTCGAGCCGGGCAAGGCCAAGCCGGCAGCCGCCGCTGCCGATGGCGCGCCGGCGAAAAAGGCGGCGGGCGAGTACAAGGTCAGGGCGGGCGATACCCTGAGCCGCATCGCCAGCGAGCTCAAGCCGTCGGGCGTGTCGCTCGACATGATGCTCGTCGCCCTGTACCGCGCCAATCCCGACGCCTTCAAGGGCGAGAACATGAACCGCATGCAGGCCGGGCGCATCCTGGCCGTGCCCGGCGCGGAGGCCATCCGCGCGACGGATGCGGCCGAGGCGAAGGGCGTGGTGACGGCGCATGCCATCGATTTCGAAGCCTACCGCAACAAGCTGGCGGGCCAGGTGGCGCAAAGCAAGCCCGCCAAGGCGGCGCAAGCGACGCAAAGCACGGCCGGCAAGATCGGCGCCACGAAAGTGCAGGAAAAGCCCACGGCCGTGAGCGAAGCGCAGGACAAGCTGAAACTGTCGAAGGCGGAACCGGCCGCCAAGTCGGCCGGCAAGAGCGCCGTGGCCAGCGAGGAAGACAAGATCGCCAAGGCGAAACAGGTCGATGAAGCGGCAGCCCGCGTCAAGGAGCTGGAAAAGAACGTCAGCGACCTGGAAAAGTTGATGGCGGTCAAGAGCAAGGCCATGGCCGACAAGAGCGCGCCGGCACCTGCCAAGCCGGCCGAGGCTGCTACCAGCGCAGCGGCAAGTGCGGCGGCCAGCGCCATCGCCAGCGTGCCGGCCGAGGCGCAGCCGCCCGTTCCGAAGGCCAAACCGGTGCCGCTGGTGAAAAAACCGTCGCCGCTGGAGCCGACCATTACCGACAAGATCAATGACCACCTGGGCGCCATCGGCATCGGCATCGCCGCGCTGCTGGCCGCCGTGGCCGCGCTGGTGGTCGCGCGCCGCCGCAAGGACGCGCCGCCCCCGCCCGAAGCCGTGGCCCCTGTCTTCGAGCCGGAAGCGCCCGTCGCGCCGCCGGCCGGCCCGGCGCCGGAAGACCAGCAGTCCGAAGCGAGCAATCATTTGTTCGGTGCGGCCGCTGCCGCCGCCGGCATCGGCGCCGTGGCGGGCGCAAGTGTGCTGGAAGGCAATGAAACGGACCCCGTGGCCGAAGCGGACGTGTATATCGCCTATGGCCGCGATGGCCAGGCGGAAGATATCCTCAAGGAAGCCCTGCGCCTGCACCCGGAACGCCATGCTGCACGCCTGAAGCTGCTGGAAATCTATTCGGCGCGCAATGACGTGCGTGCCTTCGAAGACCAGGCAAGCGAGCTGTACAGCATGACGCGGGGCCAGGGCGAGGAGTGGCCGCAGGCAGCCGCGCTGGGCCTGGCGCTCGACCCCACCAACCCCCTGTATGGCGATACGGAAGACGACGCCGTCGTCAGCCTGAGCAAGGGTGCCGGCGGCGACGTGCGTGGCCACAGCATGGACTTGCCCGATGATTTGTCGACGCCTGCGCCATTGGCCGACCTGGCGCCGGCCGAGCCGGTCTCCTCCGTGACGGCCCGCGATACGCGCGAGCCGCTCGACTTTGACCTCGACAGCCTCGATTTCGAACCCGTCTCGACGAGCGACCCCATCGTCATGCCGGGGCCTGACGCCCAGCCTGCGTCCGTGGTGCGCGAAGCCCACGATGCGCAGTATGACGCCAGCATGGATTTCGGCCTTGACCTGGAGCCGCCAGCCGGTCCCGTGAATGGACTGGGGGCGGGCCTGACGCCGCTGCCCGATCCCCTGAAGGATGTGGACCTGGCCCATTTCGACCTCGACGAGCCCGTGGCGCCAGCGGCCGCAGCGCCGGCACCGGCGGCGCCCGTCGCGGCGGCCGAGCCGTCGATCGACAGCCTGTTTGACGACGCGCAAGCGCCGGCCACCTTGCCGGAAGCCATCCCGCCCGCGCAGGAATTCGACCTGTCCGGCATCGACCTGGACTTGCACGACGGCAAGACGGCCAGCGCCGGCGTGGACGACCCGCTGTCGGCCATTCACATGGAAATGGATACCAAGCTGGACCTGGCGATCGCTTACCAGGAAATCGGCGACAAGGAAGGCGCGCGCGAGCTGATCGATGAGGTCATCAAGGGCGGCAGCGAAGAGCAGGTTGCCAAGGCCAATACAATGAAGGCACTTCTGAGCTAAGCACCAGATACGACGTCCATGGCTGCGTTGCACGGTCTCGCCGTACTATTCGTACTGTCTTCGACCGCGCGCCTGGCCCTGAACGCCGTCTCAGGCGCTGGTGTCGTCGGGAGGCGGGGCCGCCTTTGCGCCGGTATAATGCTTCGATGCAAAATATTACGACAGCAACGCCATTGAAGCGTATCGCCCTGGGCCTGCAGTATGACGGCACGGCCTGGCATGGGTACCAGAAGCAGGAAGACGGGCAGACGGTGCAGGACCAGCTGGAAAACGCGCTGGAACAGTTTGCCCGCGTGCGCCTGGCCACCACCTGCGCCGGCCGCACGGATACGGGCGTGCATGCGCTCGAGCAAGTCGTGCACTTCGATACGGCGCTGAACCGCGACGTGCACTCGTGGGTGCGCGGCGTCAACGCCTTCTTGCCGAAATCCATCGCCGTGCGCTGGGCCAAGGAACTGCCCGGCGACCCCACCGTCAACGATTTCTTCCACGCCCGCTTCAGCGCCCGCGCGCGCACCTACCATTATGTGTTGTACAACAATGCCACCCGTTCGCCGCTGGTGGAAGGGCGCGCCGGCTTCTTTTTCCGTCCGCTCGACGTGGACCTGATGCGCCAGGCCGTGGCGCCACTGCTGGGCTGGCACGATTTCACGGCCTTCCGCGCCGCCCAGTGCCAGGCCAAGTCGCCCGTCAAGCTCATGCATGACATCCGGATCGAGCGGCGCGGCGATTGCGTGATTTTTACGATTACGGCCAATGCCTTCCTGCATCACATGGTGCGCAACCTTGTCGGCTCGCTCGTCTACATCGGCACGGGGCGGGAAAAGCCGGAATGGCTGGGGCATTTGTTGGAAAGCCGTGACCGCCATGCGGCCGCGCCCACCTTCATGCCCGATGGCCTGTACCTGGCGAAGATCGATTACGATCCGAAATGGGACTTGCCGCAAGACAGTAGTAGCGCCTTGCCTTGGTTTTGATCTGCATCAATAAAGGAATCGCATGCCACGCACACGCATCAAGATCTGCGGCCTGACCCGCGTCGAAGACATCGCCGCCGTCGTGGCGGCGGGCGCCGACGCCATCGGCTTCGTGTTTTATCCGAAAAGCCCCCGCTACGTGACGCCCGCGCAGGCCGCCAGCCTGATCGCCGCCATCCCGCCCTACGTGACGACGGTGGGCCTGTTCGTCAATGCCACGGTGGAAGAAGTACGGGCAACCAGGGCCGTGGCGCCTTTATCTCTGCTGCAATTTCATGGCGACGAGACGCCCGAGCACAGCGCCGCGCTGGCCGGCGCCGTGAATACGCCGTTTACGCAAGTGTTCCGCGTCAAACCCGACACCTCCTTTGAAGATTTGCTAGAATACGAACAGCGCTATCGCGCCGCCAGTCCCTTGTTCTCGAGCCTCTTGCTCGATACCTATGTGGATGCGTATGGCGGTGCAGGAAAGGTATTTGATTGGTCCCTCATTCCAGAAGAACTCGCGCCTCGGGTCGTTTTAAGTGGTGGCTTGAGCGTACAAAACGCGACTGACGCAGTGGTGCGCGTGCGCCCTTACGCCGTCGACATCAGCAGTGGTGTCGAAGCGTCCAAGGGCATCAAGGACGCGTCCCGTGTCCGCGCGTTTATCGCCGCGGTGCAGGATGCCGATGCCATCATTGCCAGAGGAAATCACCATGAATGACCACACCACAGCGCCCGGCGCAGCCGCCGCATTGTTCCACGCCACCGACTACCCGTTTCCCGACCCGCGCGGCCACTTCGGCCCCTATGGCGGCTCCTTCGTGGCCGAAACGCTTACGCATGCGCTGGCCGAGCTGAAGGACGCCTATGCACGCTACAGTGCCGACCCGGAATTCCTCGAAGAGTTCCGCTACGAGCTGAAACACTTCGTCGGCCGCCCGTCGCCCATCTACCACGCCAAGCGCTGGTCCGAGATGGCGGGCGGCGCGCAGATCTATTTCAAGCGCGAAGACTTGAACCACACGGGCGCGCACAAGATCAACAACGTGATCGGCCAGGCCCTGCTGGCCAAGCGCATGGGCAAGCCGCGCATCATCGCCGAAACAGGCGCCGGCCAGCATGGCGTGGCCACGGCCACCATCTGCGCCCGCTTCGGCCTCGAATGCGTGGTCTACATGGGCAGCGAAGACGTCAAGCGCCAGGCGCAGAACGTGTACCGCATGAAGTTGCTGGGCGCGACCGTCGTGCCCGTTGAATCCGGTTCCAAGACCCTCAAGGATGCGCTGAACGAAGCCATGCGCGACTGGGTCACGAATATCGAAAACACCTTTTACATCATCGGCACCGTCGCCGGCCCCCATCCGTACCCGATGATGGTGCGCGATTTCCAGTCCGTCATCGGCGAGGAATGCCTCGTGCAGATGCCGGAAATGACGGGCCGCCAGCCCGACTACGTGCTGGCCTGCATCGGCGGCGGCTCGAACGCCATGGGCATCTTTTACCCGTACATCGACCAGAAGGATGTCAAGCTGATCGGCGTGGAAGCGGCTGGCGAAGGGCTGGACACGGGCAAGCACTCGGCCTCGCTGACGGCCGGCTTCCCGGGCGTGCTGCACGGCAACCGCACCTATCTGTTGCAGGACGAGAACGGCCAGATCATCGAGACGCATTCCGTCTCCGCGGGCCTGGACTACCCGGGCGTGGGACCGGAACATGCCTGGTTGAAAGATTCTGGCCGCGCGCAATACGTCTCCATTACGGACGACGAAGCGCTGCAAGCCTTCCACGACTGCTGCCATATCGAAGGCATCATCCCGGCCCTGGAATCGTCGCACGCACTGGCCTATGCGGCCAAGCTGGCGGCCACCTTGCCGAAAGATCAAATTGTACTGGCCAACCTGTCGGGCCGTGGCGACAAGGACATGCATACCGTGGCGGAACGCATGGGACTCAATTTCTCCTGAGACCCCAATAACGGCCGGGGTCGGACCCTCAGGGGCCGACCCCGGTCTTTGCTCCTGGGTTGAAATTATTTCCTATATCCATCACCAAGAAAGCTCACCATGTCCCGTATCGCCCCCACCTTTGCCAATCTCAAATCGAACAACAAGACCGGCCTGGTCACCTTCATTACCGCCGGCGACCCCGGCCCCGACGCCACCGTGCCCCTGATGCACGCGCTTGTCGAGGGCGGCGCCGACGTGCTGGAACTGGGCGTGCCGTTTTCCGACCCCATGGCCGAAGGCCCCGTCATCCAGCGCGCCTGCGAGCGGGCGCTGGCATTCAATGTCGGCATCCACGACGTCTTCGGCTACGTGCGCCAGTTCCGCGAAACGAACCAGACGACGCCCGTGGTGCTGATGGGCTATGCAAACCCGATCGAGCGCATCGGCAGCGCCGCGTTTATTGATGCAGCGCAAGCGGCCGGCGCCGACGGCGCCATCGTCGTCGATTATCCGCCGGAAGAGTGTGAGGAATTCGCCATCGCCATGCGCGAGGCCGGTCTCGACCTGATTTTCCTGCTGGCGCCCACCTCGACCGAAGAGCGTATCGCGCAAGTGGCCAAGGTTGGCGGCGGCTTCAGCTATTACGTATCGCTGAAAGGCGTCACGGGAGCGGGTAACATTGATACGGAACAGGTGGCCGAACGCCTCGCGGCCATCCGCCAGCATGTAAAATTACCCATCGGCGTGGGCTTCGGCATCCGCGATGGCGCCACGGCCAAGGCCGTTGCCAAGGTGGCCGATGCCGTCGTCATCGGCAGCCGCATCATCCAGGAAATTGAAAACGCCCCGGAAGGGGGCGCCGTCGATGCCGTGCGTAGCTTTACGGCAGGCATCCGCGCCGCACTGGACGCCTGAGCAAGCTTGCCGTTTACGCAAGATGCGTTGGCGGCAAAGTTCGACAGCCCGGCGATAAACGGCTACACTTCGGCCACTGATTTGCCTGTTATTGTGCAATAGATAAAATTTTTGGTGGCGTCCCGCGGGGCGTCGCCGTTGACCGTCTGCCGGGGGCGTCCACCGACGCTACCCCTACAAGGGCCCAAGGAGAAAATATGAGTTGGTTGGAAAAACTGCTGCCACCGCGCATACAGCGTTCGGATGCTGCCGCGCGCAAGACCATGCCGGAAGGCCTGTGGGTCAAGTGCCCCTCGTGCGAAGCCGTGCTGTACCGTACGGACCTGGAATCGAATTTGCACGTGTGTCCGAAATGCGACCATCACATGCGCATCCGCGCGCGTGAGCGCCTCGACAGCCTGCTCGACGCGGGCGGCCGCTATGAAATTGGCCAGGAAATCCTGCCCGTCGATACCCTGAAGTTCAAGGACAGCAAGAAATACCCGGACCGCCTGAAATCCGCCATGGAAGCGACGGGCGAGACGGATGCGATGGTCGTCATGGGCGGCGCCATCATGAGCCTGCCAGTGGTCGTGGCGTGCTTCGAATTCGAATTCATGGGCGGCTCCATGGGCTCCGTCGTCGGCGAGCGATTCGTGCGCGGCGCGCAGATCGCGCTGGAACAGAAAGTGCCGTTCATTTGCATCACCGCCACCGGCGGCGCGCGCATGCAGGAAGGCTTGCTGTCGCTGATGCAGATGGCGAAGACCACGGCCATGCTGACCAAGTTGTCGGAAAAGAAATTGCCGTTCATCAGCGTGCTGACTGACCCGACCATGGGCGGCGTGTCCGCCTC
The DNA here is from genome assembly GCF_059420905.1 of Janthinobacterium sp. GW821-FHT03C08. Lineage (NCBI taxonomy): Bacteria > Pseudomonadati > Pseudomonadota > Betaproteobacteria > Burkholderiales > Oxalobacteraceae > Janthinobacterium > Janthinobacterium sp. GW821-FHT03C08. Next base: position 23,464 of record NZ_JBWKUP010000010.1, on the reverse strand, counting down.
GTTCGCCTTCATGGGCGACGTCGTCATCGCCGAACCGAAGGCGCTGATCGGCTTTGCCGGTCCCCGCGTTATTGAAAACACCGTGCGCGAAAAACTGCCGGAAGGCTTCCAGCGTGCCGAGTTCCTCGTCACCAAGGGCGCCGTCGACATGATCGTCGACCGCCGCAAGATGCGCGAAGAAATCGCCCGCTTGCTGGCCTTGCTGCAGAACCAGGCCGTCGAAGTCTTGGCGTAACGCCAAAGTAACAGGCCGGGCGGTGTCCTGCGGACCCGCCTGGTTGCCACGCAACACCGTCTGCGCGCCTCGCGCACTGTCTCCTCATCAAGAAGTCTCCCATGCAAAACCTCCCCACCACCTTGCCGGACTGGCTCGCCCTGCTGGAAACCCGCCATTCGGAAACCCAGATCAACATGGGCCTGGACCGCGTGCAAGCCGTCAAGGCGCGCATGCAGCTGGCTTTTACCTGCCCCGTGATCATGGTGGCGGGCACGAATGGCAAGGGGTCCACCTGCGCCATGCTGGAATCCGTACTGTTGCGCGCCGGATACAAAGTGGGGCTGTACATCAAGCCGCACTTCCTTGATTTTAATGAGCGCGCGCGCGTGCTGGGCGAGATGGCCAGCGACGAGCAGCTCGTCGCCAGCTTCCATGCCGTCGAAGCCGTGCGGGGCGAAACGCCGCTCACGTATTTCGAATTCACCACCCTGGCCATCCTGCATCTGCTGTCGCAGGCCAACCTCGATGTGGCCATCCTGGAAGTGGGCCTGGGCGGGCGCCTGGACGCCGTCAACGTGATCGACGCGGACGTGGCCATCGTCACCAGCGTCGACATCGACCACACGGATTACCTGGGCGACACGCGCGAAGCCATCGGCTTTGAAAAGGCGGGCATCTTCCGTCCGGGCAAGGCGGCCATCTGCAGCGACCCCGTGCCGCCCCAGTCGCTGATCGACCATGCCGAGGCCATCGGTGCCGACCTGTGGCTGATGGGCCGCGATTTCAATTATTCGGGCGACAAGCAGCAGTGGAACTACGGCGGGCGCGAGCAGCGCCGCAATTCGCTGGCGTATCCAAGCTTGCGTGGCGCCAACCAGATCCTCAACGCGACGGCCGTGCTGGCCGCGCTGGAAGTGCTGAAGCTGAAACTGCCCGTGGGCGCGCAGGAAGTGCGCACGGGCCTTGTGACGGTGGAACTGCCGGGCCGCTTCCAGGTCCTGCCAGGCCGCCCCAGCGTGATCCTCGACGTGGCGCACAACCCCCATGCGGCGTCGGCACTGAACCAGAACCTGGGCAATATGGGTTTCCACCCGTACACCTACGCCGTCTTCGGCTCCATGCAGGACAAGGATATCGATGGCGTCCTCGCCGCGATGGGCGAGCACGTCGACCACTGGTGCCTGACGGGCCTGCCCTCGCCCCGCGCGGCCACGGCCTCCGAACTGGCCGCCAAGGTGCAGATCATGCTGGAAGGCAAGCCTGACAGCAGCGAGCATACCGTATCTATTTTCGATGATCCGGCACAAGCTTTTGCAAATGCAATGAGCCGGGCCGGTGAGAATGATAGAATTGTGGTCTTTGGTTCTTTCCTCACCGTCGCTGGTGTGATGAAGGCCCGGAAATCCTCTCTTCACTGAAACGCACTCGACTGAAAATCACGCATGGGCTTGTTCTCGAAACTGTTTAAAAACAAGCAAGAATCCTCTGGCGAAGACAGCGGCTTTTATGTCCCTGGCGAAGCACAGTCGCCGACCCGCAAACGGGCCGCCAACACGGCCGGTGGCGGCGGCTCCCGCCGTGGCGGCAAGGAAGCGCCGGACCCGGTCTTGCCAGAGAAAAAACGCGCACGCCGCCGCCTCGTCGGGGCTGTCGCCCTGGCCCTGGGCGTGGCCGTCGGCTTGCCGATGCTGCTCGATTCCGAGCCGAAAGCACCGTTCAACGATATCGCCATCGATATTCCGTCAAAGGAAAAGGCTGCACCGGCGCCCGTGCCGGCCGTCCCGGCCCGGGCCGCATCGAATGGCCTGGACCAGTCCGAGGAAATCGTCGACGCGCCGCTGCCGCCTGCGGCCAAGCCGATGCCGGCACCCGTGCTGGCTGCCGCCGAGCCTGCGCCGCTCAAGCCGGCCTATGTCGAGCCGAAACCCGAGCCCAAGCCTGAGCCCAAGCCGGTCAAGGTGGAACCGAAACCGGAACCGAAACCCGAACCGAAACCCGAGCCGAAGCACGAAACCAAGCCGGAGCCGAAACACGAGCCCAAGCCTGAACCGAAGCATGAGGTCAAGCCGGAAGCCAAGCCTGAACCGAAGCCTGCCAAGCCGGCGCAGTCGGCCGACGATGCTGCGCGCGCGCTGGCGATTCTGGAAGGCAAGCCGCAAGACAAGCAGCAGGAGAAAGCCCATGACGCCGGCTCCGGCAAGTTCGTGGTGCAGGTGGCGGCACTGGCAACGCAGGACAAGGTCGACGAATTGCAGGAAAAACTGCGCGAAGCGGGCATCAAGTCGTACACGCAGAAGGTCTCCAGCCCCGCTGGCGAACGCATCCGCGTGCGCGTGGGGCCATTCGGCAGCCGCGAAGACGCGGAAAAGACGCGCGCCAAGCTGCAAAAGCTGGGCCTGGGCGGCAGCCTGGTGCCGGCGTGATGTTGCAAGGCTGAACGGGCGTGACGATTTTCGATTATCTGGTGCTGTTCGTGCTGGTGACGTCCGTGCTGATCAGCATGATGCGCGGCCTGGTCAAGGAAATACTGTCCTTGGTCAGCTGGATCGTGGCTTTCGTCATTGCCAACGCGTATGGCGCCACCCTGGCGAAATTCCTGCCGGAAGCCGTGCCGGGCGAAGCCGTCCGCCTGTTGCTGGCCTTCGTGGTGCTGTTCATCGGCGTGCGCATTTTGATGGGATTGCTGTCCATGACGGTCGACGCACTGGTCAAGGTGACGGGCCTGAGCCTGGCCGACCGCACCCTGGGCAGCCTGTTCGGCGTGGCGCGGGGCCTTGTGATCGTGCTGACCGCCGTCATCTTGTGTGGCATGACGTCCATCCCGCAGCAGCCATTCTGGAAGAACGCGCTGCTCAGCCCGCTTGCAGAGCAGGGCGCGCGCGCCATCAAGCCTTATCTGCCTGCCGCTTACGCGCAGCATGTGAAATTTTGAATTTTTTTTAAAATCAGTAGCACAGTTTAGGAGCACACCATGTGTGGCATCGTCGGCGTCGTTTCCCATCAACCTGTCAATCAATTGCTCTATGATGCATTGTTGCTCTTGCAACATCGCGGTCAGGATGCGGCAGGGATTGCGACCAATCACAGCAGTATGTTTTCCATGCACAAGGCCAATGGCCTCGTGCGTGACGTCTTCCGTACGCGCAACATGCGTTCGCTGCAAGGCAATTCGGGCATCGGTCACTGTCGCTATCCGACGGCCGGTTCGTCGAGCGAAGAGGAAGCACAGCCGTTTTATGTGAATGCGCCGTTCGGCATCACCCTGGCGCACAATGGCAACCTGACCAACTGGGAACAGTTGAAGCAGGAAATGTTCAAGAACGACCGCCGCCACATCAATACCGATTCCGACTCGGAAGTGCTGCTCAACGTGCTGGCGCATGAAATCCAGGAAGCGACGACGGGCCTGAACCTGGACCCGGACGCCATCTTCAAGGCCGTTACCGTGCTGAACCGTCGCGTCAAGGGTGGCTATGCTGCCGTGGCGCAAATTGCCGGCGTGGGCTTGCTGGCCTTCCGCGACCCGCACGGCATCCGTCCGCTGTGCCTGGGCATCAATGAAAGCGAGCAGGGCACCGAGTACCTGATCGCCTCCGAATCCGTGGCCCTGGAAGGCATGGGCTTCCGTTTCGTGCGCGACATCGGCCCCGGTGAAGCCGTCTTCATCGATGCCGACAAGCAATTGCACAGCCGCCAATGCGCGGACAATGCCAGCCTGAATCCCTGCGTCTTCGAATTCGTCTACCTGGCCCGTCCCGACTCCGTCATCGACGGCGCTTCCGTGTACGCCACGCGCCTGAAAATGGGCGAATACCTGGCCGAAAAGATCCGCACCGAGCTGCCAGGCGTGCATATCGACGTGGTCATGCCGATTCCCGACTCCTCGCGTCCGGCCGCCATCCAGCTGGCCATGGCGCTGAACATCGAGTACCGCGAAGGCTTCATCAAGAACCGCTACATCGGCCGCACCTTCATCATGCCGGGCCAGGCGGCGCGCAAGAAGTCCGTGCGCCAGAAGCTCAACGCCATCCCGTCCGAATTCAAGGATAAAGTGGTGCTGCTGGTCGACGATTCCATCGTGCGCGGCACCACCAGCCGCGAAATCGTGCAGATGGCGCGCGAAGCGGGCGCAACGAAGGTCATCTTCGCCTCGGCCGCGCCGCCGGTCATCTTCCCGAACGTGTACGGCATCGACATGCCGACACGCGACGAGCTGATCGCCTACGGCCGCACGACGGAAGAAGTGTGCCGCGAAATCACGGCCGATTACCTGGTGTACCAGGATATCGGCGCGCTGAAGCAGGCCATCGCCGACGTCAACCCGGCCCTGACCAGCTTCGAGGCCTCGTGCTTCGACGGCGTGTACGTGACGGGCGACGTGTCGCAGGAATACCTGGACCGCCTGGAATATGCGCGCCACCATCCGAAGGCGGCAGCGCCGGAAGACACGCCACGTTCCCAGCTGAACCTGAACCTGGCAACGACAGAAGCGTAATTATCTTGCCCGGCTAGCGCCGGGCTTTTTTTGCTCCGCGATCATGAACGATAAAAAAAACTACGGCTTTACCACTACCATCCTGCATAACGACCGCCGCAAGGGCATCGAGCATGGCTCGCTGCACAAGCCCGTGCACACCTCCGTCGCGTTTGGTTACGCCGATGCGCGCCAGCTCGCGTCCGTGTTCCAGGGCAAGGAGCCGGGCTTCCGCTACGGCCGCCAGGGCAACCCGACCGTTTCCGCGCTGGAAGACAAGGTCAACAAGATGGAAGACGGCGTGGCGACCCTGTGCTTCGCCACCGGCATGGGCGCCATCGGCGCCGTGGTGCAGTCGCTGCTGCGCGCGGGCGACCACGTCGTGTCGTCGGCATTCCTGTTTGGCAACACCAACAGCCTGTGGCAAACGGTGACGGGGCAGGGCATAGGCGTGTCCTTCGTCGATGCCACCGATGTCGCCAACGTGGCGGCCGCCATCACGCCGACGACGCGGATTGTTTTCGTGGAAACCATCGCCAACCCGCGCACGCAGATCGCCGACCTGCAAAAAATCGGCGACCTGTGCCGCGAGAAGGGCATCCTGTATATCGTCGACAATACGATGACGACGCCCTACCTGTTCCGTCCGAAGGCCGTGGGCGCGGGCCTGGTGGTCAACGCTCTGACGAAATCCATCGGCGGCCACGGCAATGCGCTGGGCGGCAGCTTGACGGACACGGGCGTGTTCGACTGGACGCAGTATCCGAATATTTTCGAGAATTACAAGAAGGCGGCGCCCGCGCAATGGGGCATTGCGCAAATCCGCGCCAAGGCCTTGCGCGACTTCGGCGCCTCCTTGGGGCCGGAAGCGGCGCACCATATCGCCGTCGGCGCGGAAACCATGGCCTTGCGCATGGACCGCACCTGCTCGAATGCCCTGGCGCTGGCCACCATACTGGCCGCCGACCCGCGCGTGGCCGCCGTGCATTATCCCGGCTTGCCGTCGCACCCGCAGCATGCGCTGGCCAGCGAGCTGTTCCGCAGCTATGGCTCGCTGTTCAGCTTTGAGTTGATGGATGGCATCGACTGCTTCGATTTCCTCAACCGCCTGAATCTGGCCATTCCCGCAAGCAACCTGGGCGACACGCGCACCCTGGTCATTCCCGTCGCCCACACGATTTTCTATGAGATGGGGGCCGAGCGCCGCGCCAGCATGGGCATCGCCGAATCGCTGATCCGCGTCTCCGTCGGCATCGAGGACGAGGTGGATCTGCTCGAGGATTTCCGCCAGGCACTTGATGTCTAAGTTGCCGGACAAATGAAAAGGGCCGCAACAGTCATGCTGTTGCGGCCCTTTGTTTTTCGCCGTTCAATGGTAATGTCTTCGTGCCTTCAGAAACCGTAGCGGGCAAGCCCAATATCGGGTTGAGTAGCGGAGCTGTACATTGTACGGGGGGCGCCCAGCTAGCGAGCAACGGATGCCCGAGAGTGGGCTGCGCAGTAGGTTTATGAGGGCGCGTTCAATCAATGCCAGCTGCGCATCAAGCCCACGGCCAGGCCTTCCAGGGCAAATTCATCTTCCGGTGACACGGTGATGACCTTGAAGTCGGGGTTTTCCGGCAGCAGTTCGATGACGGAGCCCGTCTTCTTGTAGCGCTTGACGGTGACTTCGTCGCCGATGCGGGCGACGACGATCTGGCCGTTCTTGGCGCTGTCGACCTTCTTCACGGCCAGCAAGTCGCCATCCATGATGCCGGCGTCGCGCATGGACCAGCCGCGCACCTTCAGCAGGAAGTCGGGCTTGGCCGAAAACAGGGCCGGGTCGACGTTGTAGCTCGCTTCCAGGTTTTCCTGCGCCAGGATGGGTGAACCGGCTGCCACGCGGCCGATCAGGGGCAGCGACATCAGCAGCGCTGCCGGCACCTTCGCCGGCAGCGTTTCGGCCGCCGCGCCGATCAGGCGGATGCCGCGCGAGGTGCCGGGCGAAATCTCGATCGCGCCCTTGCGGGCCAGGGCCTGCAAATGCTCTTCGGCCGCGTTGGCCGATTTGAAGCCCAATTCATTGGCGATCTCGGCACGGGTGGGAGGAAAGCCCGTATTTTCAATCGCGTCCTTGATCAGGTTCAGGATTTGTTCTTGTCGTGCTGTCAGCTTGATCATGAGCGGTGGGTGCATACTAAAATGCTGTCTATATGAACAGTCTGTATTTTTGTACAGTATCGCCCACTATGCAAGGGGATTTCGGGCTTTTTCGCCGATTTTCAAAGAAAACCTGCTATCGGGGCAAGAAAGGTGGCGGCCGGCAGGCGCGGCGCAAGCAATCATTGAATAGTTCGCAAAAGGCGGTTATAATCTTCGGCTGACCTTCCCACACCCGTCTTGACGCCGGGGTGGGCGATTATCAATCCGACCTGAAGGAGTTTGCATGCGTCATTATGAAATAGTCTTTATCGTCCATCCGGACCAAAGCGAGCAAGTGCCCGCGATGATCGAACGCTACAAAGCCAGCGTAACCACCCGCGGCGGTTCGGTTCACCGCGTGGAAGATTGGGGCCGCCGTCAAATGGCTTACTCGATCCAAAAGCTGCCTAAAGCACACTACATCTGCCTGAACATCGAATGCGACAACGAGACCCTGGTCGAGTTGGAAACAGCATTCAAATTCAATGATGCCGTGTTGCGTCACCTGACCGTTAAAATGAAGAAAGCTGAAACAGCTCCTTCGCCGATGATGAAATCGGTACAACGCGAAGACGCGGCCAAAAGCCACCGCACCGAAGCACCAGCAGCCGCTCCAGCCGCAGCCGCTTAATTTTTGACCAGGATCGTGCGCTGAACCAGCTACAAGTAACCGCCATCATTGCCGAGCGCGAAATATTGCGCTATACCCCGGCAGGGCTGCCGATTGTGAATGCAGTATTGCAACACAGTTCGCAGCAGATGGAAGCAGGAATTGCCCGTTTGACCGAGTTTGATGTTGCCGCGCTAGCCGCTGGCGAAATCTCAGGCCGGTTCAGCCAGGCAAGCTTGGGTGGGGTGTATCAGTTCACGGGTTTCCTGGCCAGAAAGAGCCGCAACAGCAAGAGTTTGGTGTTTCACATCATTGATTTTAGTGCAGTCATTCCCGACTAGCGCATTTTAGATACAGGAGCCTGACATGGCATTCGGTAAAAAGTTCGACAAAAATAAGCTCAAGCTTAAAGAAAAACGCAAACAGCAAAACCCTTTGTTCAAACGTAAGAAGTTCTGCCGCTTCACGGCAGCTCACGTTGAGCAAGTCGACTACAAAGACGTCGACACGCTGAAAGACTTCGTCCAGGAAAACGGCAAGATCATGCCAGCACGCCTGACCGGTACCAAAGCGCACTACCAGCGCCAAGTCGACACCGCAATCAAGCGCGCTCGCTTCCTCGCGCTGCTGCCATACACCGATCTGCACCACGCTTAATCGGTCAGATATTCCTGGAGAAGAACTATGCAAATCATTCTGTTAGAAAAAGTTGTAAACGTCGGTAACCTCGGCGAAGTCGTCAAAGTCAAAGACGGTTACGCACGTAACTTCCTGATCCCGCAACGCCTGGCACGTCGTGCTACGGCAACCGCCGTGGCTGAATTCGAAGTCAAGCGCGCCGAACTGGAAAAAGCTGCAGCTGCCAAACTGGCCGCATCGCAAGCCCAAGGCGAAAAACTGAGCGGTCTGACCGTTCAAGTTGCTCAAAAAGCTGGCGTCGATGGCCGTCTGTTCGGTTCCGTCACCAACTTCGACATCGCTGAAGCGCTGACCAAGCAAGGTTTTGCTGTTGAAAAAGCACAAATCCGCATGCCTACCGGCCCGTTGAAGATCGTTGGCGAGCACAACGTTTCGGTTGCTCTGCACACCGACGTGGTTGTGGAAGTTGTTATCGCTGTCGTACCAGACGCGAACGCGTAATCGTCTGCGGGCCTGGCCCGCACGCGCTGCCGCACTATGAAAAGCCGGGTTCGCCCGGCTTTTTTGTGGCCTTTTTTTCGCTCAATTTCAGCCCTTTATTTTTGCCAGCACGCCGAAGCGGGTATAATTCGCGCCATGAACGCCCCCTCTGATCCGCAACTGGATTCCCTCCGTATTCCGCCGCATTCGATCGAAGCAGAACAATCCGTCATCGGTGGTCTGCTGCGCGACAATGCCGCGTATGACCGCATCGCCGATTTCATGCATGCGGAGGATTTCTATCGCTATGACCATCGCATCATCTTCGAGCAAATCGTCAAGATGGTTAACGCTTCCAAGCCAGCCGATGTCATTACTGTTTTTGAAACCCTGACCCAGCTCGGCAAGGCCGAGGATGTGGGCGGACTCGCTTACCTGAACGCCATGGCGCAAAACACGCCATCGGCCGCGAATATCCGGCGCTATGCCGAGATCGTGCGCGACCGCGGCGTGCTGCGCAAACTCATCACCGTCGCCGACGATATCTCCGGCACGGCCTTCAGCCCGCAGGGCAAGGAAGTCAAGCAGATGCTTGACGAGGCCGAGTCAAAGATTTTCGCCATCGCCGAAGAGGGCGCGCGCGGCGCCCAGGGCTGGACCGCCATCCAGCCTTTGCTGACGCAGGTGGTCGAGCGCATCGACGAACTGTACAGCCGCGACAACCAGAGTGAAATCACGGGCGTGCCCACCGGTTTCATCGACCTGGACCGCATGACCTCCGGTCTGCAGCCGGGCGACCTGGTGATCGTGGCGGGACGTCCGTCGATGGGCAAGACGGCGTTTTCCGTCAACATCGGCGAGAACGTGGCCATCGACAGCGGCTTGCCCGTGGCCGTGTTCTCGATGGAGATGGGCGGCGCCCAGCTGGCCATGCGTATGCTCGGCTCCGTCGGGCAGCTGGACCAGCACCGCCTGCGCACGGGCCGCCTGAACGACGAAGACTGGCCACGCCTGACGAATGCCATCCAGAAGATGAACGATGCGCAGCTGTACATCGATGAAACGCCGGCGCTGAACTCCATCGAATTGCGCGCCCGCTCGCGCCGTTTGTCGCGCCAATGCGGCAAGCTGGGCCTGATCATCGTCGATTACTTGCAGCTGATGTCGGCCAATACCCCTGGCGACAACCGCGCCACGGAGATTTCCGAGATTTCGCGGGGCTTGAAAGGCCTGGCAAAAGAACTCGGCTGCCCCGTGATCGCGCTGTCCCAGCTGAACCGCTCGCTGGAACAACGCCCGAATAAACGTCCCGTGATGTCCGACTTGCGCGAATCGGGCGCTATCGAGCAGGATGCCGACGTGATCCTGTTCATTTACCGCGACGAGGTGTATAACCCCGACTCGCCAGACAAGGGAACGGCCGAAATCATCATCGGTAAACAACGTAACGGTCCAATCGGCAGCATCCGCCTCACCTTCATGGGGCAGTACACCAAATTTGGCAATTACAGTGGTGGCCTGGCGCTTTACCAAGGCGACTAAGACTCAGCAGCACTGGCAATTCCATCGGCCGCCCCCTCATACGGGGCGGCTTTCTGTAGTAAATAACACGACTCAATGCTTAACGGAGAATGACATGTTTGGACGCTTGATGCCCACTGAGGGCAAGTTTTTTGAATTGTTTAACCAGCACGCGGAATTGTGCGTCAAGGGCGCCAAAGAGATGCTCGGCCTGATGACCAATTTCGATGACCTGGAAAACCGCGTACATGCGATCGAAAGCATCGAGAAACAGGCGGACAAAGTCACCTACGCCACCGTGGAAATGCTGCACAAGACCTTCATCACGCCGATCGACCGCGACGACATCCATCAGCTGATCACGCGCCAGGACGACATCCTCGACCTGCTGGAAGACGCGGCGCAAACCGTGTCGCTGTACGACCTGAAGGCCGTCACGCCGGAAGCCAAGCGCCTGGCCGAACTGGTGCTGGCCTGTACCGAGAAAGTGCGCGACGCCGTCGCCATGCTGCACAACATGGACAACTCGCGCAAGATCGTCGCCATCTGCGAAGAGATCGACCGCCTGGAATCGGATGCCGACCATGTGATGCGCGCCGCCATGTCCAAGCTGTTCCGCGACGAACCGGATGTGCGCAACCTGATCAAGCTGAAAGCGATCTACGAAATTCTGGAAACCGTGACCGACCGTTGCGAAGATGTGTCCAATATTATCGAAGGCATCATCGTCGAAAACGCGTAAGCGTTGGGCCTGTCCTGAACCAGAATCAGAAAAGAACATATAATGACCATACAAATCAGCATCTACGTGCTAGGCCTGTTGATCGTCCTCGCGCTGCTGTTTGACTTCATGAACGGCTTCCACGATGCCGCCAACGCGATCGCCACGGTGGTCTCGACGGGCGTGTTGAAGCCGCAGACCGCGGTCGCCATGGCCGCCACGTTCAACTTCGTCGCCATTTTCGTCTTCCACCAGCTGACCGTGGCCGCCACGGTGGGCAAGGGCACCATCGACCCCACGGTGGTGGACCAGTACGTGATCTTCGGCGCGCTGATGGGCGCCATCTTCTGGAACCTGTTTACCTGGTACTACGGCATTCCCTCGTCATCCTCGCACGCCCTGATCGGCGGCCTGGTGGGCGCCGCCGTCGCCAAGTCCGGCACCGGCGCGCTGGTATCGGCCGGCCTGTGGAAGACCGTTGCCTTCATCGTCATCTCGCCGTTGCTGGGCTTTATCTTCGGCTCCATCATGATGCTGCTGGTGTCGTGGATTTTTGTGCGCTCGACGCCGCGCAAGGTCGACAAGTGGTTCCGTCGCCTGCAGCTGCTGTCGGCCGCGGCATACAGCCTGGGCCACGGCGGCAACGATGCGCAAAAAACCATCGGCATCATCTGGATGCTGTTGATCGCCGCTGGCTATTCCAGCGCGGCCGATGCCATGCCGCCGCTGTGGGTCATCATCTCGTGCTACACGGCGATCAGCTTCGGCACCCTGTTCGGTGGCTGGCGCATCGTCAAGACCATGGGGCAGAAGATCACCAAGCTCAAACCCGTCGGCGGCTTCTGCGCCGAAACGGGCGGTGCCATCACCCTGTTCGTGTCGACGGCGCTGGGCATTCCCGTGTCGACGACGCACACCATCACGGGCGCCATCGTCGGCGTCGGCTCGTCGCAGAAGATGTCGGCCGTGCGCTGGGGCGTGGCGGGCAATATCGTCTGGGCCTGGATTTTCACGATTCCCGCTTCGGCCTTCGTCGCGGCCATCGCCTGGTGGATTGGCCACCACATCATGTGATGGATAGCCAACGCCAGTAAAAAGGGAGCCTTGCGGCTCCCTTTTTTCATGCGCCGGCCAGTTCCACCGTCAGCCCCTCGCAGGCGAGGAAGACCTGCAGGCCGGCGAGGCGGTCCGCGTAGCGGCCCATCACGTCGGCAAACACGGTTTCGAGCTGCTCGTCGCTGCGCGTCGGCTCGTGGTGGGTGCAGTACAGGCGCCGGGCGCCGCAGCGCAGGGCCAGGTCGAAGGCGGCGTCGAACGTGCCATGGCCCCAGCCCTGCTTGCCCGGGTACTCCTCGCGCGTGTAGGAGCAATCCATGATCAGCGCATCGACGCCATCGACCAGCGCATCGATGCCGGCCTGGCGCTGCGCGTTGCGCGCTTCGCACGCCGCGTGCTCGGCGTGGCCGGGCGCATGCAGGTTGTAGAACGGTTCGTGGTCGCCGCTGAAAAACAGCGCGGCGCCGGCGCAGTCGATGCGGTAGCCCAGGTTGATGACGGGATGGTTCATCTCCGCGCTGCGCACGCTGGCGCCGCCCACCTCGACGGTGTCGCCGGGCGACAGGGTGCGGTACTCGATGCTGGCCGCCATCGCCGCTTCGCTGACGGGAAAATAGCTGTTTTGCAGCTGGACCGCCATCACGTGCTCGATGCCGCGTCCGGCCACGGCATCGTAGGCGCCATGCAGGCGCATGCGGTTGCCCGCCACGAACAGGGGCGAGAACATGGGCAGGCCGTGGATATGGTCCCAGTGGCTGTGCGTGATGAAGACGTGCGCATGTACCGGCTGGCCGGCCGGCAGCTGCTGCGCCAGTGAAAAGATGCCGCTGCCTGCATCGAGAATGATCAGGCTGTCGTCGTCGGTGCGCACTTCGATGCACGTGGTGTTGCCGCCATAGCGGGCCGTGCGCGGGCCCGGGGAGGGGATGGAGCCGCGCACCCCCCTGAACGTGAATTTCATTCAGTACCTTGTTACTGTGTAATTATTGTTGATTCTATTCTAATTAATGAGATTGGCGCCAACATTTATGTGTGTTGCAACAGGGAAAGTTATTTCATTTTGTTGTAACTAAGTAATGTACAGTGCGCGGGGTGGCCGTTACACTGGCGCTTGCCCACTTCCTGTTCCCTTACCTGATCGCCATTCACATGCCTCAGCTGCACCCTGAGAAAATCGCCCACCGGCTCGAGCAATTGACCGAACTCAGTGTCGCATTGGGGCACGGCCAGGGTGGACAGGGGCGCGATATCGGGCCGCTGCTGCAGCGTATCGTGCTGCTCGCAAAAAGCATGAGCGGCGCCGACGGCGCCACCCTGTACCGGCCGGCAGCCGATGGCCGCCAGCTCGATTTCCACATCAGCGTCAACGACAGCCTGGGCATCGTGCAGGGCGCGGACGTCGGCTTGCCCGGCGTGCCGCTGTTCGACGATGCCGCCCAGCCCAACCTGGCGTCCGTGGCCGCGTATGCGGCCAACCTGCGCCGCTGCGTGAACATCGCCGACGTGTATCGCGACGAGGCCTTCAATTTTTCCGGCATGCGCGATTTCGACCGCCATCACGGCTACCACACGCAATCGATCCTGACGGTGCCCATGAGCGACCACGAAGGGGACTTGATCGGCGTGCTGCAGCTGGTCAATGCCAAGGACGGCGAGACAGGCCAGGTGCGCGCATTTTCGCCCACCGACCAGCGTTTCATCGAGGCGCTGGCGGCGCAGGCCGGGGTGGCGCTGACGAATCAGTTGCTGATCTCGCAGCTGGAAGAGCTGCTCGAATCGCTCGTCACCCTGATTAATATCGGCATCGATGAAAAGTCGCCGTACACGGGGCGCCATTGCCAGTTCGTGCCCGAGCTGACGATGCTGCTGGCCGACGCCGCGCACGCCACGCAAACGGGGCCGCTGGCCGATTTCCGGCTCAGCGACAACGAACGCAAGCAGCTGTGGCTGGCTGGACTGCTGCACGACTGCGGCAAGATCACCACGCCCGTGCACGTGGTCGACAAGGCGACCAAGCTGGAAACCATTTTCGACCGCATCGCGCTGATCGACACGCGCTACGAAGTGCTGCTGCGCGACGCCGAGATCGCGGCCCTGCGCCAGCAGGTGGCGCTGCCGCAGCAAGCGGTGGCCATCGCCAGCGCGCTGGCGCAGGAGCAGGCCGCGCTGCGCGAGGAGCGCGACTTCATCCGCAGCGTCAACATCGGCGGCGAAAGCATGGCGCCGGCCGACCAGGAGCGCGTGCGGCAAATCGCCAAACGCCGCTGGCGCGCGGCCGACGGCCAGCTGCGCGACTTCCTCGACGCCGACGAGACGGAAAATCTGACCATCCGCGCCGGCACCCTGACGGCGGCCGAGCGGGCCATCGTCAACAACCATATCAGCGTGTCGATCCGCATGCTCGAAGCGCTGCCGTGGCCCAAGCACCTGCAGAAGGTGCCGGAGTATGCGGGCGGCCACCATGAACGCATGGATGGCAAGGGCTATCCGCGCGGATTGACCAAGGAGCAGATGTCGGTGCCGGCGCGGCTGATGGCCATCGCCGACATTTTCGAGGCGCTGACGGCGCGCGACCGGCCGTATAAGAAGGGCAAGCCGCTGTCGGAATCCCTGCGCATCCTGGGCAATTTCAGCCTGAACGGGCATATCGACCCGGAGCTGTTCGATGTCTTCATCCGCAGCAAGGTGTATTTGACCTTCGCTGAAAAACATCTGCACCCGAGCCAGATCGATACCGTCGACGAGGCGGCCATTCCGGGCTACACGCCGTGAAGCGGGGCAGGCGCGCGGCGCTGGCCCCCCTCATGCGCAAGCACGGCGCGCGCTGGCTGCTGGGCATGCTGCTGACCATGGCTGCCGCCATCCTGTGCCTGGCCGGCAATGAGAACATCGCGCGGCTGGACGCCATGCTGGGCGACTGGCGCATGCGTGCCGAGGCGCCGCAGCTCGATCCCCGTATCGTCATCGTCGACATCGACGAAAAGAGCCTGGCGCAGGTAGGGCGTTTCCCGTGGAGCCGCGATATTCAGGCCCGGCTGGTGCGCCAGCTCACCGGCCATTACGCCGTCGCCGCGCTGGGCTTCGACATCTCCTTTCCCGAGGCGGACACCAGTTCCGGCTACGCCGTGCTGCAAGGCCTGGCGCATGGCGAGCTGGCCGGCGTGGCGGGCTTGCCGGCGCAGCTGGAAAAACTGCGCCCGGCCATGGATTACGATGGCCTGTTCGCCGACGCCATGCGCGGCCAGCCCGTGGTGCTGGGCTACAGCGTCTCCGGGCGCCAGACCAAGGGAACGCTGCCCCGGCCTGCCTTTACCGTGGCCGACCTGAATGGACGCGCCGTCACCGCCTACGTGGCGCGCGGCTACGAAGCCAATATCGCGCCGTTGCAGGCGGCCGCGCAAGGCGCCGGCATCTTTACGGCGCTGACCGATGCCGATGGCGTGGTGCGTTCCTCGACCCTGCTTACGCGCATCGGTGAAGGCTACTATCCCTCGCTGTCGCTGGCCACGGCTGCCGTCTACCTGCAGGCGCGCGCCATCGCCCCCCGTTTCACGGCCACGGCCGACAGCTTGTCGGCGCGCCAGCTGGAAAACGCGGGTCTTGAACACATCGTGCTGTTTTCGCCGCGCGGCGCCACGGCGATTCCCGTGGGCGAGGCCCTGACCACCACGGTGCAGTACCGCGGCACGGGCGGTCCCGATGGCGGTGCGTTCCGCTATGTATCGGCGTCCGACGTGCTGGCCGGCAGCGTTGCGCCTGCGCTGCTGAAGGGCGCCATCGTGCTGGTGGGCACCACGGCGCCGGGCCTGAACGACATCCGCGCCACCCCCGTCAATGCCGAATTTCCCGGCGTGGAGGTGCACGCCAACCTGATCAAGTCCATCCTCGACGGGCGCTTCAAGGCACGCCCCGACTATGCGCTGGCGCTCGAGCTGGTGCAGATCCTGCTGTTCGGCGTGCTGCTGGCCGGCGCTCTGGCCGTGCTGCCGCCGGCCGGCGTGATGCTGGTCACGCTGGGGGCGCTGACCCTGACCATCGCACTCAATCTGTACCTGTACGCCGTGCGCGACGTGGTGCTGGGGGGCGCCGTGGTGGTGCTGCTGATCGTTGCCCTCTTCATCGTCAACCTGGCCTGGGGCTATTTTTTCGAGGTGCGCAAGGGCCGCGCGCTGGTGGCGCGCTTCGGCGAATACGTGGCGCCCGAACTGGTGGCCGAGATGGCGGACAATCCGCAGCGCTACACCATGGATGGCGAAAACCGCGAACTGACGGTGCTGTTTGCCGATGTGCGCGGCTTCACGGCCATCTCCGAGCAGCTGTCGCCGGCGGCGCTGCGCGAATACATCAACGAATACCTGACGGCGATGTCGCACGATATCCGCGACAGCCATGGCGGCACCCTCGACAAATACATTGGCGACGCCGTGATGGCCTTCTGGGGCGCGCCCGTTGCCTTCCCCGACCATGCCAGCCGCGCCGTGGCCAGCGCGCTGCTGATGCAGCAAAGCGCGGCGCGCCTGAACGGCGAGTTCGCCGCGCGGGGCTGGCCGCCGCTGCGCATCGGCATCGGCCTCAATACGGGGCCCATGCACGTGGGCGACATGGGTTCGCGCATCCGCCGCGCCTACACGGTGATGGGCGACAGCGTGAACCTGGCGGCGCGCCTGGAAGGCGCCAGCAAGCGCTATGGCGTGGGCATCGTCGCGGGACCGGCCACGCGCGCGGCGGCGCCCGAATTCCTGTACCGCGAACTGGACATGGTCAGGGTGCTGGGCAAGCAGGAAGCGGTGGCCATCTTCGAACCGCGCTGTCTGCTGTCCGACGCCACTGCAGCCGAACTGGCACAGCTCGGGCGCTGGCACGAGGCACTGGCCCGGCTGCGCGCACGCGACTGGCATGCTGCCGCCGCGCTGATAGGGCAATTGCAGGCGGATTTCCCCGACGACGGCCTGTATCGCCTGTATGCGGCGCGCGTGGAAGCCTACTGCCGCACGCCGCCTGCGGCCGACTGGGATGGCGTGACGGCACTGGATAGCAAATAGGTAGCTGGCGACGGAGAAAATGTTGTTGATTAAATTATCTTTCATCCTTGTATGCACGATGTATGCTGCGCTGCGACGAAAATGGGGAAAAAACGTCAGAAATTTCTGACTGGAAACTAAAAGCCGTCTAAAATTTGCCTTCAATCCATTGCTGGACACGCTGCCGCTGGCGCCTGCTGGGCCGCGCACGGGTCCGGTTAGACAAGAAATCCTTCACATGACATATCGTTTGGTGCACCTGCTTGCGGGTTCCGCGCTGCTGTTCGCCGTCGGCGCCGCCGGCGCTGCCATTTCCCTGGACCAGGCCGCAGCGCCGGCGGCCGAAGACAGCGTGCCGCGCTTCGACATCAGCCGTTTTGACGTTCAGGGCAACACCCTGCTCGACGCCTCCCAGGTGCAGGCCCTACTGGCGCCGTTCACGGGCCGCCAGCGTGACTTTTCCGACATCGCCCGCGCCGTCGAGGCGCTGGAAAACGCCTACCGCGCGCGCGGCTACAGCGCCGTGCAGGTGCAGTTGCCCGAGCAGGAGCTGGATCGGGGCGTGGTGCGCCTGAGCGTGCTGCAAACGCCGCTGGGCAAGGTGGTCATCGGCGGCAACGTCCATGTCGACGACGCCAACGTGCGGCGCGCCTTGCCGTCTCTTCGCGAAGGCGAGACGCCGAATCTGTCCGCCCTGTCGCAAAGCCTGAAACTGGCCAATGAAAATCCGGCGCGCAAGATCGAAGTGCGCCTGCAGGCCGACGAGCAGGCGGACGCCAAGGCGGATGCCATCGACGCCATCGTCACGGTGGCCGACGAAGCGGCGTGGAAGGCCATGCTCAACGTGGACAATACGGGCGCGGCGCAGACGGGCAAGACGCACGTGGGCGTGGTGCTGCAGCATGCGAATCTGTGGGGGCGCGACCATGTGGCCAGCCTGCAATATACGAGCAGCCTCGAAAAGCCGGACAAGGTCGGCGTGTATGGCGCCGGCTACCACGTGCCGCTGTACGCGCTGGGCGACTCGATGGATTTCTTCGCCAGCTATTCGAACGTCGATTCGGGCAGTGTCTCGGCCGGCATTTTTGCCCTGGCCGTCAGCGGCCAGGGCAGCATGGCCGGCATCCGCTACAACCAGAACTTTGCCCGCCGCGACGATTTCGAACCCAAGCTCGTGTATGGCATCGATTACAAGGCTTACCGCAACAGCGTGCAGCTGTTCGGCATGGAACTGGGCGCCGACGTCACCGTGCACCCGCTCAGCGTCAGCTACATTGGCGCCTGGACCCTGCCCACGGGCGAAACCAGCGTGGCGCTGACGTTCGCACACAATATTGCCGGCGGCAAGCATGGTGCGCAAGCCGATTTCGATCGCGTGCGCGCGCATGCCAAGGCCGCCTATAACACCTTGCGCCTGAGCGTCACCTCGGGCCGCGTGCTGGCCGATGACTGGCAATGGCGCGGGCTGTTCAACGCCCAGGTCACGCCCGACGCGCTGGTGCCAGGCGAGCAGTTCGGCGCCGGTGGCGCATCCTCGGTGCGCGGTTTTGACGAGCGCGAAGTGGCGAACGATTCCGGTGCCAGCCTGAACCTGGAACTGTACACGCCGAACTGGTGCGCGCAGGCGTCCGGCTATCAGTGCCGTGCGCTGGCTTTCTATGACACGGCCTGGCTGCGCCGCAACCATGCGCTGCCCGGCGAAAGCGCTTCGCAAGGCATCAGCAGCGGGGGACTCGGCATGCGCCTGCTGTTGAGCCGCTACGCCAATCTGCAACTCGATTACGCGCATGTCGTCAATGGCGGCGACACGGGCCGGCGCGGTGCCAGCCGCCTGCACTTCCGACTCGCCTTGGCTTACTAGTATCAGGATGAACACCATGCATAACCATGTCCACCACGCTTCCGCCTTCGTCCTGACGCCGCCCTACGGCCCGCCCCTGCGCCGCACGGCGCTGGCGCTCCTGCTGGCCAGCTGCTTCGGCGCGGCGCAGGCCAACCCCGCCTTGCCGCAGGTGGTCAATGGCCAGGCGACGTTCAACCAGCAAGGCAATATCTTTTCGATCACGAACACGCCCAACACCATCATCAACTGGCAGAGTTTTTCCATCCATGCGGGCGAAATCACGCGCTTCATCCAGCAAAACGGCAATAGCGCCGTGCTCAACCGCATTACGGGACAAGACCCCAGCAAGATCCTGGGCAGCCTGGAATCGAACGGCAAGGTGTTCCTGATCAATCCGAACGGCATCGTTTTCGGCCAGGGCGCGAAAGTGGACGTGAATGGCCTGGTGGCGTCCAGCCTGGGCATGTCGAATGAAGATTTTTTGTCCGGCAAGCGCCAATTCACGGCCGGTGGCGTGGCCGGCGGCGTCAGCAATGCTGGCGTGATCAATGCGGGCAAGGGCGGGCAAGTGCTGCTGATCGCGCCGAACGTGGAAAACACGGGCATCATCACGGCGCCGAACGGGGAAGTGATCCTGGCGGCCGGACGCAGCGTGCAGCTGGCCGATCCCGGCAACCCGGACTTGCGCGTGCTGGTCTCGGCGCCACAGGACCAGGCGCTGAACCTGGGCCAGATCATCGCCCAGGGCGGCAGCATCGGCCTGGCCGGCGCGCTGGTCAGCCAGCGCGGCGTGCTCAATGCCAACAGCGCCGTCGTCGGCGAGAATGGCCGGATCGTGCTCAAGGCCAGCGGCAAGGCCGTGCTTGAAGCGGGCAGCGTCACCAGCGCCACGGGAGCCGCCGGCAAGGGCGGCGAAATCGCCGTGCTGGGCGACCAGGTGGGCTTGTTCGGCGATGCGAAGGTCGACGCCAGCGGTGCCACGGGCGGCGGCACGGTCTTGCTGGGCGGCGACTTCCAGGGCAAGAACGCGGCCGTGCAGAATGCGCGCCAGGTAGTGGTGAACAAGGATGCCGGCATCGCTGCCGATGCGACCGACAGGGGCCAGGGCGGCAAGGTCATCGTTTGGGGCACCGAGTCGGCGCAGGTGCACGGCAGCATTTCCGCGCGTGGCGGTGTCCATGGCGGCGATGGCGGTTTCGTCGAAACGTCGGGCCACTCCCTGGCCGTCGACGGCATCCGGGTCGATACGGGCACGCGCGCAGGCAGCGGCAAGCGCGGCACCTGGCTGCTCGACCCCTATGATATCGAGGTGGTGGCGGGCTCGGGTGGCAGCCTGGGCAATGTCGACGATTTTACCCATGGTTCGCCAACCGGCAGCACCAGTATCGGCGCCAGCGTCATTTCCAACGCAAACAGCAATGTGATCCTGCAGGCGACGCACCATATCAACTTCAGCAGTGCCGTGGACATGGTCAACACCGGCATCGGCCTGACCGCCATGGCGGGCGAGACGATCAACGTGTTTGCCCCCATCACGACCAAGGGCGGCGCCGTGATGCTGTCGGCCAACGATGCCAGCAGTACCGGCGGCGCCTACGGCCTGGGAGCGAACGTCAATCTGGATGCGGCCATCACCAGCAATGGCGGCAACGTTTCTCTTTCCGGCGCCAGCGTGACGGGCAGCGGCGTGGTCAATGTCGGCAATGGCAATCTGAGCCTGCTCGCGAATATGGCAGCCGGCGGCATCAGCCTGTCGGGCAGTGGCAGCCAGCTGATCGGCAGCGGCATCGCCGGCCAGACGGTGACGTTGCAGGCAGACAATGTCAGCCTCGCCGGCGGCATCAATTTCGGCGCCACGGCGGGCGGCGCAAGTGTGCTCATCAAGCCTTTGAACAGTGCGCGCGGCATCGACCTGGGCACCAAGTCGGGCACGGCCCTGAGCTTGAGCGCGGCGGAACTGGCCGGCATCTCGGCGTCGTCGCTGACCATCGGCGACGGCACGAACACGGGCGGCATGCAGATATCGGGCGCGCTCGCCAGAACCGGCGACCTGCACATCAATTCAGGTTCCACCATCACGGCCACCGCTGCCGTGACCGTGGACGGCATGTTTGCCCTGGACGGCGGCAACTGGGTACAAAACGGGGCCACCTTGCCAGGATTTGGCGCCAGGAACTTTGTCATCGGCAGCGGCGCCAGTTTCCTGCGCGTGGCTGGCGGCGATGGCGGCACGTCCGCGCCATACCTGATCGCCGATATCTATGGCTTGCAAGGCATCGGCAGTCTCGGTCTCGGCAACAGTTATCGCCTGGCGGGCAATATCGATGCCAGCGGCACGGCAAACTGGAATGGCGGCAAGGGATTCATCCCCATCGCCGGCGGCGGCGCGGCCTATTCCGGCGTCTTTGACGGCGCCGGCTTTGCCATCGGCAACCTGGCCATCGATGGCCGCAGCTACGATTCGTCCGTGGGCTTGTTTGGCACCCTGCAGGGCGGCACCTTGCGCAACCTGACGCTTACCGGCGGCAGCGTCGCGGGCAACGCGAACGTGGGCGCGCTGGTGGGCAATGTGCTTGGCGGCACGATCGACAACGTCAGCAGCAGTGCCGCCGTCAGCGGCCAGCGCAATGTGGGGGGGCTGGTCGGCAGTAACGGCGGGACGATCTCGGCCTCCGGTGCCAGCGGCGCGGTCAGCGGCCTCAACTCCGATGCGGCGGGCAGCATCGGCGGCCTGGTGGGATTGAACCAGGCGGGCGCCAGCATCACGGCGTCGATGGCGAGCGGCGCGGTGACGGGCACGCGCGCCATGGTGGGTGGCCTGGTGGGCAATAACGAGGGAGCGGTGGCCCAGTCGTATGCCACGGGCGCCGTCAGCGGCGCGGCCAATATCGGCGGCCTGGTGGGGCGCAATGGCGGCACCATCAGCAATGCCTACGCCACCGGCGCCGTCGGCGCAGCGGCCAATAGCGACCCGGCGCTAAGCCATGAAAACCTGGGCGGGTTGATCGGCTGGAGCGTGGCGGGCAGCAGTGCCAGCAATGTCTACAGCAGCGGTGCCGTGTCTGGCAACGGTTTTGCCGCCAACACGGCGGGCGGCGTGGTGGGCCGCGCCGACCCGGGCGCGGTTGTGTCATTTGCCTTCTGGAATTACGAGACGGCCGGCATCCAGATGGACCAGGGCGGCGCCAGCGGCCGCACGACAGCCCAGATGCAGCAGCAGGGCAGCTTCAACGGCTACGATTTCAGCAGCGTCTGGCGCATCTACGACGGCTACACGACGCCGATGCTGAAGGCTTTCTTGAAGCCGCTGCAGGTGAACGTCACGGACAATGCCAGCGGCAAGGTCTACGATGGCCAGCTGGCCGCCTTCCTGGGCACCATCGGCTACGTGGGCTTGCTCGATGGCGACACGGGTGTCAATGGCAGCCTCGGCTACGGCAATGCGCTCAACGTGGGCAATTACAACTTGACGGGGCTATGGTCGGCCAAGTACGACATCACCTTGGGCGGCACGACCACCTTCGCCATCACGCCGCGCATCCTGACAGTGAGCATGGCGGGCAATGGCAAGGTCTATGACGGCACGCTGGGCTATGACGGCGCCAGCTTTACGCTGGGCAATGTGGTGACGGGCGATAACGTCAGCATCAGCGGCAGTGCCGCTTTCCTTGACAAGAATGCAGGCAGCGGCAAGGCCGTGCATGCAAGCGGATTGGTGCTGGGCGGCAATGAACTCGGCAACTACAGCCTGGCCAGCAGCACGCTGGACGGCACGGCGGACATCTCCGCGCGCCTGTTGAACTATGGCGTTTCGGGTGCCCAGAGCCGCGTCTACGACGGCACGACCAACGCCACCCTGAATGGCTATTTCGAAGGCCTGGTATCAGGCGACCAGGTCGCCATGGCCGGCTTGCTGGGCAGCTTCCGCGACAAGAACGCCGGCAATGGCAAGGTTGTGGATTACCAGGTCTCCACCGGGCATCTGACAGGACAGGACGCAGGCAACTATGTGCTGAACGCC
The DNA here is from genome assembly GCF_059420905.1 of Janthinobacterium sp. GW821-FHT03C08. Taxonomy (NCBI): domain Bacteria; kingdom Pseudomonadati; phylum Pseudomonadota; class Betaproteobacteria; order Burkholderiales; family Oxalobacteraceae; genus Janthinobacterium; species Janthinobacterium sp. GW821-FHT03C08. The sequence continues at coordinate 680 of NZ_JBWKUP010000010.1, read as the reverse complement.
AATAGTGGCAGCACGACAGCCGACATCGCCGCGCGCACACTGAATGTCAGCTTGAGCGGCGTCAACAAGACCTATGACGGCACCGTTGCTGCCGGCGTGACGTTCGGCGACGACCGGATCGCTGGCGACACCCTGACGGTGGCGGGCAGTGCGGTATTTGGCGACAAGAATGCGGGCGCTGGCAAGACCGTCAATGTATCGAATGTTGCGCTGGGTGGCCTCGATGCGGGCAACTACGTGCTGAACGCGAATGCCGGCAGCACGACGGCCGATATCGCCGCGCGCACGCTGAACGTGAGTATGAGCGGCGTCAACAAGACCTATGACGGCACTGTTGCTGCCGGCGTGACGTTTGGCGACGACCGGGTCGCCGGCGATACGCTGACGGTGGCGGGCAATGCGGTATTTGGCGACAAGAATGCGGGGGCTGGCAAGACCGTCAATGTATCGAATGTTGCGTTGGCTGGCCTCGATGCGGGCAACTACGTGCTGAGCGCCAGCTCTGGCAGCACCACGGCCGACATCGGCGCGCGCACGCTGAACGTGAGTATGAGCGGCGTCAACAAGACTTATGACGGCACGACGGGGGCCGTCATCCACTTCGGCGACGACCGGATCGCCGGCGATACGCTGACGGTGGCGGGCAACGCGGCGTTTGGCGACAAGAACGCGGGCGCTGG